>JAFTTE010000068.1 GCA_017466905.1 Clostridia bacterium | reverse complement strand
TTTGATGAAATTAAAACAAATATATATCCATTATTCTATAGTGATTATCCCGAATATTTCTGGGTCAACGGCGCGTGGAGTGGCTCGTCCAACGGTAAAACACTCACTATAATTCCCGTGTATACTATGACAGGTAGCGCACTCAGCACTGCAAAATCTAAATATAATGCTAAAGTAAACGAACTGACAAGCGGACTGAGCGGCTTGGACTATGACAAGGCAAAGACCCTGCACGACCGTCTCATTGACACAGTTACGTACGTAAGCACCGATAACGACCAAAACGCTTACGGCGCACTGGTAGAGGGCAAAGCCGTTTGCAACGGCTACTCCAAGGCTTATCAGCATCTTATGATAAAAGCAGGTATTCCCGCTTGGTACGTAAGAGGTAACAGTATCAATCCAACAACACAAAAAACCGAGGGTCATGCATGGAATCTTGTAAAGCTTGACGGCGAGTGGTATTACACCGACGTAACCTGGGACGATCAGGGTGAAGATATCTTCTATACTTATTTTAACATAACAACCAAACAACTGCTAAAGGGTCATTCCTTTGAAGAATTTTATGCTGCTTTAGTTCCTCAGGCTACAGCTACAGCCGCAAACTACTATATAAAAGAAGGTCGAAGCTTTACAAATTACAATCAAACAAAGCTTGTAAATTTTTTAAAGAAAGACAATAACAAAACTCAAATATACATAGACGGAGATATTGAAAGCTATATAAACTCTGTTAATTCAAATTTACTGTCAATAGGTGCCGACCTTGGCGCAACGGGCAGTTACAGCGTGTCATACAACCTTTCTCAGCTCGGTAACGGACTGATTTTAGACTTTGTTGTTATATCGGAAGGTCACGTTCACGGTATCAAAAATACAATTTCACAAGTAAATGCTACCTGTCTTACAAACGGCACAAAAGCGTATTATGTATGTGATTGCGGACTGAGGTTTTTAGACAAAGCCTGCACGCAACAGATAACCGACAGCAGTCACCTTGAAATAAAAGCATCAGCACACATACCTTCAGGTTGGAAAAACGATACCTTAAACCACTGGAAAGAATGTACGCAGTGCGGTAACGAAACCGCAAATACCCGCAGCGCTCATAGCGACAATAACAAGGATAACAAATGCGACACCTGTAGCTATGCGTTACCCGTAGCGGATGCAAACGGTAATATAATCATAGACGGTGGCACATCAGACGGTAATGATAACAATAGTGCAAACAATCAAACCTCTGAGCAAAACACCAATGATAAAAACAACACATCATCAATTAACAGCATTTCTTCAGGTGAAACCGAAAGCACAGTCGTCACTGAAGAAACCGCAAGCAATGAAAGTGAAACCATTACAACAGACGAAACAACTTCAAGTTATGAAGAATCATATTTATACGCAGGTGCAAAGCCTGATAATTCCGTTTTGAAATGGATACTTTTCTGCGGCGGCACAGCGGCAGTTGTTGCTGTTATTGCGGTTGCCGTTATACTGATAATCAAAAACAAAGCATAAACAATTAACAAAAAACCGATAAGTCATAATTGACTTATCGGTTTTAAATTCATCTTACAAAGTTTGTCATTATCCACTTTTCTTTTTCGGGGATTCCGAATTTCTCACGACCGAGTGCTATACTTTTAATGAGGAAAGACATATTTTCAGCCAACGTCCGCATACCCTGCAAACCCTCTTCATCACCTACTGCCTCGCCTACCTTTCTACCGTGAACACTGTTCCAGTACTGACCTGACGCTACAGGCATACCCGATATGGTAAAGTATTTGTTTAATTGGTCAAAGGTGGCAGTACATCCGCCGCGGCGGGCAACAGCAACGCAGGCGCCAACCTTCATTGTTTTATTAAACGATGTGCTGTAAAATAATCGGTCAAGCAATGATATGAGACTGCCGTTTGCCGAAGCATAAAATACAGGACTGCCCACAACCAGACCGTCACATTCTTCAAATTTTGCAGCAAGCTCATTATTTACAATGTCATCTATGGCGCATTTGCCGTTTTTAAAGCAATAGCCGCATGCCATACAGCCGCGGATATCGCGGTTACCAATCTGAAAAATTTCGGTTTCAATTCCGTTTTTGTGAAATACCTTTTCCATTTCCGCAAGAGCGATACCTGTATTGCCGTTTGCTCGCGGACTGCCGTTAATAATTAAAACTTTCATAAATATATTTCCTTTCAAAGCTTTCTAATTGATTTTATGAAGATATAATACCATATAGAAATTAAAATGTCATTAAAAAAATGGACAGCAAAGAAAATTTCTTTACTGTCCGTTAGTTTTTAAATCATTAATCTTCTTTTTTACTTGAAAGAAATTTGTAAACAAGCGCTGCAAGCACGCCGCCTACGAGCGGTGCTACAATAAATACCCAAACATTGCTAAGCGCCTCGCCGCCTACAAAGAGCGCGGGACCAAAGCTGCGGGCAGGGTTTACCGATGTGCCTGTAAACGAAATGCCAAGAATATGTACCAATGTGAGTGACAAACCAATCACAATACCTGCTACCGCGCCGTTGCTCTCTTTTGAGGTAACTCCAAGAATTGCGATAACAAATACAAATGTTAAAATAACCTCAATTAAAATCGAAAGCCAAATATTGCCTTCATAAAGCGCATTAGCACCAAGACCGCTATCTTTACCAACAATAGCCATAAGCACTGCAGCGCCTGCTGTAGCGCCCGCGAACTGAGCGATAACATAGCCGATAAAATCTTTTACAGACATTTTGCCGCTAACAAGCATCGCAATTGAAACGGCGGGATTGATATGGCAACCCGAAATATTTCCGATTGAGTATGCCATAGCGACAATTACCAAGCCGAATGCCAAAGCTGTGAGCAGATAGCCTGTGCCGTTTTCTGCCGAACAGCCAACAACAGCGGCAGTTCCGCAAGCAAAAAGCACCAGCACAAATGTGCCGATAAATTCTGCTATGTACTTTTTAATAGAATTCATAACCAAACCTCCAAAATATATTTAGTAAGGAAATATTTTCCCGACTGTATATATTATAGCATTTAACGCAGAGGTATGCAATAAAAAATCTGCCAACTTTTAGTCGGCAGATTTTTGGAAAGGGTGTACAAATTCGATGTCTTTTAAATTTTCGAGCTATGTGTTCGAACTCCTACAGTTTTTAGTGATATTGTGCCTACGGCACAGTGATATTTTTATTTCATAAAAGTGATATTGAAACCGTATGGTTTCAGTGATATTATATTCGCCTCCAAAACTCGCGAAGCGAATATCACTTGTCGCAAGACAAATATCACTGCGAAGCAATACCACTCGCCGTAAGGCGAATATAACTGAAAAAGACAAGCATCTGTCGAAACTTGTCTTTTTCTTTGGAAAGGTTGTACAAATTCGAGGTATTTTAAATTTTTAACCTATGGGTTCGAACCGCTGCATATTTTTTGAATGGTGTTTAATCGTTGTATTGGACTCCATATATCAGTGTTCCATAGGCAAAGACTTTTTCTATTCCCACCAAGCAGCAGAAACATCCTCACCCTTTGCATTTACAATATGTCCTTCTACTCTATATAAAGGCTCGCCGGTTCTAAAATCATACCAGCCACTAAATTCTGCCCAAGAGGAAAGTGAACCGTCCATACTGTAGGTGGGAGTGTACTTAGCAGCAATTTGTTTTTCCCACTTTTCATATTCCTTATTGATTCGGATTTGTTTTTCAAGCCCTGTTATAAGCGTTTCGGCCATTTCTTGAAGTTCTTCTGAAATACCTCTACGCTTTGCCATTTTAATTTTTTCAAGCCAACTTTCATAAAACCTCTCTGGATCGTTCATTAGTCCTGAGTTGATATACCCGAAAATTTGCAATACGACAGCATCAGGGTGACCGTAAGCAGCATGTTCATCACAGTAAAGTATAAGACCTGTATCGCCGTCAATAATTTGCTGATAAGCTTTAAGTATATCTTCCTGGGCAAGCGCCTTAATCATAGGTGTTAAAACGGCAAGCCATTCGTCTGTATCTTGTCTTATTTTATCATTTACAAAACCTAACTCTTTAGCTTTCCACAAACTGTCATAAGCGTTTCTGACCTGCTCGGTAATATCAGTTTCCAACTTAGCGGTGTGAATTTTAAGTGCACAAATATCACCGCTTTTGGTGTTTTTATAATCTTTAAGTAATTCTCTTACTTCATCATGCTTGTTATCAATATAAAGCTGAATTAAATTATTGAATTTTGCTTGTTTCTCTTTCTCTTTTTTTAGTTCTTTAATAATATTGTTAAAATAAGAAACCCACTGATATTTAGGTACACCAAAATAGAAAATTAAAATTGCCCAAACTATTGAATAGAAAAGTATTTCAGCAAATCCTGTAAGTAAGGTGTTAGAAAAATCTATGGTATCTTTGTAATTATATATAATAATGGTGGTTATACCAACAATCCATAAAACGACTATCAAAAGAGCGATTATAAAAAATCTTGGTGCCCATATATGTCGTTTTTTAAGTGCTTTTGTCCAGATGATTGCAGAATCAAAACTCTTGGTTTTAGGGCAAAGAGAAGGTGCATTACCTTTAATGTTTTTTGTGAATCGCGACAAAAGCGCTGCTGTAATACCGGCTATTATGCCAAATGCAGCCGCACCCACCAAAGGTATCATAAAGGCTACTGAAGGAATATCCTGCAGATTTATTTTATCAAGAAAGTTCCAAAGTTGAGGTATGGGGATGAACTTTTTTGTTATATCACTTCGATTGCTAAAAATTAATACCGCAAAATGCGAAAAATAACTTTCCAGCATTACTATCACAAGAAAAATAATACTCGGTATGCCTTCGCATATTTTTCTCTTTCTTTCTTCAGCAAAAAGGCGTTCCTCTTCGTTTTTTAGTTTGTCCCATTTTTTATCTAAAAGTTCCATAAGTGCCCTCCCCAAATTATTGCAAAATTAAAGATTTTGTGTTGAAAGAATATCACTTCAACTAAGCAAAACCATTATACCATAAGTCACCATTTAATTCAAGCAATCATAAAAAACCACTTGCTATACAACAAGGTTATTCTTTGTTTTGGTCGTTCGAATCCATCTTGACGAGGATTTTAGTGATGTTATGCCGCTAAAAAATCACGGCAAAGCCGTGTATATCATCAATTTCGAAGAAATTGCATATCATCAAAACGAAGTTTTGTATATCATCATTGCGAAAGAGAATACAGCCTACGGCTGATGATATACACCTCCGGTGATGAGATACACGCTAATGCGTGATGATATACCATTGCTTTCGCAATGGATAAAAAAATTCGACAAGTCGAAACTTGTCGAATTTTTTGGCGGAGAGTAAGGGATTCGAACCCTTGGTCCGGTATAAGCCGAACAACTTATTTCGAGTCAGCCCCGTTATGACCACTTCGATAACTCTCCAAATATAAAGTCGCTCGCAAACGTCCCCACTTCGATACGTCTCCGAATATATAAGCCGCCGTTTTTGGCGGCTTATATATTATATTGATTTTTGGGTGTGTTGTCAAGCGTTTTGAAATTAAAGTTTATAAAGGTTAAATTCCTCTATTCCATCTTGGAAATATATTTTTGAATTTTTATCAACATAAATTCTAAAACGCTGCTTCTCTTGTTTACCGGTTACAATACCCACCATACGTATTCCTCCACAATTATCAACGTAAACGAGTATATCTTTTTGTTCTAACTGGTTACCCTTTAAGTTATATAAAATCTCTCCGCAATACATACCACTTTCTTCAAGTTCCAGTTGTATGCGTCTTCTTGGCGTATGCTGATATATTTTTATATGGTCGGTACAGATTTGCAGTTTTTCTTCAAGAAGGTTTTTATGATAAACGCATTCATTTGCATCAGACAATTCGTTAACGTTTTGCTTTTTGCCCGAGCGGAAAGCATAGGTTTGCATTGTAAACTGCAAAAGATTTTTAGCGCATCTTTGTAGTTCGCCAACAGTTAAATAACCGTTTTTAAGTGCTTCTTGCTGGTCATCAACGCATAGCGCCGAATCGCCCTTAACCTTATAAATATCATTTTGAGCCTTGACCATTGTAGCAAGGTTGGTGTTTTTGTCGGTGCCATTATTTGGGTCATCCATTGTAGTACCCCAGTCGGTCATAACAAAACCATCATATCCCCAATCGTCACGTAAAATAGTGGTGGTTAGGTCATAACTGCCTGAGGTATGAATGCCATTAATACGATTATAAGAGGTCATAATTGCTTTGACCGAGCCACCCTTTACAGCGATTTCAAAAGCTCTGAGATATATCTCACGCAATGCGCGTTCGCTGAGCACCTCGTTTTCGTCTCGACGATTTAATTCCTGAGAATTAACAGCAAAATGCTTAATTGTAGCATAAAACCCTTTTTGAGTAAAATAAGAGGATATCTTATCAGCATAAACACCTGTAAGATATGGGTCTTCTGAAAAATACTCAAAGTTTCTACCGCAAAGACCGCTACGGTGAATATTCATACCGGGTCCTAACAAGATGTCAACGTCATAGTGTTTCATCTCTTGTGCAAGGCAATCGTACATTCCCTCAAATAGTTCGGGAGCCCATGCAGATGCTAAAAGCGCTCCTACAGGAATACATGTAGCTTGCGCGCTACTTTCCATACGTATACCGCTTGGTCCATCACATGTAGTAACCACCGGTACTCCCTTTTCATTCCACGATTTCGTAATACCCGCAAAGCAACTTGCGGTACCCTGATAGGTTGCCTTTGGACTGGCAAAGCCCTCGCCGCGCACAATTTCAGTAAGCGCTTTTACGTCAAACTGCGCTATAAACTCGTCAAGTGTGTTCTTACCTGATGCTACATCCTGTAACATTATCCCCTTATCGCCTGTTATCTCAAGCGCTTCGGGTAGATTTTGGTTTATACGCTCTGCTAAATCGTACTGCTTAAGCGTTGCTTTTTCAAAGCCGATTTTACCATCCGCATTTATCATACGGTCAAATTCTTCTACGGGTGCTAAAGCCTGAACACACTGTTTTACAAGTCGGGTTTCGTCTAAATGAAAAGCAAAACACTGTTTTGCATCACGAATGTTTTGACCAACGAAAACATTATATTCGCCGCTTTCGAGCACCCAAGCAAATGGGTAGCCTGTCGTACCGCAGTCATCATAGCAGGCCATATCGCAAATGTTAATGTGCAATGTTATCTGCTGTGACTCGCCAGGCATTAAAGCGTTTGTCTTTTTAAATGCTATAAGCTCGCGTGCGGGTTTACCAAGTGTTCCCTGAGGTGCGCTGAAATACACCTGAACAACATCTTTACCACTATAGTTTCCTATATTTTTAACAAGTACTGATACAGTAATTATGTCGTCATCTTTTTGCACATCGGTAATATCCTGTGTGAAGGTAGTATAGTTAAGACCAAAACCAAAAGGATATAAAACCTTATCCTGTGCAAAGGTTTCAAAATAACGGTAGCCTACGTAAATATCTTCTTTGTGTATATTTTTTTGCATGTCGCCAAAGCAATCGTCACAAGGATAATCCTCGGGAGATTTAGCAATTGTATCGGTAAGTCTGCCGCTTGGCGCTACATCACCCATAAGGGCGTCTACAGTACCGGCGCCACCCTCTTGTCCGCCTTGCCAGATGTATGCCACCGTACCTATGTTATACTTTTTAACCCAGCTCATATCCATAATATTACCACTGTTTAAAAGTACAATAACATTTTTAAAATGTTGACTTAACAAAGAAAGTGTTGCATCTTCTTGCTGCGAAAGATACCAGTTGCCTTCTACTTTTTCGTAGTCAAAGCTCTCGCCTACGTTGCGGCAGATTATGTAGATAGCCTTATCGCTACTAGCGGCGGCATCACGCACCAATTTTTCACTTGGTACTGCATCAGTCTGACAAAAGCAAGGCTTCCAACCGTCGCCTGCATCAAACGGATTTTGCTTTATAAAATCGCGATAAAACTGTGTAACGCTGTTATCAAGTGTTACACGACCTTTGATTTCATCATAAACGTTTGTAACATATGGGCAATTTACTCGACCACCTGAGCCGCTGCCGCTTTTTAGATACTCAAACTGACCGCGACCAAAAAGAGCTATATTTTCGCTCTCTTTAAGCGGTAAAGCGCCGTCATTTTCAAGCAAAACTATACCTTCGGGTATAGCCTTACGGCAGTGAGCGGCAAATTGTTTTGTTGTAATGATTTTTTCGTCTGACATAAATATCAACCTCTTTTTTACTGACCAACAAACGCGCTCATTGCATTTACAAGAGCAGGACTGCGAGTTGCTGATACATTGTTTATAAACATAACATCCTGTATTCCGCGCTCGTCAACAAACTGACGCAGGGTGCCCGGGAATACCTGATTTATATAACGATAGTCAACCACATACACATTCTGATAATTTTGTGTAAGATACGCCACCATCGCATTACCAAAAGACTCTTTTATAACAAGACAGGATGAACCATCGGTTATGGTGGGGTTGGTCATTATACCATACGGATGGTCGCCACATACGAACGAAAGATATTTGTTTGCGGCGCTGAGTTTGTTTCCGTCAGATACTATATGATAATCAGTGCCGTTAGGCATAGTATTAGGCGCAAAGGTACGGATATACTGCAATTGTGTAGGCTCGTAAGCCAATACATAGTCAGGCGTATTGCCAAGGCTTGGCTTTTGACCCGACTCGGCATAAAATGAACCCAAAAATCCTTCAAACCTGTGTTCTTTAAAGGCGGTAAGCTCGGCAGGTACAGCACCTTTGACGCCCATAAGCTCGCGGTACGCATAATACGCACCCAAAGAGGTCCAGTGGTGGTCGGTTCTAAAATAAATATACTCATTCTTATGTGCCAAAAGCGTGGTATAAACATCAACCTTATTTACATTTGGTGACATCAGCGAATACATATAGTCAATCGCTTTTTTCTGATCAGAGGAATTGGTGCTTCCGCTATAGCTTTCGGGCAGAGTTACTGCCATACTTGTAGGGATAATCATATCGTACACCTGTGATTTACCCTCAAGTATTTGCGCCGCGCGGTTTACTGTGGCGGCATAGTTATCGGCAGTAGCTTGATTAAAGTTATAATATTCGTAAGCAGCGTTATCTACAATAAGCATAGCGCCAAGCTGTTCTACAGCAGGCAACTGCGGTTCAGGTTCGCTTACAATCACCTCAACAGATGAGGTTTGTTCATCAACACTTGCATCAGGCGCTGCCACAGATTCTGTCTTTGATGAATCGGTTGCCGAGGATGCTTCTGATGATGTTATATCGGGTATTTCATCGCCCTGCTCTATCGTTCCGTGCACCTGAACTGTATTTATACCAAAAGCGTTTGTTATTCTGGTATTAAGTGACACAAAGCCATCACGAAGAGGAAAGGTGTCAGAAAACCAAAGACTTATATCGTCAAAATAATCGCCTGATACCAGCGCCGAAAATGAAAACTTGGGAAATTTTGTCAGTTCACGCTTTTCTACCTCGGAATAATCGGGGCGGAACACAGGCAGCAGCGCAAGAATTGATGCAGCTAACCAAACTATTACAAAAACCCTTACCATATTAATATCAACTATATTCTGTGTTCTTAAATTTTTAAGCAGCTTCATATTATCGTCAAGCTTGCGTTCTTCATCGCTCTGGTCTATTACGGTAATCTCTTTAACTGACATACGGTGTATTCCTCCTTCCCTATTATTCTGAATTTTTTAAAACTGAAAATACAAAAACGGATTATAGCTATCGCCTACAAGCGCTGCGGTAGAAAGCAGCAGCAGTAACAGCGGCACAAGTATTCTGCCCGCGATATAAAGCACTGCAACCACTTTTTTGTCCATATAAGTATATCTTACAAGACTTCCTATCTTTTTAACTATAGGTGTTGAAACAAGCACACAGAAAATAAGTATAAATATATTTGACTTAAGCAACGCGGTGGTTTCAAAATCGGTAAATGAATTACCGTTCATGCCAAACATACCGCGAAGCACGGTAAGTATGTCACCCATATTGTCAAAGCGGAATAATATCCAACCAAAATAGACAATAAGAACAAGATAGATGTGTGACACTATACGGTCTTTGACAAGCAGTCTTGACAAAAACAGTTTTTCAATAAATATAAATACAAAAAAGTACAGCCCCCACAGCACAAAATTCCACGAAGCGCCGTGCCAAAGTCCTGTTAAAAACCACACGACAAACAAGTTAAGATATGTGCGCGCCTTGCCTTTTCGATTGCCGCCAAGCGGTATATACACATAATCGCGGAAAAAACTACCCAAAGATATGTGCCATCTGCGCCAAAACTCTGTAACCGAACGTGAAACATAAGGATAATCAAAATTTTCGCGATAGTGTATTCCAATCATTCTTCCCATACCGATAGCCATATCCGAGTATGCAGAAAAATCAAGATATATCTGCAGACTGTAGCCTAACACACCAATCCACAAGGACAGGGCGCTGCTGTTTTCAAGTGCGGCACTACCGCCCGATAGCATCGTATCGGCAATAGAACCACAGGCATTTGCAAGAATAGCCTTTTTGGCAAGGCCAAAGCAAAAACGCCATATACCGTCGGCAATATCACGTTGGGTAACGCGGCGTTCGTCAAGCTCTGCGCAAATGTCGCTGTATCTAACTATGGGACCTGCAATACACTGATGAAAAAGGCTCACGTAAAGCAACAGCGTTGCAAAATTCTTTTGCGCGGGCACATCACCGCGATAAACATCTACAACATATGATATTAACTGAAACGTATAAAATGAAATACCGATAGGCAGTATGATTTCAGGAATTGCAAAGGTTTTGTTTGCTATAAAACCGATATTTGTCATTATAAAAGAGCCGTATTTAAATACACCAAGCAGTCCTAAATTTACAATGCCCATCATTAAGAGACCAAGCCTTGCCTTTGCGCTATGTGGTGTTTGTTTTTCTATGTACAGCGAAATAAGCCAGTCACACGCCGTCATAAAAATAAGCAACAAAACGTATAACGGCTCGCCCCAGGCATAAAAGATAAGAGAGAATATAAGCATAACAATATTTCGAGCCTTGGTGCTCTTGGCAAAGTAGTATACAATCAGGTTAAGCGGTAAAAACAAATACAGAAAAAACAGGCTTGAAAATACCAAAATTCTCCCTCCTTAAGACAAAAATATATCATTTTAATTTTACTATTTATGTATATGCTTTGTCAACACGAAAAAGCAAATTTTAAAAGAAATAAACCTAAAATAAGTATACAGCACCTGCTATATATTGTCAGGTGCTGTATTGTGTTTGTGTGCTGTTATGTATAAAAACACATCATTAAGGAATATGTGATACATAATCTATGCAACCTCATAGCGTTGTGTATTGCCTCGAGGCACACTTTTGGTTAAGGTTTTGTTGTTTATATTGCCCAAATTATCAGACCTTTTACAAATGTGACTCGCCTATTAAATTTTAGTTTATAACTGATTTAATATTTAATTTCTGTCATCTGCCAGCAATCAATTTTGGGTACTGTAAAGTTAACCCTACCGTCTTTGTATTCAAAATCAATCGCTACATTTTCGGGTACCGATGTCACCGACTTTGGAGCTTTATCGCTCTTAACCGATACTGTTGTGTTATAAATCGGAATAATATCCTCTATTATCTGGGTTTTTTCGCCACGAAGTACAGGTGACGCATAAAGTGTATGAACAATGTGGCTGTCGCCGTTTTCGGTGAGTGTTATTACACCTTGTGCAGGCAAATTGGTTTTAATAGTCTTAGCGTCGCCGATAAGCGCCTCGATTGCCGCGCGAACGATTTCTTTTGTATAGATGCTACCGTGCTGATAGTATTCATAAAATACCTTGTGGGCAAAATATGCGGTGTTTTGTGTCATTATTACCGCGTCTGAATATCTTTCACCACTGTTCGGGGTGTGAGAATGTGAACAAAAATGCTGAGCAGTGCGGTTAAAGTAAGGCTTATCAATAATAGCGGTAGATTTTCCGCTTGTGGCAGTCACCTTCATTGCGTCCTCATAAACAACATACGAGCCTTGCGCCAAAGATTCAATATCGCTATCAGGACGAATATATGTAGGCTTATACTCACTGTTACCCTCGAACTCACAACCAAAATCTATTGCAAAATCGTTCTTTTCGGGGTTAAGACCCGATTCGTAGCTCGCGAGCACCTTACCACCGTTTGCCATATATTCCTTAATCTTGTTTGCAAGCTTTTCATCCAATGTGCAAATATCCGGCAAAATAAGAAGTTTGTAACCCGAAATATCTGTCTCGGTGTCAACAAAATCAAAAAGATAATTGCTTTCAAGCAAAATACGCGCGCAGCCTGAATTCCAGTTAAGCGATAACCAATGTGGCAAAGCGATACTGTTATAGTTTTGCCACGCTTCACTTGAAAGCACAGCTATATCGGATTTGTTTTTATATCCGTCAAGCCAGGGCTCGCGCTCTTCTATTTCTTTATAAGCCGTACCAATAAGAGTGTATGTAGCATTATCCATAAGTCCAGACGGATGCAATTGATCACCGATTGAAGATTTTGCACCATTTGCTGCGGAAAGCGCCATTTCATAACGTAAAGCGTTTGGATGCTTGTATCCGCCAAACTCACCCCAAGATTTGTGGAATTTGCCCGTCATACCGAGGTAGTCCATACCGAGTGTACGAGCATAAGCCGCAGACATCGGGAAATGGTCGTAACCCCAACCGCCTGTCGGCAGACTCTCAAGCTCAAGGTGGGTGTTAGCGTGCGCTAAATCATATCTACCGTGACGAATGTGTCCGCCGTTATGAAACACGGGAAGTCCCGGTTTTACCGAATCAATAGTCTCTCGCACGCGACTCGTATAGTTAGCGTAAACCTCTTCTGCAAGTACTTTAACGTCGTCAGGATTATTAACATCAAGACCACGTTTTTTCATTTCAACGCGGCAGGTTTCGCAATAACAAGGGTCAACATGAACTATGTCAAGGAAAATACCGTCTGCATCATAGTTTTCGCAAACTTCTTTTATCTCGTCAAGCAATTCATCAAGATAAGGCGTATTAAGACACAACTGATGATATCTTGGCGGGTCGTAAATAATTTCACCGTTTTTATATTGACTTTCGTCCCAACGCAACCACTCGGGGTGAGCGGTAGCCGTTTTTTCATCAAAGCCTGCCGAAATATAAACGGGGGTTTTAACGTCTATTTCGTGTGCCGCTTCGATCTGCGCGCCCAATAGGTCAAAACTTAAATTCGGATGCATCTTATTAACCTTTGTTGGATGATAAGACCAACCGTGATGGCATTTAGAAAATACAGTTATCGAGTCAACGTGACCCTTTTTTAGCATTTCTTGAAAATTTTCTTTTGAAAAGGCACTGCCTATACCTTCAATTTTTTCTGATGTGTGAAAGTCAAGATGTACCTGTCTGCGTCTCATATCGCACCTCACTAATTTATTTGACTTTATTATACATATTAATGTGTAAAAAAACAACCCGTATTTTCAATAAATACGGGTTGTTTTTGCATTATGTTTCAACTGATTTTTAAATATATTTTTGCCACAAGGTTTTTAGCCAACTTTCTGCTTTAATGCAACAATTTTCAGCTATTCTATTGATTTTGAGAACTTTAAATAAACTTAAACGTATTTTCTCTACAACTATACAAATTGTAAAAATGCACAAAGCGGAAACGATTACAGCAATCGGCACAAGATACCAACGGAGTTCCGCTATCCATAGAAATCTATCATTTATTAGATTATCTTTTATCACGCTATGCTCGTGTATTATATATACTCCAAAAGCCGCGGGTGATAAAAAACCAATGATTGTTTTGGCAGCTTTACTAATATCCAATTTTGCAAAAATCACAACAAAACAAAGTGCAATAATAACAATTGTAGGACTTAAATAAGAAACAAATATTCCTATTGACAAAAACGATTTTAATATCCAAGTAAAAAGTATGCAAATCAGCATAACAAGCAATGCATAACAGCCTTTTATTTTATTTATAATATCGCATTTTTTAAGCCAAGCGCCAAATAGATACATTACTGCAAGCCAGCCAAAACTATAGCCACTATTAAATGAAAATGGGTCAACCAATATGCTAAGACAAGAAAACAATACAAAAAGAACAAGCACAAACCTAGTCATTTCTTCTTTGTTTAGTTTCCTAACAAAAAAATTTAACCACGGAATGATAAAAAACAATGCGGTATATGCACTGAAATACCAATATCTTTTTGTAACCACTGGTAATAAAGATTTAATCAAACCTTTGACACCCACTAAATTACCACTGCTAATAAAAAAGGTGATCAAGCTAATTCCAAAACTGTAAAAAACAACCTGTAACCACATAGAGATGTATTTTGAATATCTATACGGTTTTTCTATTTCTGAATATGAAACAAATCCGCTTATAATAGCATAGCAATTGACCGCACAATATGCGATTATCTCAATTAACCATACAATATTATAATTTAAACCAACGGCAGTATTAAGTGCACCACCATGACCTAAAGTATGTAACACGGTTACCATAAACATAGAAATCAAACGCAAAGCATCTATGCCATAATTGCGCCCAGGCTGTCTATCTACCTGTCTGTCAAAGCATATTTCATTTTGCACACCACATCAACCCCTATTATTTATTTTACTTATAATTTTGGACATTTAAAATTGTGTTTAACAAAAAAGTAAGAGAACAGCTATGTATAAAACAATAAACCACACACTTTCCTTGTTAACTATCTGCAGAACCGTTGTTATAATCCAAATCAAAGCAACAACATACCAAATCTTTCTTTTAAATAAATGAATTCAATTTTACTCAAACGATTGTTGCCGCAATTACTGCCTTAATGGTGTGCATACGGTTTTCGGCCTCGTCAAACACGATTGACTGCTCTGATTCAAACACCTCTTCGGTAACCTCCATACAATCAATACCGAATTTTTCGTAAATCTGCTTTCCGATTGTGGTATCAAGGTTGTGAAATGCAGGTAAGCAGTGCATAAAGCGGCACTGTGAACCTGCCTTTTCCATAAGCGCTTTGTTTACCTGATAGGGCATTAAATCTTTAATTCTTTCTTCCCAAACGGAATCAGGCTCGCCCATAGATACCCAGACATCTGTATAGATAACATCAGCGCCCTTTACAACATCGGTGCTTTCACTGAATTCAATGGTAGCGCCTGTATCCTTTGCAATTTCAAGGCACTGCTCTACAAGTGCGCTATCTGGGAAATACTTTTTATTTGTGCAAGCTACAAAGTGCATACCCATTTTAGCGCAGCCCACCATAAGCGAGTTACCCATATTGTAACGCGCATCACCCATATAAACGAGTTTTTTACCTTTAAGTTCGCCAAAGTGCTCACGAATTGTCAAGAAGTCGGCAAGAATTTGTGTCGGGTGGAATTCATTGGTAAGACCGTTCCAAACGGGCACGCCTGCATATTTAGCGAGCTCTTCAACTATTTCCTGACCAAAGCCGCGGTACTCGATACCGTCATACATTCTACCCAAAACGCGTGCTGTGTCGGCAATGCTTTCCTTTTTGCCTATCTGTGAGCCTGTAGGATCAAGGTAGGTCGGATGCATACCAAGGTCGGCAGCCGCTACCTCAAAAGCACAACGGGTACGTGTGCTTGTTTTTTCAAAAATGAGCGCTATATTTTTGCCCTCATAATATTTGTGGGATGTGCCGCTTTTCTTTTTTTCTTTAAGCTCTGCGGCAAGGTCCAAAAGGCCCTCTATTTCTTCGCTTGTAAAATCAAGCAGTTTTAAAAAACTTTTACCCTTTAAGTTCATCTTGCTACCTCTTTTATGATTTCTATTGCTTTTTGTAAATCTTCAAATGGGATATTAAGCGCGGGAAGTAATCTTACCTTATCTTTGGCGGTAAGACACAAAACGCCCTTTTCCATCGCGGCTTTTACCACCTCTGAGGCGGGTTTTACGGTTTTTATACCAATCATAAGACCCATACCGCTTACACTCTCAATGCCATCGGCATTTTTAAGTGACTCAAAAATATATTCACTCTTTTTGGTAACATCGCATAAAAGCGCATCATCAATACGGCTTACAACGCTTAACGCGCCTGCGGCGCAAACGGGGTTACCGCCATAGGTAGAGCCATGGTCGCCAAAACCGAGCACAGACTCGACCTTTTCGCTAAGAAGCGCCGCGCCTATCGGCAGACCGCCGCCAAGACCTTTAGCAGTGGTGACAACGTCGGGAGTTATACCGTAATTCATATAACTGTAAAACTTGCCTGTTCTGCCGTTACCTGTCTGAACCTCGTCAACAATTATAAGGAAATTATTTTCTTTAGCAAGTTCGCTGATTGCCTTTACAAATTCAGGCTCTAACGCTATTACGCCGCCCTCACCCTGAACACACTCAAACATAACGGCGGCGACATTGTTGTCATTTACCGTCTTTTTAAGCGCTTCAATATCATTGGCAGGTGTGTGAACAAAGCCTGCGGTCAGCGGCTGAAACAGCTTATGGAAATGGTCCTGACCTGTAGCCGCAAGAGTTGTAAGTGTTCTGCCGTGAAAGCTGTTGTTAAGGGTCACAATTGTATAACAGTCTTCGCCCTTATTCTCTGCCGCCCATTTGCGAGCAACCTTAATGGCGCACTCGTTTGCCTCGGCGCCCGAGTTTGAAAAGAACACCTTTTTAAGCCCTGTCTTTTCACAAAGAACCTGCGCAAGTTTAGCGCACGGCTCGGTGTAATAAAGGTTTGACATATGCTGCAGTTTGCTTGCCTGTTCGGCTACCGCCTGCGACCACTCGTGGTCTGCGATACCAAAAGCGGTAACACCGATACCCGAACCCATATCTATATACTCTTTACCATCTTTATCGTAAACCTTAGAACCCTTGCCGTTTACAAGCTCAACAGGAAAACGATTGTATGTATTGGCAACGTATTGTTTGTCTATAGAAATTATATCGTTCATCACTAAAATACTTCTTCCTTAAATGCCTTATAATTTGAAAGAAAATTGTTCGCAGTGCCGTCTTGAAGTGAGTGGTGCCGTATAGATTATACTGCCCACCACAAAAGCGGTACTGTGGGCGATTTTAATCAAATTATTTTTCGCTTACCATTGTACCGGCACCCTCATCTGTCAACAATTCCATAAGAATAGAGTGTGGCACACGTCCGTCCATAATAACAACATTTTTAACGCCCTTGTGAATTGCCTCGATACAGCAATCAACCTTGGGTATCATACCGCCCGAGATTATACCCTCACCCTTGAGCTCTTCAATTTCACTGATAGTAAGGTGCGGAATAATTGTACTTGGGTCGTCCTTATCACGCAAAATGCCGTCAATATCGGTCATCATAATAAGACGCTGAGCGCCTAAAGCACCTGCGATAAATGCCGCCGCAGTATCGCCATTTATATTATAGGCATTACCCAGTTTATCACAACCGATGGTTGACACAACAGGAATATAGCCCTTTTCAAGCAAATCGAGTACAGGTGTTATATGCACCTTTGTAATCTTGCCTACGTAGCCCAAGCGCTCGTCCTTGATTTCGGATTCAATAAGTCTGCCGTCCATACCCGAAATGCCCATAGCCTTGCCACCCTTCATTTCAAGAAGGTTTACAAGGGTTTTGTTTACCTTGCCCGCAAGTACCATCTGCACTATATCAACAGTTTCTTTGTCGGTAACACGAAGACCGTCAACAAACTGTGGCTTTTTGCCGAGCCTGTCCATAAGGTCGTTTATTTCGGGACCGCCGCCGTGAACGAGAACAACCTTAACGCCGATAAGCCACAAAAGAACAATATCTTCCATAACCTGCTGCTTAAGCTGCTCGTTTATCATAGCGTTGCCGCCGTATTTTATAACACCAATTTTGCCGCTGTGCTTCTTTATATAAGGCAGCGCCTGGGTCAAAACCTCGGCGCGCTCGGCATTAGAAAAATTATTATCCATTAAAATTTCCTCGCAATTAAATTTAATCCACAAACCAATTTTACTCAAACGTATTAGGTTCTATAGTCACCGTTTATTTTTACGTAATCGTAGGTAAGATCGCAACCCCAAGCCGTTGAACAGTATTCACCGCTATTTAGTTTTACATCAATTACAATTTCTTTTTCGAGCAAAATTTCCTTTGCCTTTTCTTCAGAAAAATCTACCCCTGCGCCATTCCGACATACAAGTATTTCGCCCTTGTTTGAAATGAAAGAAACATCAATTTTTGTAACATCAACTTTAGCGCCGCTGTAACCTATTGCGCAAAGAACACGTCCCCAGTTAGCGTCAGCGCCAAACATTGCGGCTTTAAGCAGACTTGAACAGATAACGCTCTTGGCAACTGTTTTTGCGGTGTCAAGATTATCTGCACCGCTTACCTTACATTCAAGCAGCTTTGTAGCACCCTCGCCGTCACCTGCGATAACGCGGCAAAGGTTAACCGTTACGGTATTGAGCGCCTTCATAAAGGTATCAAAGTCTTCGCCGTCAGCGGTAATCTCATCATTTCCTGCCATACCGTTAGCAAGTACAGTCACCATATCGTTAGTAGAGGTATCACCGTCAATGCTTAACATATTAAAGGTGTTTGCAATATCACCCGACAATGCTTTTTGCAACATATGGGCAGATATTGCCGCATCGGTAGTAATAAACACAAGCATAGTTGCCATATTGGGATGAATCATACCGCTACCTTTAGCGATACCGCCCATACGGCACACCTTGCCGCCAACGGTAAATTCAACAGCAATCTGCTTATCTATTGTATCGGTGGTCATAATAGCTTCTGCAGCATCCTGACTTCCGTTTTCAGACAAAGTCTTTGCCAAAACGGGAATACCCTCTGCAATTGGTGTAATATCAAGCGGCTGACCGATAACACCTGTAGATGCCACCACCACGTCATCTGCTTTAATACCAAGTTCTTTTGCTACAAGATCGCTCATCTGCTCGGCAATTTCTATACCGTTTGCATTGCAGGTATTAGCGTTACCGCTGTTGCAGATAACCGCCTGAGCGCAGCCGTCGGCAATATGATTTTTTGTAACGGTAAGCGGCGCACCTTTTACGAGATTGGTGGTATAAACCGCCGCAGCATTGGCTACCGTTTCGCTATAAATCATTGCCAAATCTTTTTTTGTTTTATTTTTACGTATTCCGCAGTGAACGCCTGACGCCTTAAAACCTGTGGCTGCGCACACACCGCCGTTTATAAGTTTAATATCCATTGTTCCTCCGTTAATAAACGAGTCCTGTTTCTTCTGAAACACCCATCAGTATATTCATATTCTGAATAGCCGCGCCCGAAGCGCCCTTGCCTAAATTATCATATCGGGCTGTAAGAATTATTCTGTCTTCATTACCAAAAACGCAAAGCTGCATATCATCTTTACCGGAAAGCGCCGCCGCAGATAAAAATCCGCCCTCATCTGCCGCATTGTCGAAATGAACGAGCTTGCCTGTGTAATAGCTTTTATATATTGCCTTTATATCATCAATGTTTGCCTTTATATCCTTTTTAAAGAGCGTTACGGTTACTTCCATACCGCTGTAAAAGTCGGCAACTATGGGGCAAAATGCAGGTGCGGTTTCTATTCCCGATATAATCTGCATTTCTTTTAAATGCTTGTGCTGTTGAAAAAGACCGTATTGACGCGGTGCTTTAAGCAAATCAGGTTTACCCTCATCTTCATACTCGGCAATCATTTTTTTGCCGCCGCCCGAATAGCCTGTAAGCGAAAAGCAACTGAGCGCTGTATCCGGATTTAAAACACCGGCTTCAATTAATGGCTTTACAAGCGCTATAAATCCGCTTGCATGACAACCGGGGTTAGCGATACGCTTTGAATTAATTATTGCCTCGCGTTTGCGTGTCAGTTCTGGGAAACCGTATACCCACGCATCATTTGTGCGGTGTGCCGTTGAGGTATCAATAATTGCGGTTTTATCGTTTTTTACAAAGCTTACAGCAGCCCGCGCCGCATCATCGGGAAGACAAAGAAAAACTATATCCGCCGAGTTGATAGCCTCTGCGCGCGCGTTATCGTCTTTGCGCAATTCTTCGGGTAATTTTATAAGAGAAATATCATCTCTTACACTTAATCTATCATAGATGCGTAGACCCGTTGTGCCCGCGCTTCCGTCAATAAAAATGTTAGTCATAATACACTTAACTGCCCGACCGCAAAGTCGGGCAGAATTATCCTTTTATTATTTCTTGCCGTCAACCATAGCCTGAACCTTAATGGGCAGACCGTAAAGGTTAATAAAGCCTGCAGAATCCTTCTGGTCGTAATCGCTTTCGCCAAAGGTTGCGATTTCTTCGCTGTAAAGTGAGTAGTCACTCCAGATACCTGCTTTAATAATGTTACCCTTGTAAAGCTTAAGTTTTACAGTACCTGTAACCTTTTCCTGAGTCTTGTCTACAAATGCTGCAAGCGCCTCGCGCAAAGGTGTAAACCACTGACCGTTATAAACAAGCTCTGCATAAGTGATAGCGAGTCTTTGCTTTTCGTGTAATGTCATCTTGTCAAGGCAGATACTCTCGAGTGCCTCGTGTGCACGGTAAAGAATTGTACCACCGGGAGTCTCATAAACGCCACGGCATTTCATACCAACAAGACGGTTTTCTACGATGTCAATAATACCAATACCGTTTTTACCGCCAAGCTCGTTAAGCTTTAAGATGATGTTTTTAGCGCTCATCTTTTCGCCGTCGATTGCTACGGGAACACCCTGACAGAAATCAAGTGTTACATACGTAGGCTCGTCGGGTGCCATTGCGGGACTAACGCCCATTTCAAGAAAACCGGGCTTATCATACATAGGCTCGTTGCCTGTGTCTTCAAGGTCCATACCCTCGTGAGATAAGTGCCAAAGGTTCTTATCCTTTGAGTAGTTGGTCTCACGGTTAATCTTTAGTGGAATATTGTGAGCCTCGGCATATTCGATTTCTTCTTCACGAGATTTGATATCCCACTCACGCCAAGGAGCGATTATAGGCATATTTGGTGCGAAATGCTTGATTGTAAGTTCAAAACGAACCTGATCATTACCCTTACCTGTGCAGCCGTGGCAGATAGCGTCAGCGCCCTCTTTGATAGCGATATCAACAAGACCCTTTGCAATGCAAGGACGCGCGTGGCTGGTACCAAGAAGATAATCCTCATAAATTGCGCCTGCCTTTACGCAGGGAATAATGTAATCGTCAACATATTCTTCGGTAAGGTCAAGAACATAAAGCTTTGATGCGCCTGTCTTAATTGCCTTTTCTTCAAGGCCTTCAAGCTCGTCAGCCTGTCCAACGTTACCCGATACTGCGATAACCTCGCAGTTGTTGTAATTTTCCTTAAGCCAAGGAATAATTATTGAAGTATCAAGACCGCCCGAGTAGGCAAGTACTACCTTTTTAATATCTTTTTTATCCATTGTTTTTTGTCTCCTTTGAAGCGATAATTCATTTAATATGCAGACATTATATGCCTACAAAAAGCATTTGTCAAGCATTTTTTGAATAAATATTCATAATTTTTAATTTTATGCAAAAAATTTGCATATTTCTTACAAAATATCGCAAATTTGCATAATTTCAGCAATTTCATAGGTGGGTTTATGCGTACCTGCCTTGGCCTTAGGGTTAAGCCAGCAGGTATCAACGCCGAAATTTATGCCGCCTAAAATATCCGATGACATTGAGTCGCCTATTACCAATATTTTCGACTTGTTCTTTTCGGGTGTACAAGACATAACATACTCAAAATATTCTACCTCGGGTTTTTGATGCCCTGCATCCTCAGATACAAATATGTAGTCAAAATATCGTTTCAACCCACAACCGTTAATACGGCGGTACTGTGTGCGCGACATACCGTTGGTTGTAATGCAGACGGTATAACCCTGCTCCTTTACATATTGAAGAGCCTTATCCGCACCGTCCATCATATCATAGCCTTGCGACAACAATTCAAAGTAATCATCCGCCATTTTTTGCGGATTACCCTCAAAACCGTAAAAGTTTAAAAACTCTCTGAAACGGCCGGCATATATTTCTTCCTTTTTTATTTCGCCCTTTTCAAAGCGTTCCCACCAGGTCTGATTTATTGCAGAATATGTTGATACAATCTCGTCATTTACCGGTAAATTGTGCAATGCAAGCAATTGTCTGATTGCTTTATATTCTGCGGCGGTAAAATCAAGTATCGTATTATCAAGGTCAAAATAGAGTGTGGTGTATTTTTTCATCATAGCATCCCCAGTGTATAAGCAATGATTGTCGGCAGATAACTTACAGCAAAATATCCCAAAACGGCACCAAAAAGGCTGATACCACCCTTTTTGCGATAATCCTCTGCCTTATCTTCACTTTCGCGTTTTATTTCACTAACCTTTGATATAACGCGATTTCTATATATAAGGTCGCCAAAGGTTGCAATTATTATGCTCAGCGCTATACTCAAAAAGCCTCCGATTGCAGCAGCATAAACTGCAGTAACACCTATGGATGAAATGTTTTCTAAAATCAAAGCAGCCATTTCCATAGTACCGCGCACCGACGAAGTATCAAGCTGATTAAGTGCAGCAGTAAGCGGCACCGAAAGCATTGTAAACGCAATCTCGAGCGCGCCGATAATAGCACCCAATAAATACATTTTACGAGACATAAGCCATCCGCACGGTGTTAAAAAGGCAAGCCAGTTCCAAGACGCCTTTTTGCCCTTTTTAAAACCTGCAAATTTAGGTATATAACGATGCGTATTGTTAAGTACAAATTTTTTTGCTTCGTTTGCTGTAACGCCGTTTCCTAAATCTGTATTGCCCGATACGCCGCCCAAAAAATCAAAGGTTACGAATCTGCCGCCACCCGTCTTTATTACATTTGGCGTGTTACAGTTTGGGCAAAAATCATCTGTTGTTTCATATTTTTCACCGCACATACCACAGGTTATAATACTGCTTTGTACAGGTAGGGCCTCACGACTTTCCTCTTCCTTTACAGGCTCGGGCTTTTTATATTGATTTTCAGTACCGTGAAATTCCTCTAAAGCGCAATGACCGATAGAACTATAACAATCTCTGTGATGCGGCGCTCCACATTCGGGGCAGTACACAACATCGTCTTCTTCAAAAAGATACGCTTTACACACAGCGCATTTTTCGCCCGAATTATTAAGGCTCACACCGTCACCCCCAACAAATCATCTATTTTATTGAATACTGTGTCAAAATATTCTTTACCGTAATTATGAAATTCGCCGTTTTTAATCATATCCTTAAATTCATCACGGCTTACCCATTTTGCCTCGGCAACCTCATTTTGTTGCAGACGCAGCTTGTCGCTTTCAACATTGGTATTTATAAACCATATATCAAGCAATGAATTTCTGCGCTTTATGCGCGCAAGCTTTTTTAATGTCTGCCGGTTTGACGGTATGCCAAGCTCTTCATACAGCTCACGGTTTGCCGCCGTATAAGAGTCTTCGCCCGATATTGCAGCGCCACCGGTAGCCGCCCACTCACCAGGCATAAGTTTTTTGTTGTCCGATCTGCGCTGAATCAAAAATTCACCGCGCGATGACACAATCCAGATGTGTACCACAAGATGATATTCACCGGGTTTTAAATTACAGCGTCCGCGCAACGTCGTTTTGCCCGTAGGCATACCGTCAGCGTTTAAAATGTCCCACTTTTCCATAGTTTTTAATTTTTCCTCCCAATATCGCCGCGACTTTTGTAAATACTGTTTTCCCTCACATATCCCCGTCCCCTTGACAGCGGATAAATATTT
>JAFTTE010000067.1 GCA_017466905.1 Clostridia bacterium | reverse complement strand
TGTGTTGGGTTGTATGGCGACGGTGGCATCATTATCACCACTGTTATACGGTTTCAGGTATTTTAATATCGTTTCTTTGGCAATCAGCGTGTTACTTATTGCGCTTGCAATTATAAATATTTATGTTATCAAAAATTTTAGATAGTTAATAAGAAGGCTCCCTCTGACGAGTGGAGCTGTCTTTTTGCTACGCAAAAATCCGCCTCCCTCGTCAGAGGGAGGCGGATAGTGGCTTTAATTTTATTATTTAATAATTGACTCGCCGGTCATTTCAGCAGGCTGGGGGAGATCAAGTATTTTAAGCATAGTAGGCGCAATATCGGCAAGTCTGCCGCCTTCGCGTAATTCGCAATCATAACCTACCACGCAGAAGGGAACAGGGTTTGTTGTGTGTGGTGTAAACGGATTGCCGTCTTCGCCAACCATACAGTCAGCGTTACCGTGGTCTGCGGTAATAAGAACCGCACCGCTCATCTCGGTAGCAGCGGCAACAACCTTACCAACGCACTCGTCAACAGCCTCAACAGCCTTAACTGCTGCGTCAAATATACCTGTGTGACCTACCATATCGCAGTTAGCAAAGTTAAGAATAACTGCGTCATATTTGCCAGAGCGAATCTGTTCGCAAACAGCGTCGCAAACGGGGTAAGCGCTCATTTCGGGCTGTAAATCAAAGGTAGGAACATCGGGTGACTGAATAAGAATTCGGTCTTCGCCCTCAAATGTCTTTTCCTCACCGCCGTTAAAGAAGAAAGTTACGTGAGCGTATTTTTGCGTTTCTGCAATACGAAGCTGTGTCATATTGCGGCTTGCAAGATACTCGCCAAGTGTCATTTTTAGCTCTTCGGGTGGGTATGCCACGGTTACATTAGGCATTGTCTCATCATACTGTGTCATACAAACATAGGTGAGAGGGAAGAAACCATTCTTGCGCTGGAAACCGTCAAAGTTGGGGTCGACAAATGTTCTTGTAAACTGACGCGCGCGGTCGGGGCGGAAGTTGAAAGAAACAACACTGTCGTTAGCCTTTATCATACCGTCAGAATTTACCACAGTAGGTAGGATAAACTCATCGGTAACATCGTTTGAGTAAGACTCGGTCATTGTGGAAAGGATATCATTTGTCTGCACCCCTTCGCCGTATACCATAGCGGCATAAGCCTTTTCTACACGGTCCCACGCAAAGTCGCGGTCCATAGCGTAGTATCTGCCCATAACGGTAGCAATCTTACCAACGCCTAATTCAAGCATTTTGTCCTGAAGGTCTTTAATAAACCCGATACCGCTTGTGGTAGATACGTCACGTCCATCCATAAGGCAGTGAACATATACCTTTTTAAGATCGTTTTTCTTAGCCATTTTAAGCAAACCGTAAAGGTGGTCAATGTGGCTGTGAACACCGCCGTCAGACAAAAGGCCTATAAGGTGAAGGGCAGAATCGTTGCGTTTGCAGTTTTCGATTGCGTTTTTTAGAACCTCGATATCGTAAAACTTACCTTCTTCAATATCCTTGGTTATCTTAACCAGCATCTGATAAACAACACGTCCTGCGCCTATGTTGGTGTGACCAACCTCACTGTTACCCATCTGACCGTCAGGAAGACCAACGTCAAGACCCGAAGCGCCGATTGTGGTAAAGGGGTTTTCACTAAAAAATTTATCAAGATTAGGTGTTTTGGCGGTGTAAATCGCGTTGCCTTCTTGTGTATCGCGAATTCCAAAACCGTCCATTATACATAAAACAACGGGTTTTTTCATTATAATTTCTCCTGAAATTTTATCTTGGACGTGCAATGCACGCCCCTACGCAAAAAATATAAAAACACATCGCAGGGGCGACCATAGGTCGTCCGTTATTTATTATTACCTTAATTATTTAGAAGCAGCCTTAACTATTACAGAAAAGTCCTGTGCTTTAAGTGATGCGCCGCCGATAAGACCACCGTCAACATTTACTTTAGAAACCAACTCATCTGCATTGCCTGCATTCATAGAGCCGCCGTACTGAATTGTAACAGTTTCTGCAACATCTGCGCCATAAACTTCTGCAATAGCGGCACGAACGTATCCGTTGCCTTCGTCTGCCTGATCAGCGGTAGCGGTAACGCCTGTACCGATAGCCCAAACAGGCTCATAAGCAATAACGATGTTCTTGAGCTGTTCAGCGCTTACGTTTGTAAGAGCCATCTTGGTCTGATATTTAAGAAGAGTTTCGGTGTAGCCAAGCTCACGCTGTTCGAGTGTTTCACCAACGCAAACAATTGCCTTAAGACCTGCGTTTACAGCGGCAAGTGTACGAAGGTTAACGGTCTGGTCTGTTTCACCAAAATATTGTCTTCTCTCGCTGTGACCGATTACAACATATTCAACGCCAGCGGCTGTAAGCATTTCGGCAGAGATTTCGCCTGTGTATGCGCCTGAAGCCTTGAAGTGAACGTTTTCAGCGCCGATTTTAATGTTAGAGCCCTTTGCTGCCTCAACAGCAGCAGCAATGTCAATAAAAGGTACGCAGAGTACAACTTCGCAGTCAGCATCTGCAACCAAAGGTTTCATTTCATTGATAAGAGCAGTTGTCTCTGCGGGGGTTTTGTTCATTTTCCAGTTACCTGCAATAATAGCCTGTCTTTTTGCTTTATTCATTTTTATTTCTCCTTTTTATTACACAAATGTAGGGGTCGATGCCATCAGCATCCGCCCCTACAAATCCATTTTTTAAATTATTTATCGTTAAGTGCTGCAATACCGGGAAGCTCTTTACCTTCAAGGAATTCAAGGCTTGCGCCGCCACCGGTAGAGATGTGTGTCATCTTGTCGCCAAAGCCCAAGATGTTAACTGCAGCTGCAGAGTCGCCACCGCCGATAACTGTTACAGCATCGGTTTCTGCCATAGCTTCGGCTACAGCCATTGTGCCTTTAGCAAGGATTGGGTTTTCAAATACGCCCATAGGTCCGTTCCAAACAACAGTCTTTGCGCTCTTAACTTCGTTAGCATAAGCTGCGGCAGTTTTAGTACCGATGTCAAGGCTCATCATATCAGCAGGAATCTTGTCTGCGTCAACAACTTCAATTTCAATAGGTGCATCAATCGGGTCAGGGAAAGACTTTGTGATTGTGCAGTCGATGGGGAGAAGAATCTTAACACCCTTCTCCTCAGCCTTTGCCATCATATCGCGGCAGTAGTCAATCTTGGTTTCATCAATAAGTGATGTACCAACTGTGTAACCTTTAGCAGCCAAGAATGTATAAGCCATACCGCCGCCGATGATAAGTGTATCAGCCTTGGTAAGAAGATTTTCAATTACGGGAAGCTTGCTGTCAACCTTTGCGCCGCCAAGGATTGTAACGAAGGGGCGAACAGGTGTCTCAACTGCGTTGCCGAGGTACTTGAGCTCTTTACCGATAAGGTAACCTGCAACAGCCTCTTTTACGTGAGAAACAACACCAACGGTTGAGCAGTGTGCGCGGTGAGCAGTACCGAATGCATCGTTTACAAATATATCAGCAAGTGAACCAAGTTCTGCAGAGAAAGCTTCGCCATTCTTGGTTTCTTCTGCGCGGTAACGTGTGTTCTCGAGAAGTACTACATCGCCGTCTTTCATAGCGGCTACAGCAGCCTTTGCATTTTCGCCTACAACATTATCGTCAGCAGCGAAAACAACCTCTTGACCGAGCTTCTCAGAAAGGCAAGCAGCAACGGGTGCAAGTGAGAGCTCAGGCTTGGGTTCGCCCTTCGGCTTGCCAAGGTGTGAGCAAAGAATAACCTGACCGCCGTCGGCGATAAGCTTCTTTATAGTGGGGAGTGCTGCATTGATTCTGTTTTCGTCGGTGATAACGCCGTTTTTAAGCGGAACGTTAAAGTCACAACGAACAAGAACCTTCTGACCTTTTACATTAATGTCATCAACGGTTTTTTTGTTAAGTGCGTTCATTTTGATATCTTCCTTTCGGTTTTATTACATTGTTAAAAAATACACAATTATATTTTACCACATTTTTCTTTAATTTCAACATTTATTTATATAAATTTATGTAGAAATTATATATTATCTTCCCATTTGTAATTGTGCAATTGTCCAAAGTTTTGGAGTGTCGGGTAGTCCCATTGGCGCAAAACCTCATAAACGGCAATCGCTACCGAGTTTGCGAGGTTAAGACTGCGTATCTCGCCCTGCATAGGAATACGTGCGCAGTTGTCGGGATGTTTTAGTAAAAGTTCTTCGGGTAAGCCCTTGCTTTCTTTACCAAAAAGCAAAAAACAGTTATCGGGATAACTATGCTCTGAGTGGGTGTGTCGACCCTTTGTTGTAAAAAAGAAAAAGTTACCGCCTGCGTTTTTTTCGAAAAAGTCTTGTAAGTTCTCATAATAGGTAATGTCAAGATATTTCCAATAGTCCAGTCCCGCGTGTTTTAATTTTTTGTCATCGGGTGTAAAGCCCATAGGCTTTACAAGATGAAGCCGTGCGCCTGTTGCCGCGCAGGTACGCGCAACATTGCCCGTGTTCTGAGGTATCTCGGGTTCTACCATTACTATATTTATTTTAGCCATAAAATCACCAAAAGCCATTATATAATTTTCAAATAACACTTGTCAAGTAAAGCGTTATAATGTATAATTATTTTGCAGTAATTTGTAATAAAAAGGAAAAAGTAAAATGAAAAAGAACGCAAATATTTTAGAATATGTTGAAAAATATAAATACAAGTATGGCATTTCTTATGCTGTAGACGGTGGCAAGCTTGTTAAAACACTTGGCGTGCTGACAGGGATTGTTTGGGTGTATTTATTTTTTATGCTTGCATTGTCCATTTTAAGTTTTGCGCTTAATTTTAGCGCTGGCGTGTTAAATTACAGTGATTTGAGCAGTGTTTTTATAACAACAATAGTTTGCGCTGTGGTTATGATTGCCGCCGCCGCACTGTTTGTATGCAAGCAAAAAATTGCAGGCTGCATAGTGGCTATTGCGGTGCAGCCGTTTATAGTGTTAGCTTATGCTCCAATTTCGGTTTATGGTGTAGGATATTTGCCAAGCTTTTATTGGAAATTTGCTGTGCCCGCTGCATTGCTTATTTTATTTGCTGCCGTTTTACTGTTTGTGCTTATTCGCGCAAGGGTAAAAACTAACAAGCTTTATAGTATGCTGGTCGAAGGTCTTTATAAGCAATACGGCACTCGTGACAGTGAAAAACTCACCGACAGCGAGTGGGATGAGTTTTTAACAAATTATAATCCGTATAAACAGGTGCTTTGAGGCAATAATATTCCCGAAAGGGAAGTGGAAAATATGTTGCCTGACAAGAAAAAATATAGCGAAATGACAAAAAAGGCATCACCACCGTCACCCAAGGTAAAAGATTTTATTTGGGCGTACTGTGTGGGCGGTGCCATTTGTGTTATAGGTCAGTTGTTTAATGCGCTTTATACCTCGCTTGATTTGCCCGAAAAGGTAGTAAAAATGGCGGTGCCAGTGTCGGTTATACTTATAGCGGCACTCTTGACAGGATTTGGTCTTTTTGACAAAATTGCCAAGCGCGCAGGTGCTGGGACTTTGGTGCCGATAACCGGCTTCGCAAACGCGGTGGTTTCCCCTGCGATAGAGTTTAAAAACGAGGGATATATTTTAGGCGTCGGTGCTAAAATATTCACTATAGCAGGACCCGTAATTATGTACGGCACGATTGCAAGCGTGTTATATGGGTTTGTTTATTGGATAACAACATTATTTTAACGAAACAGGCTTGACCAAATGGTCAAGCCTTTAAATTTATTTACAACAATACCTCTTTATTTGTACCGTAAAAAATGTCATTACGATTGGCAATAAGTTTGAAGAATTCTTCTAACTTTATCCAATAATCAGGGCGGTAGTCCATCTCGTAAGAATGACCCCATATGTAAAAGATTTGCGGTTTGTCGGGTTTGAGTTCTAAAAACTCTTTACCCATTTTCATCATATCATCAAAATCGCAGTGATATACGGTTGGGTTAAAGCGGTACAAATTATCCTGTAAATCAAAACTGCTATTGCAAGTAATGGTACGGCTATATTTAACACCTGTGTTTTCGCGTATTAGTTTTGCGACACGGTCGTCGTTGTTAACACCACCGCTTGGGTATGCCATGCCAACTACGTCATAACCTACAATTTCTGAAAGATTTAATCGGTCTTGTTCTACCTGACGGATAATTTCAGTATCATCGTCAATGTCGGGTAGGCGAGGGTGTGTAAGGGTATGTACGGCAACCTCGTGACCTTCGTAAATGCTCTTTACGTCGTCTGGATGAATTTTATAGTGTGAAATACGCTGACCCTCACGGATTAGCATACCTTTAAGCCCGAGCAATTCCGAATTAAGATTAAAAGTGCATTTTAGATTGTATTTATTCAGCAGTTCAATAAGTCTGATGTCTTGTGTAACACCGTCATCATAACTGAATGTAACCGCCTTTAATTTACCGCTGTTTTTAAAATTCATAAAATCACCGCCTGATAAAAGTATATCACATAGCAAATTATATTGCAAGAATACAGATTTTAATATATAATTTAATTGTCAGCGGGGTGAAAATATGTATAAGAGTGCCAATGAATATTACAAGCAAAAATACGGCTCAAAGGTTTATAAGCTGTCACTCGACGGCGGGTTTACCTGTCCAAACCGTGACGGAACTTTGGGTAACAGAGGTTGCATATTTTGTTCCGCTTCGGGTAGCGGCGATTTTGCTGCAAAAGGAAATAATATAATCGAACAGCTCGAAAACGCAAAGAAAAGGGTAGAGACCAAAAACAAAAGCGGTAAATACATTGCATATTTTCAGTCTTTTACAAATACATACGCGCCAGTTCAAAGATTAAAAACTATTTTTTATGAGGCGATTAAACCCGATTATATTGTGGGTCTGTCAATCGGCACGCGCCCTGATTGTTTACCCGATGATGTGCTCGACCTTTTGAAAGAGTTAAATCAAATAAAACCCATAAGTATAGAATTAGGACTACAAACCACAAATGAAAAAAGCGCCGAATATATACGGCGCGGATATAAAAATAACATTTATTTCGACGCGGTAAAGCGACTAAAAGCGGCAGGGATAGAGGTTGTAACTCACATAATTATCGGTCTGCCTTTTGAAACGGCAGAGGATGCCGTAAAAACAACGCTTGATGCGGTACGCTCAGGTACTGACGGGGTTAAATTTCACCTATTACACGTACTAAAAAATACCGACCTTGAAAAAGAATATTTAAGTGGAAATTTCAAGTGCTTAACACTTGAGCAGTATGCTGAAATCTTAAAGCAGTGTATTGAGGTTTTACCACCTGACACAGTCGTTCACCGTATAACAGGCGATGGCGCCAAGCGCGACCTTATAGCGCCGCTATGGTCGGCAGATAAAAAGACGGTGCTGAATTATCTTAACAAATATTTAAAATAATTCTACGGTCGAGCACACAGGCTCGACCCTACGCAAAAAACATAAATTCACATCGTAGGGAACGACCTGTGTGTCGTTCCATTGCGGTTTACCAGAACCATATGCCTTTAAGATTCTTCCTCACTCTGGTCTCGGCTGCTGCTTCGGTCGGTGCTTCTGCTTAGCAGAGGTGTCCACCGGACACCCGCACCGTCAGAATGACACGCATATAGCATCATCTACACCAATTTGTCATTCTAAGTGACGATAGTCGCGAAGAATCTTAAAAACTAAATTATCGCAGTAGTAAGCCCAAAGGGTTGAAAATACATTCACTTTTTGATATTATTAAATCAAAGGGGATGAGAATATGAAAAAAGCAAAAAATATTTTATTGCTTACGGGCATTTGTTTGTATGTAATTTATGTTTTAGTTGATGTTTTTGTAAAACCACCCCAAGTTAATTTAGAGTCTATGGCGGGTGTAGGTTCTTTGTTAAACATCATTTTGCTATGTGTGCTGTCAATAATATTATTAGTTGGATTTCCAATTGTGTTATTGTGCTTGAATTTAAAGAACACACAAAATCGTGCTCTGAATAAAATTGTGGTTGCATTAAGCATTATATCATCTGTTTTTACTATTGTGAGTCCTTTTATGAATCATTATCCGAAATATCTGCTGATGAATGAACTGGGTTTAATTAACATCTATTTGTGTGGTTTTTTAAATTTCTTGTTAGATGGCGGAATTTTATGTTTTGTAGGTGCAATTTTGATACTAATAGGCGCTATACTTTCTATTAAAAAAGAAAATAATAAAGAAGAGGCTTGACCATGCGTCAAGTCTCTTTATCATTTGTGTGTCTTTTATAAACAATGTAAAACGCTAACAGTTCTACTAAAAATGTCACCGCCCAGGAAATACCGTATGAATAATAAAGACACTGCGGTGTGTGATAGGCGGGAATTTGAAACACGGTATATATCCAACCGATTCTTATACCGCATACGCCAAGTATTGATATAAGCATAGGTACAGTTGATGTGCCCATACCGCGAAGCGCGCCTGTTGTTACGTCCATCATACCGCAAAGGCAGTACGGCAGACACAAACAGCTTAGCCTTACCATACCCCAGGCAACCGCCTCGGCAGAATCGGGAATATAAATTGACAGTAGCTTTGGCCCCGCAAAGTATAAAATGGCGGCACCTAAAATACCTATAGCAAACACAGAAGCAAGACACAAAACTAAAATTCTTTTAGTGCGCTTATATTGCTTTGCTCCTACATTCTGACCTATAAAATTAAGCGCAGTCTGATGAAATGCATTCAGCGTTACAAATATAAAGCCTTCAATATTATTTGCGGCGGCATTTCCCGACATTAAAACATCGCCGAAAGAGTTGATCGACGATTGAATAATAACGTTAGAAATAGAAAACATTGAGCTTTGAATACCTGCCGGCAAACCGATTTTTAAGATTTTTATAAGCGGCTGCTTATAAAAACGCAGCTTTGAAAAATCAAGGCGGCAGGCATCACGACGGCGCATAAGCTTGAAGAGAACCAGTACCGCCGATACACCCTGTGAGATGGTGGTCGCAAGTGCAACACCTGCAACATTCATATCAAAAACAGTTACAAAAATCACATTAAGTATAACGTTTATCACACCTGCGATAATCAGAAATATAAGCGGAGATTTTGTATCGCCTGCGGCGCGCAAAATGGATGCACAAAAGTTATACAAAAGCATAAATATCGTTCCTGCAAAATATATCCGCATATACACGGCAGAAAGCTCTATTATCGTTTGCGGCGTGTTCATAAGCTTTAAAAAGGTTTCTGAAAATGTTATGCCTATGACGGTGATAAAAATACTGCTTACAACAGCGGTAGGTATTGCAGTATGTATCGCTTGATGAACAGCATCTTTATCGTCGGCGCCAATGGCCTGTGCCACGGTAACGCCAGAGCCTACCGAAAGACCAATAAACAGATTGACAACAAGAGCAGTAATTGAACCTGTGTTCCCCACAGCAGCAACTGAATTTTTACCGCAAAATTGACCAACAACCACCAAATCGGCGGCATTAAAAAGCAACTGCAAAATACCGGTTAAAATAATCGGTATTGTATATTTTATTATATTTTTAAACAACGAGCCGCCAAGCATATCAATTTCGCGTTTGTGTGGCTTTGAAACAATAGCGCTTTGCACGACAGATTACGACCTTTCTGAATCTGACAAAATACGATTTTAATCGATAAGTATTTTATAACTTAATTTTGATGTTGTCAATAAGGATATTTATTGACTTTTAAGGTTTTAAACAATATAATGCACGTAGTATCCAAAATGCAGGTGAGCGTTTATATGTATAATCTTTTATTAACACTGATTTATGTTTGTTTTATAAGCCTCGGACTTCCTGACTCGTTGCTGGGTTCTGCATGGCCTGTTATGCACGAGCAGATAAGTGTTCCCGTGTCGTATGCGGGTATTATTTCAATGATAATTTCAATAGGCACGGTCTTATCAAGCCTTATGAGTGACCGTATGCAGCGCAAACTCGGCACAGGCAAAATTACCGCAATAAGCGTTGCTATGACGGCTGTCGCTTTGTTTGGTTTTTCAGTCAGTAACAGGTTCTGGATGCTTATTTTATGGTCAATTCCTTACGGCTTGGGCGCAGGCGCTGTTGATTCGGTGCTTAACAACTATGTAGCACTGCATTACAAGAGCAAGCATATGAGCTGGCTTCACTGTTCGTGGGGTGTGGGCGCTTCGATAAGCCCATACATTATGAGCTTTTCACTGCTTAAAATAGGTAATTGGAACAGCGGTTATCTGGTAGTTTCAATTATTCAGATTGTTTTGTCGGTTATAATTTTTATAAGTATGCCGCTATGGAAAAATAGTTTATCGAGCGATAGCGACAATATAGCCGAAAGCAAACCCATTAAATTTAAAGAGATTATTTCAACAAAGGGCGCGGTGCCGTGTTTTCTTACCTTTTTCGGCTACTGTTCATTAGAACTTACAACATCTCTTTGGGCAAGCAGCTATCTGGTGCAGAACAGGGGGATTACCGCTGAAGTGGCATCAGGCTGTGCAAGCCTGTTTTATCTTGGCATAACGGCAGGCAGAGCAGTAAACGGTTTTCTTGCAATGAAATACAGTGACCGTACTCTTATAAGATTAGGTCTTGGAATTATTTTTACAGGAATTATTTTAATGT
>JAFTTE010000008.1 GCA_017466905.1 Clostridia bacterium | reverse complement strand
TGGGAGATTCAAACTACGGCGCATATGGTGCATTCGAGTTTAACGAAACAGTTGCAGGTGACTGCCAGACAGCACCTAAGGGTAATATGGTTTGCTCACTATGCGGATTTACATCACCCGAAACAAACAAGCCCGGCTTTGTCGCAAAGAATCACGTAGAGGGTACACCTGTAGAATCAGACCGCGTAGAAGCAACCTGTACAGAAGACGGTTCATATGTAAAGACTGTAAGCTGTACAGAATGCGGCAAAGAGCTTTCAAAAACCAACGAAGTAATCACAGCTATTGGTCACGACTTTGAAGCAAATGCAGAAGTTATTGCCGATTGCAAAGACGCAGGTACCGTAGCATACAACCACTGCACAGTATGTGAAAAGAACTTTGCGGCAGATGCTGATAAGATGAGCACCGAAGAATTATCTGATGCCGACCTTATACTCGCTGTTGATCCCAATGTTCACAGATGTGAAATCGTTGAAGCAAAAGATGCTACCTGCACAGAAGACGGCAATATCAAGTATTCTAAGTGCAAAAAGTGCGGTCTGTTGTTTGATTCTGAAACAGGTGCCGACCTTACATCAGAAGAGGTTGTAGTTGAAACTACGGGTCACACTCTCACCGAAGTTAAGGAAGTAGCAGCTACCACCGAAAAAGAGGGTACAAAGGCTCACTACGCTTGTTCAGAATGTGGCAAGTTGTTCACAGACGCAGATGGCAAAACCGAGACAACAGCAGAAGAGCTTGTAATCGCTAAGATTGTTGTTGAGGATAAGAAAGACGAAAATGCCGAAGATAACAAGACAGAAACAAAGCCCGAGGGCGACAAGAGCGACGAATCACCCAAGACCGGTGAAACTGTTGCAACTGTAGCGCTTGCAATAGCAGCTCTTATGGGCGTTGCGTTTGTTATCATCCGCAAGGCTCGCAAAGCATAATTAATGAATAATTCTTAATTCACAATGCATAGTTAAACTAAAAATCAAGCTCTCGCTATAGAGATATAGCGAGAGCTTTTTTCTATGAGCTTCTTCGGTGCTACCGAGGCGCTTAATGACAGTGTGCAAACTTCAAGAAAATACAAAGCACCTGCTACTTCGCTATAGCAAGTGCTTTATCTTTTTGCTTAATTATACTTTAGTCTACCGTTTCAATTTTAATCATATCGGTATTACCGGATACACCGTTGGTATTACCGCCTGTGATTAGCACCTTGTCACCTTTTTGCAGATTAAGCTGCTTTTTTGCGGCATTTACTGCCGAATAAAAAAGCACATCGGTAGACTTATAAATTTCTGATTTCATAGGAATAATGCCCCAGGAAAGAGCCAACTGCCGACAGGTTTTTTCGTCTGCCGTAAAGCCGATAATATCCATAGGCGGACGGAAGCGCGATACCATACGAGCTGTCATACCCGAAAGAGAGCAAACAACTATACACTTGGCGTCAACATCCATCGCCATACCACAAGCCGAATGAGATAGCGCATCTACAATGTTTTTAATTTTAAACTCAGCGCGTTGAAAACGCTTGTTGTAGTGAATGTTTTTTTCGGTTTGCTCTGCAATACGGGCCATAGTTTCCACCGTCAACACAGGATATTTGCCTGCGGCGGTCTCTCCCGAAAGCATAATTGCGCTTGTACCGTCATAAACCGCGTTTGCAACGTCACTAATTTCAGCACGTGTAGGACGCGGATTGTGAATCATAGATTCAAGCATTTCGGTAGCAGTTATAACACGCTTGCCAAGAAGTCGGCATTTGGTTATAAGCTTTTTCTGAATGTCGGGCAGTTCTTCAAAGGGAATTTCCACACCCATATCTCCGCGACCTATCATAATGCCGTCACATTCTTCACATATTTCTTCTATGCTATCTACACCCGAGCGGTTTTCTATCTTTGCAATAAGACTGACACGTGCGGTAGGGTCAACTTGGTTTATATAATTTTTAACATCTCGCAAATCCTGCGCACAGGAAACAAAAGAGCAGGCGATAAAATCAACATCATTATCGAGTCCAAATTTTATATCAGCTTTGTCCTGTTCACTTAAATATTTTTGTTTTAACACCTTGCCAGGAAACGCCATACTTTTGCGATCAGACAGCTCGCCGCCTGCGATAACTTTACAAATAACCTCGGTTTCTTTAATTTCGACGGCCTCAAAAATAAGCAAGCCGTTATTAAGCAAAATCCGATCACCAATAGCAATATCCTGACACAACCCCTTATAGGTTACACTTACTTTTTCCTGATTGCCGACAATATCCTCGGTAGTAAAAGCAAAGGTATCGCCTTCTATGAGGTCAATTTTACCTTTTTCAAAGGTTTTTATACGGTATTCAGGACCCTTTGTGTCAAGCAGTATAGCAATAGGCAGGTCAAGCTTTTCGCGCACTGCCTTTACAAGCTCAATTTTTTGCAGGTGCTGATCGTGCGTGCCATGTGAAAAGTTAAGTCGGGCAACATTCATACCTGCTTTACACATAGCCTCTAAAATTTCCGCCTTTTCACAAGCAGGTCCTATAGTACAAACAATTTTTGTTTTTCTCATTCTTATCAGTGGTCCTTAAAATTTAATATGCTTTACCCCAATAGAGCATTTTATCTGCCTTTTTGCCACAGCAAACGCAGGTGTCGCCTATGTCGTGCTGTTCAAAGGGTATACAACGCGATGTAATGCCTGCTACCTCTTTAAGTTTGTCTTCACACTCGCGGTCGCCGCACCACATAGCGCGTATAAATCCCGGCTTGGTGTCGGCAATTTCTTTTATCTCATCAAGATTTTTTGCGTCATAAGTCATAGACTCGCGACGCTCGAGCGCCTTGTTGTAAAGCGCGGTATGATATTCTGCTAACAGTTCAGGTATGCGGGTGGGAAGCTCATCAAGATTTACAAAAATCTTTTCGCGGTTATCACGGCGAACCACTACGCACTGATTATTTTCTATATCGCGCGGACCGATCTCAATACGGAGCGGCACGCCCTTCATTTCGTATTCGGCAAATTTCCAACCGGGAGTCTGGTCTGAATTGTCGAGCTTTACGCGGCAAACATTTTTAAGTGTGTCACAAATCTCGGTTGCCTTTTCCACAACGCCCTCTTTATGTGATGCAATAGGAACAATTACAACCTGAATAGGCGCAATAGCAGGAGGTAATACAAGACCGTTATCATCGCCATGGGTCATAATAACCGCTCCAATAAGACGGGTGGTTGTTCCCCAGGAAGTCTGATAAGGATGCACAAGCTTGTTTTCCTTATCGGTAAACTGCACCTCAAAAGCACGAGAAAAGCCGTCGCCAAAATAATGCGAGGTTCCGCTTTGAAGCGCCTTGCCATCGTGCATAAGAGCTTCTATTGTGTAGGTTGCTTCTGCGCCGGCAAAACGCTCTTTATCTGTTTTTTGACCCTTAACCACAGGCATAGCAAGAGCCTCTTCAGCAAATTGAGCGTAAACATTCAACATCTGTTCGGTCTCACGGCGCGCTTCGTCAGCAGTAGCGTGAAGGGTGTGACCCTCCTGCCACAAAAACTCTCGCGAGCGTAAGAACGGACGTGTGGTTTTTTCCCATCTTACCACGCTGCACCACTGGTTATACAGCTTTGGCATGTCGCGGTAGGAATGAACAATATTTTTAAAGTGATCGCAGAAAAGGGTTTCTGATGTGGGACGCACGCAAAGGCGCTCTTCGAGCTTCTCCTCGCCGCCGTGTGTTACCCACGCAACCTCGGGAGCAAAGCCCTCAACGTGATCCTTTTCTTTTTGCAAAAGGCTTTCGGGTATGAACATCGGCATATAAACATTTTCGTGGCCGAGTTCTTTAAACATACCGTCCATAATATGCTGAATATTCTCCCATATAGCATAACCGTAAGGACGGATAATCATACATCCCTTAACCGACGCATAGTCAATAAGCTCTGCCTTGATGCAGACATCGGTATACCATTTTGCAAAATCCTCATCCATAGAGGTAATTGATTTAACTAATTTTTCTTGCTTTCCCATTTTTATCACCAAATACTAATTTATTCTGTAATATTATAATTTAAATACTTGTGTTTTGCAACTGTTTTATTTAACAAATGAATTAAAATAATCAAGCACGCCGTTTGCAATGGCTTTTGCTTTAAGAGCATTTACATTTTCATCAATTATACCCGCAAAATCCTGCGGATTTGAAATAAATCCGTTTTCGGTAAGCACCACGGGACAGCTTGTTACCCTTGCTAAATAGAAATAATGCCAACCCTTTTGTATTGTACTGTAAAATCCGCCTGCGGACGTACGGTCAAAAACATATTTTGTAGCCTTGTCCGAAAAAGCATTAAAGCAGAAAATACTGCCACCCGAAGCCGACGCACGAGTGCTTGAATCGTGGTGTATTGATATGCAAAGGTCAGGTGACTGTTGCCGTAAAAATTCACATCTTGCATCTGCCGACATTGAAACGTCTGTGGTACGGGTCATTATTACGGTTGCGCCATAATTTTCAAGCTCGGCTTTTAATTTAACCGCAAGCGACAGATTGCGTTCGGCTTCAGAGTTTGTTTCGGGGCGAAGTCCCTCGGCGCCTATATCTCTGCCGCCGTGACCTGCGTCAATTACTATTTTTATTCCTGTCAGGTCATTTTTTTCGACAACCGTAGGTGGATTTAAAAATTTAAAAACAAGCTGGCCGTCTGCGTTATACTCAGCATTCCAGCCGTAAAAAGCTCCTACAGTTTTAAGATGAAGCCTTAAAATACAACCGTTCTCTGCGGGGATAATCTGCGCAGAAGAAAATAGCGGATGGTCGATGAATGTAAAATCTCCATCTATAGTTTGCGAATAAAAAAACTTAATATCTACATAACTGTATGTAACGCCCGAAATCGTGTAATCCTGCTTTGTGGGGTTGGTATAGTTTTGCGGCGCAAGCTCTACCGAAAACGGCGCGCGCCAAGCGGTATCAAAGGTAAATACTGTGTGCTTGCCGTCTACCTCACCTAAAGCCAACGATACCGTGTTGTATTCAGGCAGCTCGCCCTGATACATTTTAGATACCGTAACGCGTTCGGGGTCAGGCGAATTTTTCTTGGTTATATATACCCGCTTACCGCAACGCAGATTGTAGTAGCTGTTACCGCTTTCAGGCTCATAAACAATGCCACCCACCTTGTAATCAACAGTACCCTGTGGCAGATAGCTGTTTGTAGGTCTTGAACAGTCATCTGTTGTGTTACCGTTAAAGGTTTCGGCCTGAAGCGCTACAATTTCTACTATCTGAGTGCCGTCAAGCGCCTTATCGCGAAGGCATATAATAGACGGTGAAGTATAGCTGCGGCTCACACCCTGACAGGTGCCTGTAAATTTTACACCGCCGAGATCCAGGTCTGTTTCGTTGCCTGTAGGTAAGGTAAACGTTCCCGTGAAATTGGTAAATTCCTCTCCATCTTCATAAGGCACAGGCGACAAATTTATAGTTTGCCCGTTAAATGTTGCGGTAACCGAGCTTGAATTTACACGTGCGTATGCCACCGCAACAAAGGAAGATCCCGCCTCATAGGTCTGCTTTTCATAGGGAGCATATGCCTTGATAACCACAAAATTATAACGGATTATATATGTAACACTCTCGTTGTTATATTCAAATGTAAAGGTGTTATTACCTGGAGCAAGCTCAACATCAACCGAAAACTCACCGCTTTCAAGTCTTGTAACCTCGTTGCCGTTCATAGTAAGCGGTTTTGCGGGGTCGCTTGTGCCCGTTATTGCAAAATGCGACTCTGAAACGGTTGTGTCGGTTTTGGTAGGCGAAGTAATAACAAGCGGAATAACAGGCTCGGGCGGCTCGCTGTCTACAGGCTCCAAAGTTAGTGCCGAGGATAAGACACCCGTATTATTTGAACCTCCACTTATATATGACAAATAACCGTCATCCGAAAATACCACCTTTGCTGTGTCTGCCAAGGCGAATGCCAATATTATCGCTAATACCGTTGCAAGACATACGCTCACGGTAATTAATATCAATGTTTTATGCTTTTTGTAAAAATCTTTCATTATTTATCCCCAGAAACTTAAATATATATTTTATTTTATCATATTGTTTTACTGATATCAATATTGCAATTATAAAAAAACGGTGTTAAAATAACCTTGGTGATAGAATTGCAGATAGAAATTCATAAAGGTCAGGTGGACCTTTCGGGCGAGCCGATTTTAACAGATATAAATATTGTAATAAACACAAACAGTCGCATTGGTCTTGTTGGCAGAAACGGCTGTGGAAAAACAACACTGCTAAGACTTCTTTGCGGTGAGATAACTCTTGCAAACACACAAGCCGACGGCGGCTTTATGGCTATAAGCGGCAACCCCGTTATTGGTACGTTAAACCAAATGACTTTCCGTGATGACAGTGTCACTCTGGTAGAAGAAATTCGCAGCGCATATCATGTTATTCTTAAAATGAAAGCAGATCTTGATGCCGCACAGCGCAATATGGAAGAGTCCGCCACCGAGGAAAACATAAAACGTTATACCAATTTGCTTGATAACTTTACCCGCGAGGGTGGATTTTATTTTGAAAAAGAGTACGAAGCGGCAATTAAAAAGTTTGGCTTTGACGAAAATCAAAAGCACAGACCGTTGAGTGAATTTTCGGGCGGTCAGCGCACCAAAATAGCATTTTTAAAGTTGCTGCTGTCGAAACCAGACCTACTGCTTCTGGACGAGCCTACCAATCACCTTGATATAGAGGCGGTGTCGTGGCTTGAAGATTATATCAGAAATTACAAAAAAGCCGTGCTTATTGTATCGCACGACCGTATGTTTCTTGATAACACTGTAAACGAAATTTATGAAATAGAGCACGGCAAAACAACTCGTTATACGGGCAATTATTCACAGTTTGTGATTAAAAAACGCGAAAGCCGTGATCTTGCTGCCAAAAACTACGAAGCGCAGCAAAAAGAGATTGCGCGAATAGCGGCTACCGCTGAGCGCTTTCGTTACAAGGCGACTAAAGCCGCTATGGCACAGTCAAAGCTAAAAGCTATTGACCGTATGGAAAAGCTTGACGCACCTGAAGCATACGATAACCGTACATTTAAAGCAAGCCTTGAAGCAAACGTTCAAAGCGCTAAAGAGGTTCTGACGGTAAGCAATCTTACCATAGGTTTTGATGCGCCGCTTGCTACACTTTCTTTTAATGTTTATCGCGGCGACCGCGTTGGCATTATTGGTGGCAACGGTAAAGGCAAATCAACACTACTTAAAACTTTAGTGGGCAAAATACCCGCATTGTCAGGCAGCTTTAGTACCGGTGCGCTTGTAAATGCTGGCTATTTTGATCAGCAAATGGCTCAGATACGTGGCAGCGAAACAGTACTCGAAAATATGATGTCGGCATTTCCTGCAATGACCGAGTTTGAGGCGCGTAGCGCTCTGGGCGCATTTCTCTTTAGCGGCGAGGCTGTCTTTAAAACAATAGATATGCTTTCGGGCGGAGAGCGTGTACGACTGGCGCTGTGTAAATTATTCCGCAAGTCTCCAAACCTTTTAATTTTAGATGAGCCTACCAATCATATGGACATAATTTCCAAGGAAACACTTGAGGAAATTTTGTTGTCATATAACGGCACGCTGATTTTTGTATCTCACGATCGCTATTTTGTAAAAAAACTCGCACGGTGCCTTATCACCTTTGAAAAAGACGGTGCGGCGGTACATGATTTTGGCTATGACGAATATATGCTCCGTCAACTAAAGGAAACGGTTACAGATGCACCCACACAAAAACCCGAAAAGAAAGAAAAAAAGACCTATACCACCCCTCTAAAAGAAAAGGCAAAACGCGAACGCGCGCTTAAAAAAGCGGAAGATAAAATTGCCGAGCTTGAGGCTAAGCTTGAAGCATTAAAAACTGAACAGCAATCCCCCGAAAATCTTGCAGATTATCAAAAATTGTCGGAATTGCAAGGTCAGATTGATGAGTGTGAAACCAAGCTACTTGAGCAAATGGAAGCTTGGGAACGTCTTGCTGAAAACTAAAAAACAGTATCTGTTATAGCAACAGATACTGTTTTTTATATTTTAAAAATTTCTTTTAGTTTTTCGCCCATAACATTAGCCATACTCAAAAATCCTACATCGTTCGGGTGAAGATTATCGACAAGCGCTGCCTCACGCATTTCGGGGGCAAACAACGTCATACCGTCTATGTAGTAAACGTTTTTGTCGCCTGCGGCAATCGCGTTGTTATAAGTGGTCATCATAACCTCAAACCACCTGCGCGCCTCAGCAGATAGATAGTATTTTGGGCGGGACACCATAACTATAGGCAAATCGGGGTTTGCGTTACGTATAATTTTAAACATACGCTCGTGGGTGCTTTTGTAATGTTCTATTGAAGGCGAGTTATACTCATAATCATAAACAAACGCCGACATATCAAGACTTGCTATGTAGTTTGCAATTGCATCTTCTGCCTTTGCGTTTCCTGAAAAACCGAGGTTTATAAAATCGCAATCAAGATTACGCGAAATTATATTTTGATATGCGTTTCCTGGACGGGACGCACATCCGCCCTGTGTTACTGACGAGCCGTAATATCCTATAGGTTTTGCTATCTCATATTCGGGAGCTGCTTTAATTACACTGCCATCTTTTATGCCTATATACATTTTATCAACGCCGCTATAAAGAGGCATATTTATGGTGTATTCGCGTTCGTCTGTAAAGGGAACATCCATAACTCCCTCGTATTCTGTTGTAACCGAAACGGGTGGCACAATAGTGCCGATATACCTGGTGCCTGAATACATATCGCAACCAACGCTACCTGTAAAGGCAAAGTGTGGCATTTTGTAAGCACTATTAAGCTTTACACTAACTGCAACGTATGGACTATTTGTAATAAAACGCACTCTGCCGCCTGCTGTGTGAGTGTGCAACGAAAAAACTCCCTCACTGACGCTTTTTGCTACATCTGCGGGCAAACGTACGTAATGGTCACCTTCGCGGTAAACACCATAAACTTTAAAGGGAGGCTCGTCTATATCGTAAAACGTTAAACCTTCTCGTTCGATTTTGGTTTCTATTTTAAAGTTTTTATCAATTTTTGAAATATCTATAATAACACCGCCTTGTATCTTGATTTTATCACAACAACCTTTAATAATCAATATTGTAAAACCTAAAAAGATTTGATATAATCTTTTAAAAGGTAGGTTTTGATATGTATAATTTTTTTGTAAACATTGAGGATAAAAAAGATAACCGCTATTTTATAAGCGGTGACGATTATAACCACATTAAAAATGTTTTGCGTATGAACATAGGCGAACAGTTTTTGGTTAGCTGTGAGGGTGTCAGCGATTTATGTCGTTTGCAAAGCTTTGAGGGTGACTCTGTTATTGTAGAAATCGTGGAAGAAAATTATCAAAACACCAATCTGCCTGTAAATATTCACCTTTTTCAGGGTCTGCCCAAAAGCGACAAGTTAGAGCTTATTATTCAAAAGACGGTCGAGCTTGGCGTGTGCTCTGTGACCCCTGTCGCTATGAAACGTAGTATTGTAAAAATAGACGAAAAGAAAAAGAAAAGCAAAACAGAGCGTTGGCAGGCAATTGCCGCTGCCGCCGCAAAGCAGAGTAAACGAACCGCGATACCTGAAATTTGCGAGGTATTGTCCTATAAAGAGATGATAAACACCGTCAAAGATTTAGATTTGATTTTAGTGCCTTACGAGTGCGCCGAGGGTATGTCAGCTACAAAACAAGCGTTATCAAAAATAAAAAAGGGTATGAATATCGGAATTATTATAGGCCCCGAGGGTGGCTTTGAGCAAAACGAAATTGATGCCGCACGCGATGCCGGCGGTTGTGTTATATCCCTTGGTAGCCGAATTTTGCGCACCGAAACGGCGGCGATTACCGCTACCGCTATGTGTATGCTTTACAGTGAAATGGAATTATAATAATATGAAACAATTACCAAAAGAATTTATTACCCGAATGAAAGTTTTACTTGGTGATGAATACGAAGCTTATGAGAGCGCTTTAACTCAGGCACCCGTTAAAGCCTTCAGGGTAAATACAAGCAAAATTGATATAGCCGATTTTGAAAAAATCAATCCTTTTGGCAACGAAAATATATCCTTTGTTGAAAACGGATATTATCTTGATTTTGACAAGGTCGGCAATCACCCTTTTCACCACGCGGGAATGATTTATGTGCAGGAGCCGGCCGCTATGGCGCCTGCCGAGTGTATTGATATACCACACGACGCAAAAGTGCTGGATATGTGCGCCGCGCCGGGTGGCAAAAGCACTCAGCTTAAATCTAAACTTGGTGATAACGGACTGCTTGTTTCTAATGAAATTATCCCCTCAAGATGTAAAATTCTTACTGGCAACATAGAGCGATTAGGCTTTAAAAACTGTGTTACTACTTGTATGGACAGTGCACGTCTTGCTACCGTTTTTCCAAATACTTTTGATATTATTATGGTAGACGCTCCATGCTCGGGTGAAGGTATGTTCCGCAAAGAGCAGATAGCAATAGATGAGTGGAGCGAGGAAAATGTGCATAAATGCGCCGCACGTCAGGCTGAAATTTTAGAAAATGCAGTAAAATGTTTAAAATCAGGCGGACATATAATTTACTCCACCTGCACCTTTTCGTTAGAAGAAAACGAAATGACTATAGATAACTTTTTGAGATTGCATCCTGATTTTGAAATTGTGCCTGTAAGCGACCGCGTACAAAGGGCTACCTCAGACGGCATAAAATTTGACGGCTGCTATTGTGAAAACATACATTTTGCCAGACGTTTTTATCCCCACAAAAACAAGGGCGAGGGGCAGTTTATGGCAGTATTTCGCCATAACGGTGAAAAAATTACATCAAAATATTATGCAAAAAATCAGAGCACAAAAATCGACCCTATTTTACTACAGTTCCTTGATGACACGCTCAAAGCTTATAGCAAAGAAGATATCGCTTTTTACGGTGATACACCTGTTTTCTTTAGCGGTGATATTGAAATCAAAAAGGGTATTGCTTTTATGTGCGGAGTAACAATAGGAGAAATCAAAAAAAATTATGTTTTACCTCACCATCAGCTCTTTATGGCGATGGGCCGTAATTTTAAGCGTAGGATTGAACTTGACCCGAACGGCGATGATATAATAAAGTATCTTCACGGCGAAGAAATTAATGCCGATGTTCCTGACGGATGGGCGGCGGTTACTGTTTGCGGTGTAAGCATAGGTGGTGCAAAGGTATCAAAAGGTAGAGCAAAAAACCATTATCCAAAAGGATTACGTTTAAAATAATTTCATTTATATAACACAGAGCAGATTTTAAAAATCTGCTCTGTGTTATTTTTTATTTAAATTTTCATAATTACGCTGTATTACCTTCTCGCCGCGCCAGGTGTATGGGCGACCTCGTGTATCTTCGCCTATAATATATTCATCGCGATAGCCTGAAATAAACTCTTTTATATCTGTATTTCTCGCGGTTTTATTCATCGGGCAGGCGTTTTGACAGATATCGCAGCCCCATAAGATATTGTGCTGTTTAAGGGTTTTCAATTCTTGGTCGGTGACCTGTTTTTTCTGGCTTAAATTTGAAAGGCATTCCGCCTTATTTAGCTTTACAGGACACTTAGTTGCGCATTTACCGCAATTCATACACTCTTGGTATATGTTTTTACAATCAATTGCAAGGTCGGTTACTATCTCGCCCAAAAATACAAAACTGCCGTAATCACGTGTGATAAGCAATCCGTTATCACCCTTTACACCCAAGCCTGCTACAGCGGCGGCGTATACCTCGGGTATGGGTGAATTATCGCAAAAAAACTCAAATGTGTTCTGAAAATATTTTTCGCTTAATTTTTTACACGCCGCCTCTAACATTTCACCGCATACGGTATGATAGTCGGGTATTGCGGCATAGCGACTTAAATATAACGGTGTTTCGTCCTTTACTTTATAAGGAAATACGCACATTATAACGGTTTTCGCGTTTTGGGGTATGCGGCTTTTTGCGCGGCAGTCAAGCAGATTATCTTTTATATCGTCAAAAGCGCAAAAACCGACATTTTTTATGCCGCTAACAGCTAAAATGTCGGTAATTATCTTTTTAGTCATTTCTTACCTCCTTGAAAAAATCGGTAAGAATTGCTTTGCACTCGTCCTCACGTATTCCACCGTAAACTGTGGTGTTGGCAGCAAAAGGCAGGTTTGTGAGATTTGTCATTGAATCCATACAACCCATATTTAAATCATACGCACCGAATACTACCTCTTTTATACGAGCGTTTATTATTGCTCCCGCGCACATAGGGCAGGGCTCTAGTGTTACATATATGGTGCAACCGTCAAGCCGCCAATCACCTAAATTTGTGCAGGCAGCATTTATTGCCTCTGTTTCTGCGTGAGAAAGCGCGTTATTTTTTTGCTCGCGCATATTATATCCCTCGCCGATAATCTTGCCGTCTTTAACAATCACTGCGCCAACAGGCACTTCGCCAAGAGAGGCTGCCTCGCGGGCGAGTTCTATTGCTCTTGTCATAAAACGGCTTTCCATTAAAACTCTCCTAAATTAAAAAATAGGTCATTGATTCTAATATATTAAATATTATGAATAAAATTATTACCCATGAGGTAAAAAACCAAGTGTATTTTTGTTTACTTTTAATAATATCCTCTTGCTTTTCAAGGTCGTAGCTTTCTTTTTGTTTTTTTGCAAGCAACAAAACACCAAATATCGCAGAAAGCATACTTATTATAAGATATACAATATACAATAGATTTTGCATATTTACAGTCATTATATTTTCTAAATAACTGAATATCACCGAAACAGCATTGTTTGCACCGTGAACCGCAACACAAATCCAGATGCTGTTTGTTTTTACATAGATATATCCTAAAATAAGTCCAACCATCACAGCAAAGGGTATCTGCTCGAAATTGCCGTGCATAATACCGAATAATATTGACGATGTGATTATTGCAAAACCCTCACCGTATTTTTTAAGAAGTCCCAACACTATACCGCGACAAGCAAATTCCTCAACCAGTGCGGGTACTATTGCCGTTGAGATAAAGGTAAGCAAAAATCCAAAAATTCCGCTCGGATTTGCGCTGTCAGGAACGTCGTAATTTATACCAAAGCCCTCAAAAAGTGCCGAACTATAACTCATTGCAAGATTGGCAAACGAGCAAAAACCAATACCAAAAAGCAAAAACGGTAAGGCTGTGCCCTTTCTTGCCCTTCCAAACTGTATTGTGTTATCAATACGAATACCTACACATTTTGCGGCAATGGTAAAGGGCACTAAAAACATAAAACAGGAAATTATTATCTGCAAAATCTGCTGCACGGCAGGATTTTGAGAAAGTTCTACCGCCTCATTATATGACATACCTGCAATTTTTACAGTAAAAAATAGATATACAAAGCTCCATAAATAGCCTATTACCGAAAGAGAAAGCGCCGGTATACCTACAATAAGCGCTAATCGACGGATGTCTTTTTTCTTACGATATTCTTCGGGTATAAAACTGTAAGGATTTTCATACGCCATAGTTGTTTCTTGAATTGTCGCCTGATTTTCATTTTGATTTATCTCAAAATTGTTGTTTTCTTCTAACATAGAAATACTCCTTATTAAAGTAGAGTGATTTCCTCAAAACCCATGCAAAGCAATTGCTTTGCAGTGAAAAGAGAATAGTGAATAGTGAAAAGATAAGGTGTGCCGCTTAAAGCGGCACAAATTAATATTCGTTTTGCTATGCGAAACACCTTTTCTTTTATCTTTTATCTCTTATCTTTTATCTGTGAAGAATTATTCTTCACTCTCTACTGCGCCTGCGTCAGCATCAGCGGCCTCCGGCGCGTCGTTAACCTCTGCCTCATCGTGCTCGGCTTTAGCTACTGACAGTATGCGCTCGCCCTCGGCCACTCGCATTACACGAACGCCCTTTGCGGGACGTGCAAACTCGGAAATAGTGTCACCAAATATACGTATTACTATACCGTTTGACGCAATCATAATGATATCTTCATTACGCTCAATAGGCAAGGTTGCGGCAACATCACCGTATTTTTCTACCTTGTAGTTGGTAAGACCTTTACCGCCACGTGACTGCAAGCGGTAGCAGGATATAGGACTGATTCGACCGTAACCTGTTTCTGTTACGGTAAGAATACGGGTATCCTCTTTACAAAGAGCCATATCCACAACGATATCATCCTCTGCCATATTTATCGCTTTAACGCCACGCGCGGTACGACCCATAGAACGAACCTGATGCTCGTTAAAGTGAATTGCCTTACCCTTTTTTGTAGCAACAAGAAGATTATTGTCGCCGTCGGTCATACGAACGTGAGCGAGTTCATCACCCTCGTCAATAGATATAGCGATAATACCGCTCTTACGTGTGTTTTTAAAGTCAGAAAGCTTCGTACGTTTTACAATACCCTGACGGGTAATCATACAGATATATCTTTCGTCCTCATCGGTAGCAGTTACAGGGATAATAACATTTATCTTTTCACCCGGCATAAGAGGTACAACATTTACAAGGTTCATACCCTTTGAGGTGCGTGAGCCCTCGGGAATTTCGTATGCCTTAATTCTGTAAACTCGACCAAGGTTGCTGAACAGCATAATACGGTCATGAGATGAGCATACAAACATATTCTCAACACTGTCTTCCTCGCGGGTGGTCATACCTGTAATGCCGCGGCCGCCACGGTGCTGAACGTTGTATGTGTCAGACGGTAAACGCTTGATATAGCCGTTAACGGTTTTTGTGATAACACACTCTTCAAGAGGAATAAGGTCTTCAATGTCAACCTCGCCCGCAACATCAGAAATTTCGGTGCGGCGCTCGTCGCTGTATTTATCGCGAAGATTAAGACTTTCGGTCTTAACAATGTCAAGTATTCTCTCTCTAGAAGCAAGAATTGCATCACATTCTTTGATAAAGTCAAGTTTTTCCTGTAATTCGTCAAGAATTTTTTGTTTTTCAAGACCTGCAAGCTTACCAAGCTGCATCTGCACGATAGCGGTGGTCTGAACATCGTCAAAGCCGAATCTATCTGTAAGGGCTTGTTTACTGTCGGCGATTGTTTTTGAATTACGGATAATTGCAATAACTTCGTCAATGAAGTCAAGCGCGGTTTTAAGAGCCTCTAAAATATGCGCGCGTTCAGCCGCTTTTTTGCGGTCAAACTCGGTACGGCGGCGGATAATCTCATACTGGAAGTCAATGCTGTTTTGAAGCATTTCTTTAAGGGTAAGAATCTGCGGCTTGCCGTTTACAATAGCAAGTAAAATTGCGCCAAAGGTTGACTGCAAAGCAGTGTAGCTGTAAAGCTTGTTAAGTACAACCTGTGGGCTTGCGTCGCGCTTGATGTCAACCACAATTCGCATACCGCCGTCACGCTTTGATGAATAGTCAACAACATCATCAATGCCCTCAATTTTCTTTTCAGCGGCAAGGTCATATATGTGTTTTACAAGGTCTTTTTTACGTACTTTGTAGGGAATTTCGGTAATAACTATGCGGAATTTACCGTTTTTTGTTTCTTCTATTTCTGCTTTACCGCGAACAACTATTTTACCGCGACCTGTAGCGTATGCCGCGCGGATACCGCTGCGACCCATAATTATACCGCCTGTCGGGAAGTCAGGTCCCTTTATGTGCTCGCAAAGCTCAGGCAGGTCTGCATCGGGGTTATCAATAAGGCAACACATAGCATCTATAACTTCGCCCAAATTATGAGGCGGAATTTCGGTTGCCATACCAACTGCGATACCGCTTGAACCGTTAACAAGCAACTGCGGAAAACGAACAGGTAAAACCTCGGGTTCTTCGAGTCGGTCATCATAGTTAGGCATCATATTAACGGTATCTTTTTTGATATCGTCAAGCATACTGTATGAAAGGCGGTTCATTTTTGACTCGGTATAACGGTAAGCTGCAGCAGGATAACCGTCTATGTTACCAAAGTTGCCGTGACCGTCAATAAGCGGATAACGGAGTGAGAAATCCTGCGCCATACGAACCATAGCGTCGTAAACAGAAGCGTCACCATGAGGATGATAACGACCAAGAACTGTACCAACGGTATCGGCGCATTTACGGTATTTGCTGTCAGGTGTAAGACCATTTTCATACATAGTATAAAGAATACGACGATGAACAGGTTTTAAACCGTCACGCACGTCTGGAAGTGCACGACCAACAAGTACTGACATAGAGTACTGAAGCATACTTGTTTTAACTTCATCGGTAATTTCAACAGGAACAATATTTGTTTCTTCACTGCTGGGCCAATAAACTTTTTCTTGTTTTGCCATATTTCTCTCTCCTTTCCTTAAATATCAAGGTCGGTCGCATAAATTGCGTTGTCTTCTATAAATTTACGTCTTGGCTCTACCTCTTCGCCCATAAGGATAGTAAAGGTTTCGTCTGCCAGAGCGGCATCTGCCATTGTTACCTGTAAAAATGTTCTGCGCTCGGGGTCAAGCGTAGTTTCCCAAAGCTGTGAAGGATCCATTTCACCAAGACCCTTATAACGCTGAACATCTACGCCGGCGCCCAATTCTTCTACCTTTGCCGCCTTTTCCTCATCGGTAAATACGTCAAAGTGCTGTTTGCCCTTTGAAATACGGAAAAGCGGCGGCTGAGCAAGATAAATATGACCGGTTTCAATAAGCTCGGGCATATAACGGAAGAAGAATGTAAGCAACAGTGTGCGTATGTGGCTACCGTCGACGTCGGCATCGGCCATAATAACAATTTTATCATAGCGAAGCTTATTTATATCAAAGTTTTCGCCGATACCTGTACCAAGCGCTGTGATAACAGGTGTTAACTTATCGTTACCGTAAACCTTATCCTCACGCGCTTTTTCAACGTTGAGCATTTTACCCCAAAGAGGAAGAATTGCCTGATAGGTTGCATTTCTGCCCTCTACCGCACTACCACCTGCAGAGTCACCCTCTACGATGTAGATTTCGGTCTTGGTCGGGTCGTTAGAAATACAGTCGGTAAGTTTTTCGGGCATACGGGTTTTGCTGCCGATACCTGCCTTATTACGTGATGCTTCACGAGCTTTTTGAGCAGCTTCACGAGCATTTGATGCCGCAATTGCTTTATCTATAACAATCTTTGAATCAGCAGGATTTTCTTCAAGATATTTATAAAGCTGATCATTTACAATATCTCTTACCAACTGACCTATTGATGTATTACCAAGCTTTGCTTTGGTCTGGCTTTCAAACTGAGCGTCGGCAAGCTTTACCGAAACTACGGCTACCAAGCCTTCCATAATATCGTCAGCCTTAAGATTGTCAGATGATTCTTTTATCTTTTTAAAATCGTGAGCATATTTGTTTACAACACGGGTTACGGTCTGACGGAATGCCTGCTCGTGAGTACCGCCGTCAATTGTATGTAATGTGTTTGCAAAAGAAAGAATCTTGTTATCATAAGCAGTAGACCACAAGAGTGCGATTTCTGCCATTTCGTCGCCCTTTGAGCCTGAAAGATAGATAACATCATTTATAAGACTATCTTTTTTTATACCTGCGAGCAAGTATTCAACATAAGATTTTATACCACCCTCAAAACAAAGGTCATCGCTTTTGCCGATAGTTGGTATTGTTTCATCGGTACGCTTATCTGAAAGCACAACGCGAATACCTGCGTTAAGAAATGCCTGCTCACGAAGACGGTTAAGCAGAGTTTCATAATCGTAGGTAGTAGTATCGGTAAATATTGATGGGTCAGGTTTAAATGTAACGGTAGTACCGGTTTCAGTTGTATCACCAATAATATCAAGGTCGGTTACAATTACACCCTTTTCATAACGCTGTTTATAGATATGGGTGCCGTCCTTTACCTCAACCTCAAGCCAGTTTGAAAGCGCATTAACAACCGATGCACCAACACCGTGCAGACCGCCTGATACCTTGTATCCGCCGCCACCAAACTTACCGCCTGCGTGAAGTATTGTAAATACAACAGTAACTGTCGGAATACCTTTTTGCGCAGTCATACCAACAGGAATACCACGAACGTTATCGGTAACACGGATAATACCGTCATCTAAAATATCTACCTCTATTTTTGTGCAGTAACCTGCCAGAGCCTCGTCAATAGAGTTATCTACTATTTCATAAACAAGATGATGCAGACCGCGCTCACCGGTAGAGCCTATATACATACCGGGGCGCTTTCTTACAGCCTCAAGTCCTTCAAGTACCTGTATTGACGATTCGTCATATTTTTCGGTTACAGGCAAATTTAATTCTTCGCTCATTTTAAATCTCCTTTTTTTATAATGAGTCTATATAACCTGTGCGTTTAAGCAAGGTGGATGATGAAATTTGTGAAATATAAATTTTTGCGTCTTACCTTTTTTTTCCTGCTATTACAAAAGAACGCGGTAAATCATAGCTTATTGTTATTACTCTGCCTTGCTTTTCAGCTTTTGATAAAAAATCACGGGTTCTTTTTGAAACAGATGTATTCTCTAAATCAAAAATTCCTATTATTTCTTCTGTTGGCAGCATTATGTTATTTCCTAAATGTATATACATTACACTACCTCACCATTTTTTATTTTTATAACCTTGCCCTCTTTTAAATTTTTAATGTTAGAGGTATCACAGCAGGTAATAAATGATTGCCAATTTCTTATATGATTTAAAATATAATTTTGTCTGCCTTCATCAAGCTCGCTCATTACATCATCAAGCAGACAAATTGGATATTCTCCGCTTATTTCTTTTATAACCTCAGCGCCTGCAAGCTTAAGAGAGAGCGCAACACTGCGTTTTTGACCCTGCGAGCCAAAATTTCGGGCAGATATGCCGTTAATTTTAAAACTCATATCATCGCGGTGAGGTCCTACCGATGTGGTAGATGTAAACATATCCTGTTCCCGCGAAATTTTAATTATTTCATTATTTAAAATCTCATTTTTAGAAATATAAAAAATTTCTATATTCTCTTTTCCGCAAGAAATTCCATTATAAATTTTTGAAACGTAATTATTTAAAACAGAAATATATTTTTTTCGGTAATTTATTATTTTATTACCCATATCTACAATTTCTGCTTCAAAAACATCAAGCATTACAGATAAAGTTTTATCATAGCGGTAATCCTTTATAATTTTATTTCTTTGCATTACCGCGCGGCTGTAATTTCGCAGTATTTCAATATAATTTGGATAAAGCTGACCTATAGCCGTATCAAGAAAGCGTCTTCTTTTATCGGGACCGTCTGTAACAAGAGTTAAATCTGTCGGTGAAAAAACAACTGCATTATATTTTCCTGCAAGAGATGATGTATTTTGCAATTTTTTTTCACTTAAAAAGGCGGTTTTCCTATCGTCAAATACTATCTGCGCAGAATTCTCTACACCCAACATTTCAAATTCGGTATAAATTTTAGCGCGGGTCTCTCCAAATTTTATAAACTCATGGTCTTTTGTATTTCTAAAGCTTTTTGCTCCCGAAAAAAGCCATAAGGCTTCTATTATGTTTGTTTTTCCCTGAGCGTTTTCACCGCATATTACGTTTATCTCATCGTCAAATTCTAAACTTATATCAGAAATATTGCGAAAGTTTTGAATTTCTAATTTTTTAACCTTCATTTTTTATAACAAACTTAATATTTTCAAATTCTACGGTGTCACCACTTCTTAGTTTTTTACCCCGCATAGTACAAACTTCACCGTTTACCAGAACAAGACCGTCTTGTATTACCATTTTTGCCTGACCGCCTGTACCAAGGGCACCCGAAAATTTAAGCGCCGCATCAAGTTTTATAAATTCGTCTTTTATAAATAATTCTTTCATTTATTTTAACCTCATAGGCATTATAAGATATAACATCTCTTTATCTTCGGTATCAGCAGGGGTAATGGTTACGCCTGCGTTTGCGCCATTGAATTTAAAGGTTATTTTTTCGCGCTCACAAGCCTTTAAAGCCTCTAACAAATAGCGACTGTTAAGACCCATTTCAAACTCGTTGCCGTCAAGCGAAATATTCATTTTTTCTTTTGCGCGACCAAGGGCTGTAGAACAGCTTATTATTAATTCTTCCTTACCGAATGCGCAACGGATAGGTGTTGAAAAACTATCGTTTATAAGAAGTGAAACGCGCTCAACACTGTCTATCATTTCGTCACAAACAATATTTGTTTGCTGGCTGTGCTCAGAAGGTATTATTTTTTCAAAATTAACAAACTCGCCCTCTAAAAGACGCGCAATAAAGGTAAAGCCTGATATTTTAAATAAAATAAGCCTTCTACCTACCTTAATTTCAATATCTTCGGTATTTTCATCTATCAGTTTTACAACTTCACTTAATGCTTTACCTGCTATAATAAATTCAATATCATTTTGAATATTTATCTTTTTTCTTCTTATAGCAAGACGGTAGCCATCAATTGCAACAAACTGTAAAATACCTTCTTTAACAGAAATATTAATACCTGTAAGAATAGGACGGGTACCCTCTATCTGAGATACGGCAAAAATTGTGCCTTTTACCATATCGCAGAAATCTTCGCCGTTTAAACACAGGTTTTCACCCTCAGTAAGTGAAGGCATTTCAGGAAAATCATTTGCTTCCATACCCATAATGTCAAAAACTGCTTCACCGCTTCTTATATGACAAACAAGTCGGTCATCACATTCAATTTCTACATCAATACCACGAAGCTTACGCAGTATGTCGGCAAGCAAGCGGGCATTTATAACAATGTCACCCTCTTCTTCACAAGAAGCATACATTTCTTTTTTCATACCCATTTCAAGATTGTATGAAGAAAGTGTAAGTAAACCCTTTTCTGCAGAAAGTAATATACCCTCAAGCACGGGCATAGAACTTTTTGCTCCTACAGTTTTTTGCATTTTAAGTACTGCATCCAGAAATACAGAACGCTCTACTCTTATTTTCATAAAAAGGTCTCCTTTTTTATATAAATAATTAAAAAATATAACAGTAATAATATGGTATGTTAAAAGTGTGGAAAAGTAAATTTTATCCTTATTTTTATTGATAAAATTGTACTTAATAAGATGTTTGATTAATTTTTTAAATTGTGAATAAAAAATTATAAAATTGAAAAAGTTTAAAAACTATTACTTAATTAATGTTAAAAGTGTGGAAAACTTTATGTTACGCTTTTTAAATTTTTAATTATATCCTCAATTAATTCTTTTTCATAAGGCTTGTCCTGTAAGAATTCCTCTATTTTCTGAACACCGTAAAGAACAGTAGTATGATCCTTACCAAATGCTTCGCCGATAGCTTTGTATGAAAGACCGGTTATCTCTCTTGTTATGTACATTGCAACCTTTCGCGCTAATACAAGATTTGCTGTACGACGGTTTGAAAGTATATCATTTTCAGAAACATTATAAGAACGGGCAACCTCACTGATTATTTTTTCTACGCTTATAGGAGCATTTTCAGTATCGTTTATAATGTCTTTTATAAAGCTTTGAACAATAGAAATGTTAGGTTTTTTGTTTTCTATTTTTATAAGCGCGTTAAGCTTTGTCATAACGCCTTCAATCTGACGGGTGTTTGATTTGATTTTTTCGGCAATATAAAATACCAGATTTTCGTCAAGCTCTATATCAAATTGCTGCGCCTTACGGTTTATAATACCAACCCTCGTTTCAAAATCAGGAAGGGTAATATCGGCAGGTAAGCCTGCAGATAGGCGTCCTTTAATTCTTTCGTCAAGAGTTTTTATTTCTTTTAAAGGACGGTCAAGAGTTACAATAATTTGCTTGTTATTCTGATATAAAGCATTAAAGGTATTAAAAAATTCTTCTTGGGTGGATTCTTTGCCCGCAATAAAATGAATGTCATCAATCATCAAAACATCTACATTGCGATATTTGTTTCTAAAGTCATCAATAGTACCCATACCAAGCTTACCTTCGTGCAGCGATTTAATAAGCTGATTTGTAAAATCCTCACCACGAACAAAAAGAACATTTTTATATGGAAACTTTTTCTTGATATGATTTTTAATAGCAAGCATAAGATGTGTTTTACCAACACCTGATGGGCCGTATATTGTAAGAGGATTATATATTATATTAGGATTTTCAGCTACAGCTAATGATGCTGCGTGAGCAAAACGGTTGGTAGAACCTACAACAAAGTTATCAAAGGTGAAAAATGATTCAAAGGTAAGTCCTTCACATTCTTCCTCCGCCTTTTTAATTTTTTCTTCATCGTCGGCAACTATGAATTTTGCGGGTATTTTTATTCCCATTACCTTTTGAATAGAATCGTTTATAATATCTTTATAAATGCTTTGAATCATACCCTTTATGTAGTCATTAGAGGCAGATAAAACAAATTCTTCACTTGAAATTGATTCTGGTTTTAAATATTTAAAAAAGGTATCAAAAGCAATTTCAGAAATTTGTTTTTTACACTCTTCACAAATTGCATTCCAAATATCAGAAAGAGAGTTGACTGTCATTTTTAAATCCCCTTATATAATATTATATATATAATAAAATAATAATTACATATAGTATATCATAAGTTATCCACATTTTCAACATAAATTACTTTAAAATTAATAACAAAATTAAAGAGAATATTATAAAAATATCCTCTTTAATTTTATACCTTATTAACTTTTAAAATTTTTGCTGTTTCACCGCTTATTTCAAAGCATATTTCATAGTTTGAAAATAAAAATTTATATTGCTTTTTTTCTTCTTTATAAGCAGGTTTAGGATCCTGCTCTATCAACTTTATAATAGCGGCTTTTTCATCATCATTTATATTTTTAAAAACATTTTCGTCATATAAAACCTTGATTTTATAATCTTTAAAATTTTCACTGAATGAGCCTTTTGCATCCGTTTTGCAATCGCAATAAGGAATATACGGTTTTATATCAAAAATAGGTGTATTATCAAGCAAATCAACACCGCTTACAATTAATATATCACCTAAAATTTTATCCTTTTTTATACCCTCTAATTTTACGCATGAAAGTCCTAAATTATTGGGTCTGAAGGGTGATCTGGTAGCAAAAACACCAACACGTGTATTACCGCCAAGTCGTGGAGGTCTTACTGTAGGCGACCAGATATCGCGGTGATTTTCTGAAAAATCAAAAATAAGCCAGAGGTGAGAATATTCTTCTATTCCGCGAATAGAATCGGGGTTGCGAAACTGCTTTTCAAAAATAATTTCGCCCTTTATTTCTTCTATTATCCCACTTTGCCTTGGTATACCGAATTTTTCTTTAAAATTAGTTTTTATATGAGCGATAGGTTTTATTTCCATAAAATTTTCCTTTTTTAAAAAAATATATTTAAATTATATCACAGCATAAGCATAAAAATCTATACTTGACAGAAAAAATGTGATATAATGTAAAAAAATTGAAAGGAGATAAAATATGGAATTTAATGTTAATCATCCAATTTTATTTTTAATTGTAGGAATAATTATTTTATTTGTTCTTGCACAGTCTGTATTTTTTCTTGTTAAAGCGTTAAAACGCGCAAAAAAAATAGGTATGGACACTAAAAAACTCAGAAGAATTATAATATCGGCATCTATTTTTACAATAGCTCCCGCGGTTGCAATAGTTGTAAGCGTTATAGCTTTGTCAAAAGATTTAGGTATTGCCTTGCCGTGGCTCAGACTCAGTGTTGTAGGCTCTATGTCTTACGAAACAATAGCTGCAACAAACGCGCTTAGCGGTATGGGACTTGAATTTGGTAAGGTAGCAAATCTTACAGCTACACAATTTGTAACAATTGCTTTTGTTATGACAATAAGCATTATGGTGGGTATATGGCTGGTTCCGGTTCTTTGCAAGAAAATGAAAACAGGCCTTGTAAATATGAAGAAAAAGGATGCAAAATGGCTTGATATTTTTCAATCTGCTATGTTTATTGGTATGATTTCTGCTTTTGTAGGCTTTGTATTTTGTGATTTTTCCGGTGTATTCAAAGGGGAAACATCAGGACTTATCCCCGTTTTTGTAATGGCTGTATCTGCAATTACTATGGTACTTGCGGGCGCATTGATGAAAATCACAAAAGCGCGTTGGATAAATGATTACGCGCTTCCTATCAGTCTGATTGTCGGTATGGCAAGCGCAATACCGATAACTTCGTTGTTAGGTTAAAGAAAGGGGGCAGAAACTGATGAAAAATAATAAAACTTATATGGATAATGTTTATTCATGGGGTAACAAATGGAACATATTTATGATGATAGTTCTGCTTGCTTTTCCTATCCTTGCATCTCTTATTTTTAAAGCAGTACCCGATTGGAACGGATTAATAAAAGGACTTATTGCGACGGCTCCTATGTACTGGGCAGTTGGTGTAGTAGAGGTTATCACCTACATACCAATGCTTGGCGCAGGCGGTTCGTATCTTTCGTTTGTAACGGGCAATATTTCAAACCTTAAGCTTCCCTGCGCTCTTGGCGCACTCGAGCAGGCAGGCGTATCTGCCGACAGCGAAGAGGGTGAGGTTGTATCTACAATAGCAATTGCTGTTTCAAGTATTGTTACAACCGTTATAATTATAATCGGCGTGTTGCTTATAATTCCTCTGCAGCCGATTTTGCAAAGCAAGGTATTGGAGCCTGCGTTTAATCAGATTTTGCCTGCCCTTTTTGGCGGACTCGGTGTTGTGTTTATCTCTAAAAACTGGAAAATTGCAATAGCGCCGATAATTTTAATGCTTGCATTGTTTATTTTTACAGGTCTTGGCTCGGGCGATGTTGGTATAATGGTGCCTGTGGGCGTGCTGTTTACAATAGCAATCAGCCGTATTATGTATAAAAAAGGTTGGCTCTGATTATGTGGATTTTATACTGTTTTTTGGCGGCTGTGGCGATTTTACTGATAGTGATATTAATTCGCACACTGCGTTTTAAACCCGCCGCACAGCCTGAAATTTTTGACGATGAGGTAAAATTTGACGATAGTGAGTCAATATCTGCCTTGCAGCAGCTTATTTGCTGTAAAACTGTTTCTTATTATGACTCAACTCTTGAAGATGAAGCGGAATTTAAAAAACTGATTTCACTTTTGCCGAGTCTTTATCCAGATGTTTTTAAGGTATGTGAATATAAAGAGCTACCCGACCGCGCTTTGCTTTTTAAATGGGCGGGTAAAAATCGCGGTGAGCCTACTGTTTTAATGGCGCACTATGATGTTGTGCCTGTGGATGAGACTTCCTGGGAAAAACCGCCTTTTGACGCTATTATAGAAGACGGTGTACTCTGGGGCAGAGGCTCTCTTGATACCAAGGTTACATTTAACGGCGTTTTGTTTGCCGCAAACACGCTTATAAAGCAAGGATACACCCCCGAAAATGACATTTATTTTGCCTTTTCGGGCGGAGAAGAGGTAAACGGAAACGGTGCGGTTAATATAGTTAATTACTTTAAAGAAAACGGTATTACACCCGCTCTTGTAGTAGATGAGGGCGGCGCCGTGGTAGAAAATGTTTTTCCTGGTGTAAGTAAGCCTTGCGCTATGGTTGGCATTGCCGAAAAGGGTATGCTTAATCTTACATTTTCGGTAAAATCAAACGGCGGTCACGCATCATCTCCAAAACCGCATACACCTATAGGTGTGTTGTCAGCGGCTTGCTGTAAGGTAGAAAATAATCCCTTTAAAATGCACATAACAAAGCCTGCCGCCGAAATGTTTGACACACTGGGCAGACATTCAAATTTTGTTTTCCGTATGATTTTTGCAAATATGTGGTTATTTAAGGGTGTTTTGAATATGATTTGCAAAAAATCGGGTGGCGAGCTTAACGCTCTGCTTCGCACAACGGTGGCATTTACTCAGAGCGAAGGCAGTTCTGCGCCAAATGTTATACCGCCAAAAGCGACAATGACTGCAAATCTACGCATAAACCCAAAAGATACCGTAGAGGGTGCGGTTGAATACATAAGAAAAACCATTAATGACGATAGCGTTGAGTTAATAATTGGCAGCAATATGCAGCCAAGCCGCGTATCGCAAACAAATTGCGAGGCTTGGAATAAGGTAGCCTCTGCTGTGGCAAACACCTGGAAGGGTTGCCTTGTGTCACCCTATCTTATGGTGCAGTGCTCTGACAGCCGCCATTGGGGCGTTATAAGCGACAAGGTATACCGCTTTTCTGCTATGGACTTAACAAAAGAAGAGCACGCTTCAATTCACGGTCACAATGAAAAAATTCGATTACAAACTGCCAATAGCGCAGTAGAGTTTTATATAAGACTTATGAAAAAATGTTAAAAAAAGGACACCTTACAAGGTGTCCTTTTTTGGTCGAGATGACAGGATTCGAACCTGCGGCCTCTGCGACCCGAAGCCATCTGAAAGCCTCATCTTTAGCCGTCTTTGGCGGTTTATAAGGCTTTCCGCTCGGTCGGAATATCGTCTTTGAGCATCTTTTCTCCACTGTTTCCGCTTACTCCATTTCGGTCTGTGGGATGAAATGTGGTCGTTAAATAAAGATAAACTCCCTCCGTTTTTGATACCGTCCCACAGTTAAAACAACCGTTTTATGTGGTCGTTCAAAACGCGTAGATTTTTTATTTCTGTCGTAGGTAGTTTACCGTATACTCTTAGATAAATCAAGTAGGAAAAATTTACTACGCATTAACCAAAGAAAAGCGAAAATTAATTTTATGACAATTGTTACTCACAGTTATGGCCTCTTCTTATTCAACGCAATTTAGTTTGCGCGATAATTATTTTCAAGTGGAAAAGGATGAAAACAGTGTAAAATTATGACGGCAGAGATGAACTTCTCTGCCGTCGTTAAGTTTACGAGATATATTTATCAAATACAGACTGTAATTAGTCCACGGATATTTCACGTTCGATTTCTTGGGCTTGGGTTTCGGGATCAAAATTGTACATCGGTTCGATATCCTCGCCCTTCTTGACTCTTCTCAAGTAATTATTAGTTATCTTCATAACAAGAGGAGATAGAGCAAGAACACCTATAAGGTTGGGAATCATCATAAGTCCATTGAAGGTATCTGAAATATCCCATGCAAGAGAAGATGTAAGAACAGCGCCGAAGATAACGGTGCATACGTGAATAATACGGAAGATAAAGGTGGTTTTAGCACCGAAAAGGTACTCCCATGCTTTTGACCCGTAGTGAGACCATCCGAGGACGGTGGTAAAGGCGAAAAGGAACATAGCAATAGCGATGAACTTCTCGCCGATATCTCCCCAAGAGAATACCGAGTTGAATGCGCCACCAACGAGAGTGGCATCGGTATAACCTTCTGCAATTTTGCCTGTCAAAGCGTTAAATACGCCACCGTTAAGACCGCCGGCTGTAAGAATAACGAGAGCAGTCATAGTGCAGACGATCATAGTATCGGCAAACACCTCAAAGATACCCCACATACCTTGTTTCACAGGTTCTTTAATATTGGAGTTGGAGTGAACCATAACGGAAGAACCGAGACCAGCTTCATTTGAGAATACGCCCCGCTTGAAGCCTTGGGTAACTACCTTGCCTATGATGGCACCGATACCTCCGCCAACAAACGCTTCCGGTTTGAAGGCATTGACGAATATAGCCTTGAATGCAGGTATGATATTTGCGTAGTTCACACCTATGATAGCGAGACTTCCGAGGACGAAAAGTACCACCATAAAGGGAACGATTTTTTCAGCTACATTAGCAATTCTCTTAAGACCGCCAAGAGTGATAAGAGCAGTAAGTAACATAATAATTGCACCGAGTACGATGTTGTAGAGAGAAACACCTGTAAATACTTCAACAGAAGAGAGAGCCGTTACGTCGAATGCTTGAGCTATGTTAGTAACGATCTTGTTAACTTGTCCCATACTGCCGATTCCAAAGGAAGCCAGCATTGTAAAGATACAGAAAAGAACCGCAAGAATTTTTCCGACATACTTCATTCCTTTTTTCTTGCCAAGACCATCGGCAAGATAGTACATAGCACCACCGGACCATTCGCCGTTTGCATTTTTACGTCTGTAATAAATACCGAGAACGTTTTCGGCATAGTTGGTCATCATGCCAAAGAATGCTGCCAGCCACATCCAGAACACCGCGCCTGCGCCACCGATGCATATAGCAGCGGCAACACCTGCAATATTACCTGTTCCTACAGTTGCGGCAAGTGCGGTACAAAGTGCTTGGAACGGCGAAATAGAACCTTTTTCCTTGCTGTGCTTGATAACATCTTTGTTAAAAAGACTACCAAGCGTATGCTTGAACCATAAACCGATGTGAGAAACCTGAAAAAACTTTGTAAGTACAGTAATGATGATGCCTGTACCAACGAGAAGAAGTAGACCGAATGCACCCCAAACAACGCCGTTGATCTCGCCGTTTATGCTTTCGATCACTTGTAAGATTTTGTCCATTGCAAATGAACCCCCTATAAATATTAGTTAAACCAATATAATAAAAATCACCGCTAACCAATCGGATAGCGGTGAAATAGAGAAGGCAGTATAACAAAGATATTCTACGTAAATGTCTTTATAAATAATAAATCTGTCCTTTTGCCTGAGAGATTATGGTTTGACCCTTGCCCCTTCGGCATCCGCGTAAAGCGAACTTCTCCAGATTGCTATCCGTCAGCAGTCCTCGTCAATTAGACACCCGAGAGTATTACCCCTTTGGAAAGGCGTGAGCCTTATCTCCTGCTGATTTCTTTTAGCCAATATTCAGTTTAACTTAAATATAATAACACACCTTTTGAGAATTGTCAAGAATTTGAAAGAATTTTAGCTTAAAATGGCGGTTTTTGTATTGAGAAAGCTATAGATAAACAAATTTCAGAAAATCCTTGACGGAGAATAAACAACGTGGTATAATAATATAAAATCGAATAGTTATAATAATATTTAAGGGAACCAGCTGACTGCAGAGGACACTGGCTCCCTTATGTTTTTTTATAGCAAATCATTATGATTAAATATAAAAAGGAGATAGCATTATGGAAGTACAACTCCAAGAACTGATTGACCAAATTAAAAAGGATGGTGTAGAGGCTGCTGAAACAGAGGCGGAAGCTATACTTAAATCTGCAAAAGAAAAAGCGGAACAAATTATTTCCGATGCACAGGCACAGGCAGATAAAATTTTGCTTAATGCTAAAGCTGAGAATGACCGTATGTTGAAGTCAAGTGAGGATGCTATTCGTCAGGCAGGTCGCAATTTGCTGATTTCTTTCAGAGAAAGTGTATCCAGAGAACTTAAATCAATTATAGGTGAAAACGTTTCCGTCGTATATTCTTCGGAGTCACTTGCACAGCTTATCGTTAGTATTGTCGAGAGTTGGGCAACCAAGCCTGATGCCGAAGATATATCCGTGATTTTAAACAGTGCGGATTTGAAGAAACTCGAAGAAACCTTGCTTGCAGCTCTTAAAGAAAAAATGCTGAAAGGTATCACGCTGAAAGCAAATGATAATTTTGACGGTGGTTTCCGCATTGCTGTAAATAACGGCAGTGCCTACTATGATTATTCTGCAGAAGCGGTCGTGGATATGCTTTCAAATTATCTTAGTCCTAAGGTTACCGAGCTTTTGAAAGAGGCGAAGTAATAATTATGGCTGAATACTATTTAATATCGCAGTTACCGTCTTTGGATGGAATCAGTGAAAATGCTCCGCTTCCGATTTCCGAAGAGCGATTTACAGAACTTTGCAATCGTTTTTTAGGAAAAAAAGCACAGAATGAGATGAAAAAGCTTACGCTGTCCCCACCGAAAAGTTTTGAGAGTTCGGGTTCTGCGTTGATTGATAGCTTTAACGAAAGCGAACGGAATTTACGGTTTGCACTTGGTAAAGTTCGGGCAGAAAAAATGAAAAAGCCATTTGATACGGAAAACAGAATTTTGCCCGTGGAATATATCAAAGCAGCAAACACTGTAATTGAAATGGAAAATCCGATGGAAGCGGAAAAATATCTAAACCGTTGCCGTTTGGAAATCTTAGAAACACTAAGACCTATGGATAACTTTTCAGAGGATTATATATTCTATTACGGGCTTAAGTTGAAACTGATTCTCCGCATAAGACAGTTCGATACAAAAGCAGGAGAAGAAGCATACAGAAATATTTACAACTCCATTTTAAACGGAGATAGGTTGGAGGCAAAACAATGACCGAGAATAAAGGAAAGGTAGTAAGCATAAACGGAAACTTGGTGTCAGTGGAATTTGATGGCAATGTTTCCATGAACGAGATATGCTATGTTTTGGTGGGCGATACCGCCCTTAAAAGCGAGGTTATCCGCATAAGAGGAAATGTCGCACAAATACAGGTTTACGAAATGACCGATGGCATTAAATGCGGAGATAATGTGGAATTTACGGGAGATATGCTGTCCGCAGATCTCGGTCCCGGTTTGCTCGGTCAGATATATGACGGATTGCAAAATCCGCTTCCTGTTTTAGCAGAGCAAGCAGGCTGGTTTTTGGAAAGAGGAATTTACGCAGACGGGCTTAACACTGAAAAGAAATGGGAGTTTACACCGACTGCACAAGTCGGCGACATTGTTCGTGCAGGCGAACACCTCGGAACCGGTCCCGAAGGCCCGTTTACACATAAAATATTTGGTCCCTTTTATCTGCTTGGAAACTATACGGTAAAATCCATTGCCGAAAAGGGTGAATATACCGTTAAGGAGACGATTGCGGTTTTAACCGATGAACGAGGTCGTGAGATACCCGTATCTATGTCTTTCAAGT
>JAFTTE010000066.1 GCA_017466905.1 Clostridia bacterium | reverse complement strand
TCAATAATACGAACTTTCATATTTGCGGTGTTATCAATATTTATATTAATCGCCTTTTCGGGTATAAATTTAGGCTCGGTTGTCATAATTGTCCTACCCGATGATGATTGCGGCAGTTCGTCTTTAGCGCGTTCCTTTTCATATTCCTCAGAAATATTAGGCATAACGAGCTTATCCATAAACTGCTTTATAAAGGTTGATTTACCTGTTCTTACGGGCCCTACAATGCCTAAATAAATATCTCCGCCTGTTCTTAAAGCAATGTCCTCGTATATACTTTTATTTGCCATAAATATTCCTCCGAAACTTTTACATTAAAAATTTTTTACTGATTAATACTATGTGAATACAAGTGTATTTATGACAAAGAAAAAAGAACCGCCGCTTGACAGTTCTTTTAATAGTGATTATTTAGCTATATCGGATTTATTCCACCTGAAATTACCCCAGACACCGTTCACCTCACTGAAATATATAAACGAGTTTGGATGCTTTCGTGAAAGTTTTATTAAATCATTCATTTGACGCAGGTTTATTATGGTTACAATTGTTTTTCTGCTCTCCCCTGTAAACATACCCGTGCCGTCAATAATTGTAGCGCCGTGTTTTAAATTGTTTATTATATCCTCCTTAAACTTTTGCGGATCGTCGGTTATTATACGCGCCTCAACTGCATTTCTTGTGGTTTTTAGTATAGAGTTCATAGCAAGATTAAATATCATCATCTGAGCGATTGACATAATAACGCTCTCTATATTGCCATACACAAAAAACGACACGCCGATGATTATGTAACAAAATATTGAAATAAGACTTTCAATATTAAGATAAGGTCTTTTTTGCTGAATAATACAAGAGATTATATCGACACCGCCCGTAGAGCCGCCAATCTTAATCATAATTGCAGTTCTAAAACCAAGCATAATACCCGATGCAAGAACTGCTATCCAGGCGTTATTTTCCGTTACATACTCATACATATTTATCTGTTCCATTAAAATCATCATAACTGATGAAAGAACAGTAAATATGGTTGTATAAACAACATATTTTTTGCTTATAAAAAACCACGCCAATATCAGTAACGGTATATTTATAGCAAGAGAAATATAACCCATATTGATATCAGTAAGTTTCTGCAGCATCATTGAAATACCGTCAATACCGCTTGGCGCAAAATTGGCAGGGTTAACAAAGGTATAAAGACCTACTGCTGATAAAACCGAGGCTACTATAGTTAAAAACAAATCAATAACTATCTGAATTTTTTTCATAGAATCACCTATTTAAATATATTAAAAGTTGTACAAATTCCATGCTCTTTTATTTTTTGACCTATGTGTTTAAATTCCTACAGCTTTTAGTGATATTCTGTGCTACGCACAGAGTGATATATTTTGCTTTCGCAAAATGTGATATTGAAACCTATGGTTTCAGTGATATTATATTCGCCTCTTAACTGCCCGAAGGGCAATATCACTCGGCTTTAGCCGAATATCACTGTGAAGCAATATCACTCGCCGTAAGGAGAATATAACTGAAAAACCGACTTGTCGAAACAAGTCGGTTTTTCTGGCGCAGATGGAGGGATTCGAACCCTCGAACTACTTTTAATAGTTACACGATTTCCAATCGTGCGCGCTCGACCAGCTACGCGACATCTGCAGGTGCCAAGTAATTATATATTATCATTTTTAAAAAATCAAGTATATTTTTATAAAATTAGTTTACTTTTCCAAAAATTTATGTTATTTTATTTAAAAATACAAAAAGGAGTTATGGAGTTATGGAAAACAAAATCCCTGTAGCACCTCAATATATCAAAGATTTTGAGCAATTAGGCTTTGGTATGTTTGTGCACTACGGTCTTTATTCTCAATTAAATGGCGGTGAATGGGTATTTCGCAATAACAGAAATATGGATGAATACCAAAAGCTTGCCGATACCTTTGATTGCAAAGGTATGTCCGACATTGTTAACACAGCAAAGAAGGCTGGATGTAAATATATATGCCTTACAACCCGTCATCACGAAGGGTTTTCGCTTTATGACCCGCGCGGACTTTCTGATTTTAATGCTCTTAATTCACCGGCAGGTCGCGACCTTATCGCAGAATTTGTTGACGAGTGCCGCAAGGTAGACATTGTCCCCTTCTTTTATCATACAACACTTGATTGGCATCATCCCGATTTTGAAAATAATTTTGACGCTTATCTTGACTACCTTTACAAAAGCTTTGAAATACTTTGCACCAAATACGGCAAAATCGGTGGCTTATGGTTTGACGGTAACTGGTCAAAGCCCGATGCCGATTGGCAGGAAGACAAGCTTTACAAAATGATACACCGCTATCAGCCTGAGGCTATGGTTATTAACAACACAGGTCTTCATGCGCAAGGCAAAATGGGTAACTCTGAGATTGACTCGGTTACCTTTGAGCGCGGTATGGCCGAGCCGCTTGACAGCACAGGTCAGCCAAAGTATATGGCAGGTGAAATGTGCGAAACACTCTGCGACCACTGGGGAATCGCTGACGACATTAATTTTAAGCCCGTTAAAACACTTATTGAAAGTCTTTGCAACTGCCGCAAGGTAGGCGCTAACTTCTTGCTTAATATTGGTCCTAACGCTGACGGCACAGTACCCACAATGCAAAAGGGAATTATGGAGTGCATCGGTCGTTGGATGGACACTTATGGCGCCGCTATCTACAACGGCAGACCGTATATCACCTATGCTGACAAAAAAGAGTTTGTACTTAAAGATATTAAAGATGAAAACACCGCATACATTTTTAAATTCAATGTACAAAGCGGCGGCGATATAAATGTATCTTTAGGTTTTAAAGAAGATGGTGCTACCACGCTTGAAAAGTTTGACCGCCGTATTGAGTCAATCAAGTGGATGGACAACGGCGAAGAACTTCACTTCTCTCAAAAGGACGATAAAGTACTTATAAACTTTACAAACTTTAAATACGGACAAAGCCTGTGCGTAAGAGTAGCCGAAGTTACATTTAAATAAATACGAAAAAAACGCTGTGATTTAAACATCACAGCGTTTTTTATATGGAATTGAAATTATTACACCTATAATCATTAAAGCAAACCACACCAAAATTAAACCGCCCCAGCCAATATCGCCAACAGCATTTGCAAAGAGTTTTGATGAAATTGCCGCCGCCATATAGCTTATAAAATCAAGATACCCTGTAGCGCTTGATACCAAACCTGTATCGGCAAGGCTTGGGCAGTAAAAGCTCCATATCATTGTAGAAGCACAATTTGATGCCACAATAGCGAGTATCAAAAGCAAAATATTTACTACCTCTTGCTTAATTATAAATGCGCCTAAAAACAGTATTGCTGCAAGCAAGAACGAGAATATTAATGTTTTATCGGTATTGTTGCGAAAAAGTTTATAAATATAAGCAGCCGCAAAGCTACCTAATGATATAAAAAGCGAGGTAACAGTAAAAATACTAGTTGAGTTTTTTTCACTGAAATTCAGATACTGCATCAGATATGTAGGCAACCAGAACAGTACCGAGGTTCGTATAATGCCTGTAAGTATTGATACAAACGTATATTTAACAATACTTCTTTTGAATAAAATATTCAGTGATGTTTTAAAACTGTTCCTCTTATCTTTTTGCGAATCATCAGATCTTTTGTAGACAATGATTTTTTTCGCTTCAAAATAAGAAAAGATAACAAAACATAACACTGCCATAAAGCAGAGCATTATACCGCTTGATTTAAAAGCAGTGTCCCATAAAAAAGCAAGCGCCAAAAGTCCTGCAATCGGCGCACCGAAATAGGCTGCAAAATTAAGTGCAAGATTACATTTTATAGCGTGATACGGCTCGGTATTTTCAGCAATAGCTTTTGTCATAGGACCATATATCATGGAAAGCGCAAATCCAAGCAGACCATATAATAAGATTGTTGTTATAGTGCTTTCAGTAAAAATCGGTAATATAAAACTTGTAATACCAGCTAACAGCAGACCTATGGTAATCATATATTTTGATTTTATCACATCACCGATTAATCCGTTAATGAGCTGACCAATTGCATAGGCAAAAAAGAAAACGGAAGACAACGAACCAATAATATTTTCGCTGAATATACCGTCAGAAATCATCTGCGGTGAAACTGCGCTTAAAACATTTCTTGCAATATAAACCGAAAGATATGCAAAAGAACATATTACACCTATAAAAAAGGCATTTTTCGACATTGCATTTGTACTCATATAAGTATACTCTTTTCTAGAAAAAAATAACACGACTAGTATATTATGTCTAATTGAAAAAGTCAATAACTTAAGTTTATTATTAAATGTGTGTTTCGGTTGACATTGGCACTTTAAAGTGTTAAAATACTAATAAATAACTTATTTATTGGGGACTGTATTTTATGACTATTGTACACCTACTTGAGGACAACGCGCGTAAATATGCAAACGACACCGCGCTTGTCGAAATCAACCCCGACCAACCCGAAACACGCCGCCGCACCTGGCATGAGTTTGAATTGGTCGAGCCTACACACCGTGTGGATTATTATCGCCGCGAGATTTCGTGGGCAGTTTTTAACGAAAAGGCAAACCGCCTTGCTAATATGCTACAGCAAAATGGCATTGGTAAGGGCAAAAAAGTCGCAATACTCTTGATGAACTGTATTGATTGGTTGCCGATTTATTTTGGTATTTTAAAAACTGGCGCATTGGCAGTACCGCTAAATTTCAGATATTCTTCTGATGAAATTGACTATTGTTTGCAGCTTGCTGAGGCGGATGTGCTTATATTCGGTACAGAGTTTATCGGTCGTGTTGAGGCAGTTGCGGAAAAAATATCAAAAAAATGCACACTCATTTACTTTGGTTCAGGTTGCCCCGCTTTTGCTGATGATTATAATGATTTAACATCAGAGTGTTCGTCAATATTCCCCGAATGTGAACTTTGCGAAGAAGATGATGCTGCTATCTATTTTTCATCGGGAACAACAGGTTTTCCAAAGGCTATATTACATAACCACGAAAGTCTTATACATTCCTGCCGCGTAGAGCAAACTCACCACGGTCAGACAAAGGACGATTGTTTTTTGTGTATTCCTCCCCTTTATCATACCGGCGCTAAAATGCACTGGTTTGGTAGCCTTATCACAGGCTCAAAGGCTGTAATTTTAAAGGGTACACAGGCACGAAATATTTTAAATGCCGCCGCACAGGAAAAATGCACAATCGTTTGGTTACTCGTGCCGTGGGCACAGGATATTTTAAACGCTATTGATAATGGCGAAATCAATCTTAACGATTATGATTTATCTAACTGGCGACTTATGCATATCGGCGCGCAGCCTGTACCGCAAAGTCTTATAAAACGTTGGCTCGAATATTTCCCCGAGCAGCAATATGATACAAACTATGGTCTTTCTGAATCCATTGGACCTGGTGCTGTACATCTGGGCGTCGAAAATGTGCACAAGGTTGGCGCAATAGGTATAGCAGGCTACGGTTGGGAGCTTAAGATTGTTGACCCTGACGGCAACACCGTAAAACAAGGTGATGTCGGCGAACTTTGTCTTAAAGGTGCGGGTGTTATGACCTGCTATTACCGTGATGAAAAAGCCACTGCCGATACACTTAAAGACGGTTGGCTATATACAGGTGATATGGCAATGCAGGATGAGGACGGCTTTATATACCTTGTTGACCGTAAAAAAGATGTTATCATCACAGGCGGCGAAAACCTCTACCCCGTTCAGATTGAAAATTTCCTTGCGGCGCACCCCAAGATTATGGATGTTGCGGTCATTGGTCTGCCGGATAGCCGCTTGGGTGAAATTGCAACCGCAATTATCCAGATTAAAGACGGTATGACCTGTACCGAAGAAGAAATAAATGAATTTTGTTTAGAGCTTCCCCGCTACAAGCGTCCGCGCAAGATTATCTTTGCCGACGTGCCGCGTAATCCTACAGGCAAGATAGAAAAACCAAAGCTTCGTAAAATGTACGGTGCAGACGGTTTGGTTGACTCACAAAACAAATCTTAATTGAAAGGTTTTATATATATGAAAAAGTTACTTATTGGTAATCAGGCGGTAGCCGCAGGTCTGCACGACGGCGGTTTGGGTGTTGTATCAAGCTACCCAGGCACTCCCTCTACCGAAATTACCGAATTTTTATCTAAATATGACGATTTGCACAGCGAATGGGCACCAAACGAAAAGGTTGCCTGTGAGGTTGCCTTTGGCGCAAGCCTTGCGGGTGCACGCAGTGCCTGCGCTATGAAGCACGTTGGTCTTAATGTTGCGGCTGACCCGCTTTTTACACTTTCATATACAGGCGTTAACGGCGGTATGGTAATTTGCGTTGCCGATGACCCTGCTATGCACTCATCGCAAAATGAGCAGGATTCCCGCCATTATGCTATAGCATCAAAGGTGCCAATGCTTGAGCCTGCCGATTCGCAAGAGGCTTATACCTTTGCGCGTTCTGCATTTGAACTGTCTGAAAAATACGATACACCCGTTCTTCTTCGTATGTGCACACGCATTGCGCACAGTCAGTCGGTTGTTGAAACCAATGAAGCTACACCTGCGGTGCTTAAAGATTATGAAAAGAACCCTGCAAAATACATAATGATGCCGGGTAACGCTGTCAAAAGACATCCTTTTGTAGAAGAGCGCACGTTAAAACTGCAAGAGCTTGCCGAAGATTGCATCTATAATACCGTAGAATACGGCAGTGATGAAATCGGTATTATCACTTCAGGTTGCTCTTATCAATATGTTAAAGAGGTTTTTGGCGATAATGCAAGCATACTCAAAATCGGTATGCCAAACCCCCTACCTGTAAATACAATCAAGGATTTTGCTGCAAAGGTTAAAAAGCTTTATGTTATTGAAGAGCTTGACCCCATAATCGAAAATCACGTTAAATCATTAGGAATTAATGTTATCGGCAAAGAAATGTTCTCGATTCTTGGTGAATTTTCTCAAAAAACTATTGCCGATGCTTTTGGTATTAAGGCGAACGACAGCGTTAGCGCCGACTCACCTGTACCGAACAGACCGCCTATGATGTGCGCAGGATGCCCACATCGTGGTATGTTCTATACCTTGGCAAAAAATAAAATTACCGTTCACGGTGATATTGGCTGTTACACCCTGGGCGCAGTACCACCGCTTAACGCGCTTGACACCACACTTTGTATGGGCGCGTCAATTTCGGGTCTGCACGGATTTAATGCGGCTCGCGGTGGTGAAACCGAGGGTAAGAGTGTTGCGGTTATTGGTGATTCAACCTTTATGCATTCAGGTATGACAAGCCTTGTTAATGTGGCATACAACGCTACTAATTCGACAGTCATCATACTTGATAACTCAATTACAGGTATGACAGGTCATCAGCAAAACCCCACCACAGGCTATAACATTAAGGGCGAGGTTGCCGCAAAGGTAAATCTTGAAGCGCTTTGCAAGGCTTTAGGTATTAATCGCGTTCGCGTGGTTGACCCTTATAACCTTAAAGAATGTGAAACCGCTATCAAAGAAGAACTTGCCGTAGCAGAGCCGTCGGTTATTATTTCCCGTCGCCCCTGTGTATTGCTTAAATCGGTAAAACCGCTACCACCGCTTAAAGTAGATGCTGATAAATGCAAATCCTGCAAGCGTTGTATGGGTCTTGGTTGTCCCGCAATTAGTATGAAAGACGGTAAGGCAAATATCGATAATACATTATGCGTGGGTTGTGGTGTTTGTAAACAACTTTGCGCATTTGATGCGATAATTTAAAGGAGGTAAGCGATATGAAAACCACAAATGTAATGATTGTCGGTGTCGGCGGTCAGGGTAGTCTGCTTGCCTCAAAATTACTTGGCAGATTGCTGATTGACGAAGGCTATGATGTTAAGGTAAGCGAAGTTCACGGTATGAGTCAGCGCGGCGGCAGTGTTGTAACCTATGTCCGCTTTGGTGAAAAGGTTTATTCCCCTATCATTACCGAGGGAGAAGCCGACTATATAATCTCTTTTGAAAAGTTAGAGGCGGCGCGTTACGCTAAATACCTGAATAAAGACGGTCTTATTGTTGTAAATACACAACAGATTGACCCTATGCCAGTTATTATCGGCGCGGCGCAGTACCCCGAAAATGTGCTTGATGAACTCGTCGCCAAAGGCTTAAAGGTTGAAGCGCTTGACGCACTTACCCTTGCAGAACAGGCAGGCTCACCAAAAGCCGTTAATATAGTGCTTATGGGTAAGGTGGCACGTCAGTTTGGTATTTCATATGATAAGTGGATTGCTGCTATTGAAAATACCGTTGCTCCTAAATTCATCGAAATGAATAAAAAGGCCTTTGACCTTGGTTATAATTCATAAATTATTATTTTACTGAAAGGTGATGTTACTATTGGAAAAGCGCTACTATCAAAAAGAAATTGAAACCATGCCCGTAGAAGACATTAAAAAGCTTCAATCGGAAAAGCTGGTAAAACAGGTAAAGCACGTATATGAAAATGTGCCCTACTACCGCGACCTTATGGATAAAAAAGGTGTCAGTCCCGATGATATCCACGGAATTGAAGATTTGCATCTTCTCCCCTTCTTAACTAAGGCAGATTTACGCGATGCATACCCCTACGGTTTGCTTGCAAAACCGCTTAGCGAATGTGTTCGCATTCAGTCAACCTCGGGCACCACAGGCCGCCGTGTTGTAGCATTTTACACCCAGCACGACATCGACCTTTGGGAAGATTGTTGCGCTCGTGCTATTGTTGCTGCAGGCGGCACAAATGAAGATGTTTGTCAGGTAGCCTACGGCTACGGTTTGTTTACAGGTGGTCCCGGTCTTAACGGCGGCTCACACAAGGTAGGATGTCTTACACTTCCTATGTCATCGGGCAACACCGAGCGTCAGTTGCAGTTTATGACCGACCTTAAGGCTACGATCCTTTGCTGTACACCCTCTTATGCAGCATATCTTGGCGAATCTCTTACCGAAAAGGGCTACACACCCGATACTATTCCGCTTAAAGCAGGTATATTTGGTGCAGAGCCTTGGACCGAAGAAATGCGCCGCGGTATTGAAAAAACACTTGGTATCAAAGCTTACGATATCTACGGCCTTACCGAAACAAGCGGTCCCGGAGTATCTTTTGAATGTGAAGAACAGACAGGTATGCACATAAACGAGGACCACTTCCTTGCCGAAATCATTGACCCCGAAACTGGCGAAGTATTACCCGAAGGCAGTAAGGGTGAGCTTGTATTTACCTCTCTTGATAAAGAGGCATTTCCCCTACTTCGCTACCGCACACGTGATATATGCGTGCTTACACGCAAGCCCTGCTCTTGCGGCAGAACTCATATCAAGATGAGCAAGCCGATGGGCAGAAGCGACGATATGATGATTATCCGTGGTGTTAACGTATTCCCAAGCCAGATTGAAACCGTTTTGCTTAACGAAGGTTATCAGCCTAACTATCAGATCGTGCTTGACCGCGTTAACAACACCGATACGTTTGAAGTTAATGTAGAGCTTAATCCTGATCAGTTTACCGATACTGTAGGCGGCATCACTGCCCTTGAAAAATCACTTGCAAATGCTATGAAGACTATGCTTGGTATCAACCCCACAGTTCACCTTGTAGCACCCAAGAGTATCACCCGTAGCGAAGGTAAGGCTGTTCGCGTTATTGATAAACGCAAATTACACGATTAATAGGAGATGAAATTATGTCATTAAAACAATTAACCGTATTTGTAGAAAATAAACAAGGCACATTAGTGGATATTACAGACACATTGGCACGGCATAATGTAAATATCCGTGCGCTATCAATCGCCGACACACAGGATTTTGGTATTCTTCGTCTTATTGTAAACGATAACGATACTGCACTTAAAACACTTGCTGAAGAAGGTTACCTTATCAAGACAACCGATGTTGTTGGTGTTAAAATCGGCGACGAGCCTGGTAAGCTTTCAAAGGCTCTTAACGTACTTGATGAAAACAATATTAATATGGAATACCTTTATGCATTTATGTCCCGTACCGAAAAACATGCTTACGTTGTTCTTCGTGTGGCTGATAATGCAGCCGCAGAAACAGCGCTTGAAAATGCTGGCTTCCACCTTATAACCGATGCTGATGTTGCGAAGCTATAATAACATTGAAAACTCCCCTTCACAAAGGGGAGTTTTTTACGGACGAGCAATGCTCGCCCCTACAATGTTAATTCAATTAAATGCGTATGGGCAACCATTGGTTGTCCATAAATAAAAAATTATTTTATGTACATACTATCACCAAAGGATGCGATAGTGTGAATGTTTCAGTTTGGATGGCAACTACCCAAAAACCACAATTTGAAAGTTTAAGCGGTAATATTAACACCGATGTGTTAATAGTAGGCGGCGGACTTACAGGTATTTTATGCGCTTATATGTTAGATAAAGCAGGTGTGGATTATACACTTATCGAAGCAAAAGAAATTTGCAGTGGTATTACCAAAAATACCACCGCAAAGGTTACCGTTCAGCACGGTCTTATTTATGATAAGATAATTAAAAAATACGGTGTTGAAGCTGCTCAAAAATATTATAAAGCGAATAAAAATGCCCTCGCCCGTTACCGTAAATTATGTCAAGAATTTGACTGCGATTTTGAAACAAAAGATGCGTATGTATATTCGTTGAATGACAAACAAAAGATTGAAAAAGAAATCCAAGCATACAACGCTATCGGTGTAAAGGCTGATATTGTAGAGAAAACTTCCCTGCCTTTTGAAATTTCGGGCGCAGTAAAGCTTAAAAATCAAGGACAGATACATCCGCTTGAATTTTTATATAAGTTGTCTAATAATCTTAATATTAAAGAAAATACAAAATTAATTAATCTCAAACCAAACTGCGCCGAAACAGACAAAGGTAAAATAAGCTTTAAAAAAGCAATTATTACAACACATTTTCCAATACTCAACAAGCACGGCTCTTACTATCTAAAAATGTATCAGCACCGTTCTTATGTTATAGCATACGAAAATGCACAGAATGTAGACGGTATGTATGTTGACGACGATTTAAAGGGTTTATCTTTCAGAAATTACGGTGATTTATTACTAATTGGCGGCGGTAGTCACCGCACGGGTAAAAACGGCGGTGCTTGGGCTGAAATATCCGATTTTGCAAAACAATATTATCCAACTGCACACGAAAAATATCGCTGGGCAACTCAGGACTGTATGACTCTTGACGGTATCCCCTATATCGGCAACTACTCAAAAAACACACCCGACTTATTTGTAGCCACAGGCTATAACAAATGGGGTTTTACAAGTTCTATGGTGGCCGCAGAAATACTTTGCGATTTAGTTCAGGAAAAATCAAACGAATATAGCGACATATTCTCTCCGTCAAGAACAATATTACACCCACAGCTTGCTTTAAATGGCGTAGAAACTTTTTTTAACCTAATAACACCAACTACACCACGCTGTCCTCATCTTGGCTGTGCGCTTAAATATAACAAATATGAGCACACCTGGGACTGCCCCTGCCACGGCTCACGGTTCACAAAAGACGGTGAGTTGTTAGACGGACCCTCGACTGATGATAAACATTTATAAATGCACAATTCACAATTCATAATGCACAATTTATAAATGTTAAAGCTCTGCTCTTAAAGCAGATGCATCACTTAACAATGTAGGGACAGGCGCCCTCGACTGTCCGTGAAGCGAAATTATATATTTAAATTAATTCAATGTAATTCATATAATAATGTTCAATCACATTGATTATTATTTCTATATGATTTAATCTTAAACTAATCGATGGACCTGCATCAGACGACAAAAAAATGCACAATGCATAATTCCGGGTGCACAATTAAACCAAAAAATAAAGCACTTATCATAGATGCGATAAGTGCTTTTAATTTGTATGTTGCAATGCAAAATAACTTATAGTATAATTTATTTAAAATATTTACAATATTATTGGGGGCTTTATTATGATTGATTCAAGATGTGGTTTACATTGTACCGATTGTACATTTAAGGAACCTTATAATTGTGGTGGTTGTATCGAAACAAACGGACATCCTTTTCATGGCGAATGTCCTGTTGCAATATGTTGCCAAGACAAAGGATTTATGCATTGTGGCGAGTGCACGGACATTCCTTGCGAATTATTAACACAATATTCTTGCGACCCTGAGCACGGCGATAAGCCTTGCGGTGCGAGAATTGAGCAATGTAAGAAATGGGCAAATAAATAACTCTATAATTTACAACTTAATATCTTACATAAACAAAGCACTCACCATAATTCAATGATGAGTGCTTTAATGTTAGCTAATTGTGCATTATCGATATATCGGGCGATGCCCGACTCGATATTTTTGTTACACAAAATCGATATGTTTTCTACGAAAACTCGATATGATATAAATCTCGTTGAGCGTAGCGAAACATATCGAGCATTTTATGCATATCGAGTAGCCTTGCTGCATATCGAAAATCTCGTCAGAGATTTATATCGATGTCGCAAACTGTGTTTGCGACAATTACATATCAGCAAGATTTGATTTAAGAGTTTCAAGCTGTTCACGAAGTGCTGCTGGCAATTTGTCGCCAAACTTCTTGTAGTGCTCTTCAATCTCTTCTGCTTCCTTGGTCCAAACATCTTTGTCAACCTTAAGGATAGACTTAAGTGTATCCATATCCATATCAAGATCGGTAAGGTCGATGTCTTCGGGCTGTGGAACGTAACCGATAGCGGTTTCTACTGCATCTGCCTTGCCTTCGCAACGGTCGATAATCCAGTTAAGAACGCGCATGTTGTCACCGAAACCTGGCCATACAAAGTTACCTTCGTCATCGGTGCGGAACCAGTTAACGTTAAAGATCTTAGGCGCATTTTCGCCAAGCTTCTCGCCCATTTCGAGCCAGTGTGCAAAGTAATCGCCCATATGGTAACCGCAGAACGGCAACATTGCCATCGGGTCACGACGAACAACGCCTACTGCGCCTGCAGCAGCTGCTGTGGTTTCAGAAGCCATTGCTGAACCTACGAATACGCCGTTAACCCAATCCTTTGATTGATATACAAGCGGAGCGCACTTAGCGCGACGGCCGCCGAATACGATTGCAGAAATCGGAACGCCTGCGCCCTTGTCAAATTCATCAGAAATGCAGGGGCAGTTTTTAGCAGGAGCTGTAAAGCGTGAGTTGGGGTGTGCAGCATAGGTTGACTTGTCAGCCTTGTCAAACTTAGAAGCATCCCAAGGATTACCCTTCCAGTCAAGTGCATTTTCGGGGAGATTCTTGTTAAGACCTTCCCACCAAACAGTGTTGTCATTAAGGTCAAGAGCAACATTTGTAAAGATTGTGTTCTTCTTGGTTGACTCAAGTGCGTTAAAGTTAGAGTGCTCGTTAGTACCGGGAGCAACGCCAAAGAAACCGTTTTCAGGGTTGATAGCGTAAAGTCTGCCGTCGGGACCAATCTTCATCCAGGAGATGTCGTCGCCTACAGTCCAGATCTTGTAACCCTTCTTGCGAAGATATTCGGGCGGAATAAGCATTGCAAGGTTGGTCTTACCGCAAGCAGATGGGAATGCTGCTGCAATGTAGCGAACCTCGCCCTGCGGATTTTCAAGACCCAAGATAAGCATATGCTCTGCCATCCAGCCTTCTTTCCAACCCTGGTAAGAAGCGATACGAAGCGCAAAGCACTTTTTACCGAGAAGAACGTTACCGCCGTAAGCTGAGTTTACAGAGATAATTGTGTTGTCTTCGGGGAAGTGGCAGATGTATCTGTTTTCGGGGTCAACATCGCATTTAGCGTGCAAACCGCGTACCCAGTCATTGCTGTCGCCAAGTACTTCAAGTACAGCCTTGCCAACGCGGGTCATAATTGCCATGTTGAGTACAACATAGATAGAGTCAGTAACTTCAATACCAACCTTTGCAATGGGAGAGCCTATAGGACCCATTGAGAAAGGAATAATATACATTGTTCTGCCCTTGTAGGTGCCGCGAGCAATGTTATAAAGCTTTTTATACATTTCGTCGGGGTCGCACCAGTTGTTGGTGGGGCCTGCGTTTTCTTTTTCCTTTGAGCAGATAAAAGTACGGTCCTCAACACGAGCAACGTCGTTAGGGAGAGTTCTGTGCAGATAGCAACCGGGAAGCTTTTCCTGATTAAGTTCAATCATTTCGCCGCTTGCAACAGACTCTTTGCGAAGAGCTTCGAGCTGTTCTTCACTGCCGTCGATCCAAACTACATTGTCGGGAGTGAGAAGTTCTTTCATCTCATCAAGCCATTTTAATACTGTTTTGTTTGTGGTCATTTGCGATTCTCCTTACAAAATAATACAAATTTTTGCTTTTATATTATAATAAACATTATGTCAAAAATCAATATAAATATTTAAAATTTTAAAATTTGTTCACAACACTTGACACATTATTAATATTCGTGTAAAATCGAACTGTTATTTTACTTTAGAAATGTGGTATTATTTATGAAAACAGTTCCGTTTACTAAGGAAAACATCGAAAACTGGTCGCAAAGCTTCCCTACACCTTTTTATGTATATGATGAGGCGGGTATCACAAAATGCGTAACCGATTTATACAAGGCTTTTTCCTGGAACAAAGGCTTTAAAGAATATTTTGCGGTAAAGGCTACCCCCACACCTGCTATACTGCGCCTCTTAAACAGTTTGGGTTGCGGTACTGACTGCGCCTCTATACCCGAGCTTGTTTTGTCAGAAAAAAGCGGTATTACGGGCAAGAATATAATATTTACCTCAAATGAAACTACTGTAGCGGAATACAAGGCGGCACTTGCAGCAGGCGCGATTATAAATCTTGATGATATAACACATATAGAATTTCTTGAAAAAATAGCTCCCCTGCCCGATACCATCTGCTGTCGTTATAACCCCGGTAAATTTAACATCACAAATGATATTATGGGTCACTTGCACGATACAAAATTCGGTATGACACATGAGCAGATTCTCGAAGCATTTGCTACTCTTAAATCAAAAGGTGTTAAACACTTTGGTATTCATTCAATGCTTGCAAGCTGCTCTCTTGTAGAGGAATATTACCCTCGCCTTGCTAAAAAGTTATTTAAGTTTGCCCTGGAAATCAAGGAAAAGCTTGATATAAATGTTGAGTTTATCGACCTTTCGGGCGGTATTGGTATTCCATACAAACCTACAGAAGAACCCGTCGACATATTCGCTATCGGTGAGGGTGTTCGCAAGGTTTATGAGGAGATTATCACCCCCGCAGGTCTTGAAATTTCCCTCTTTACCGAAATGGGTCGCTACATAACAGGTCCTTACGGATACCTTGTAACAAAGGCGCTTCACTACAAGCACATATATAAAGAATATATCGGCGTAGATGCAAGCTGTTGCGATCTTATGCGCCCTGCAATGTACGGCGCATATCACCATATAACCGTTATGGGTAAGGAAAATGAAAATCCTGTCGGCAAATTTGATGTTGTAGGTTCTCTTTGCGAAAACAATGATAAATTTGCTGTCGAGCGCGAGTTGCCACAGGTTGATATAGGCGATTATCTCACCATACACGACGCAGGTGCTCACGGTCACTCTATGGGATATAACTACAACGGCAAGCTACGCTCTGCAGAGCTTATGTTAAAGCCTGACGGTAGTGTGCGATTAATCCGTCGCGCGCAAAGTATGGACGATTATTTTGCCACCCTTGATATAGATCCCGAATTCAACTAAAAACTTTTTTCTTGTAAAAGCTATTTATATTTGTTATACTATATATGTATGGAATTTTTAAATAAAGGGATGAATAAAATGTCAGTTGGTTTCAGAAAAAGTCTTTTTGGTTTTAACTGTGACGATGTTATCGAATACATAGAGCAGTCTCACAAAAAGTTTTCCGAAAAAGAAAATGAATTAAATCAAAAAATTGACACGCTTGACACCACAATCGCAAATGTAAATACCCAGCTTGATGACGTTAAGGCGGCAAAGGCTGCTGTTGAAGCGCAGCTTAAAGAATACACCGACAAATATGACGAGATTGAGCGCCTTTCACAAAACATAGGCAAGCTTTATCTTGTGGCTCAGGCAAACGCAAAGTCAATTATGCAAAACTCTGCCGAAACCCGTGATATTACCAACCGTGAGGTAGAGAAAAACCTTCACTCAATTGATAATGCTCACGAGGCTCTTGCCGCGCTTAAGGCAGAAATTATGCAGACATCTGATGATTTTGTAAACAAGGTTGACACACTTGTTACCTCCCTTGCTACAGCGCGTGAGCAAGTAAGCCAGAAAAATACCGATAATCGCGAACTTACAGAACAGTTTGAGAACCTTTTTGCTGATATAAACAAATGAACGAATACTATATAAATTCCAACAAGTTAAATTCACTTTGTGAAAAACTGCGTGCAGGCGATAAGGTTTATTTAAGCGGTACGGTTTATACGGCACGGGATGCAGCCCACAAAAGAATTTTTGAGTTGATAGAAAACGGCAAGGAATTACCCTTTGATATAAATAATGCCGTGATATATTTTGCAGGTCCTACCCCTACCCCTGACGGTATGGCGATTGGCAGTTGCGGACCAACCACCTCATCACGTATGGATAGCTACACACCTCGACTTCACGATATGGGACTTACGGCTACTATTGGCAAAGGTGAACGAAGCACTGCGGTAATTGATTCTATTATCAGAAATAAAGCCGTTTACCTGTGCGCTATTGGTGGAGCGGGTGCGCTGGCTGCAAAAAGTATCTCTTCCAGCCAAGTGATAGCCTTTGATGACTTGGGTTGTGAGTCGATAAAAGAGCTTGTATTCTGCGATTTTCCGCTTATAGTTGGTATTGATTGTCACGGCGGTAATATTTTTAAAAGATAATTTTAAAGCAAGATGAAAATACATCTTGCTTTTTTCTTTTATATGTGTATAATATAATTATAGTGTTCCATTTGGAACAGAATTGAGGTGTGAACCATTAACTGTTTTTTGTTTAAAGGACTAACTTGTGATGAAATTTCGGCGGTTTTCAGCCAGCTTGGCAAACCTGTTTTGCTTAATAAAGGTGATCAGCTTTACAAAAACGGTATGCTCGGCATTATTACAAGCGGCAAAGCCACAATTAAGCGACATAACGATATTGGTGACGCAATTACAATACGCACAATATCCGACGGTGAGCTTTTTGGTGCGGCGTCTGTTTTTGGCAATTGGAAAGACGGTATGAGCAGCATCATAGCCGACACTGCTTGTGAGGTGCTTTACATTACTGAAGAAAAGTTTTGTGAAATTTTAAAAGAGTATCCTCAGATGTCACTTAATTATATTATCTATTTAAGTGACAGAATACGCTTTTTAAACCGCAAGCTTGATGCTTTTACCGCAAAATCTACCGAAGAAAGATTATATGAATATTTGTTATCGCAAGCAGATAGTGATGGCAATATAAATCTGAGCTTCGGTATGGCAGAGCTTGCTCGCAGACTTCAGGTTGGCAGAACAAGTATTTACCGCGATATCGAATCACTACAGTCCAAAAAACTTATAAGCCGTAACGGTCACAACTTCAAAATTTTAAAATAAGGTGATAAAAATGAAAAAATTATTGGCAATTCTCTTAACCCTCACACTCGTTTTTGCGCTTGCAGGCTGCGGCGGTAATGATACCACTTCTTCCGCACCTGATGTTGCAAGCGAACCCGAATATGTAGCAGTTGATATGTCGGTCGCTTATATGACAGGACCTACAGGTATTGGTATGGCAAAATTAAATGCCGATTCTGATGCAAAACTCACAGCAAACAACTACACATTTACAGTAGCCGCTGCTGCTACAGATATAGTTCCCAAATTTATAAAGGGCGAAATCAATATTGCATCTGTTCCAACAAATGTGGCTGCTACCCTTTATAACAACGAAAAGATCAGCGGTAAGGTAAGAATGCTTGCTGTTAATACAAACGGTGTGCTGTCTATTCTTGAAAATGGTGACACAATCAAATCTATTGCCGACCTTAAGGGTAAAACAATCTACTCAACAGGTAAAGGTCAGAACCCCGAATATATTTTAAATTATATCCTTACCGAAAACGGCATTGACCCACAAAAAGATGTAACCATCAACTTTGTATCAAGCGATGATTTAAAGGCCAAGCTTATAAGCGGTGAGGCCGAAGTTGCTATGGCTCCGGAACCACTTGCTACTGTTGCAACCGTTCAAAACAAAGAGCTTAACCGTGTGCTCAGCATCAACGACGAATGGGCAAAGGTATCAGATACCGAGCTTATGATGGGTTGCGTAATCGCGCTTGACAGCTATGTTGAGGCAAATCCTGCCGCAGTTGAAAAATTCCTCGAAGAATACGAAGCATCAATTAAATTTGCAACCGAAAACATTGATGAAACCGCAACCTATTGCGAAAAATATACAATTACCCCAAGCGCCGCAATTGCTAAAAAAGCAATCCCCACCTGTAACCTTTGCTATGTAACAGGCAAGGATATGAAAGAAAACGTAAACGGCTACTTTAATGTACTGTTTAACGCAGATCCAACATCTATCGGAGGTAAATTACCCGCTGATGATCTCTACTACAACGCAGACTAAACAACCTATTTTTAAAAAAATAATAAAGGCAATACTAATAGCGACCTTCTGGATTCTTATTTGGGAGGCCGCTTCCCGTCTTGTAAGCCGCAACAATGAACTGTTGTTGCTTATACTGCCAAGTCCCTTTACAGTGTTTAAAAAATGGACTGAAATTGCATTTACAGCACCTTTTATAAAAGCAGAACTATTAACACTTGCAAGGGTGTTTATCGGCTTTTTATTTGGTGTAATTTCAGGGTTTGTTCTTGGAATATTAACCCATATTTCAAAGCTTGTCTATTCACTGCTCTCCCCTATTTTAAAAATCATTCGCGCGGTACCTGTGGTGGCAATTATAATTTTGATGTATCTGTTTTTTGAAAGCTCTACCCTGCCGATTTTAATCGTTTGCCTTATGGTTATGCCACTTGTCTGGCAAACGGTGCATGACGGACTTTGCGGCACCGACAAAAAGCTTTTAGAAATGGCCTATGTCTATAATATTTCAGCCACCAAAACTATATTTTCTATAAAACTACCCTACCTTACACCAAGTTTAATTACCGCGTGCGTAAATGCGTTAGGTCTTGCGTGGAAATCGGGTGTTGCGGCAGAGGTTATATGTTTGCCCGGTGTTTCACTTGGTACTCTATTGTGGCAAGGTAAAGGCAATGTTAACTTTGATGAGGTTTATGCCGTAACACTTACGGTGGTTGTTTTAAGTATTATAATTGAAATATTGCTTAAATTCCTCTGTAGAAAATATCTTGCAAGAAACGGAGGCGTGTTAAATGATTGAACTTAAAAATGTCTCTTTTTCTTATGGCGAACTTCAAATTTTAAAGAATTTTAATTTAGCAGTATCAGGCGGAGAATGTGTACAGCTTTACGGTGTATCAGGCTCGGGCAAAACCACCGTTGCACGCATAATTTTAGGACTCGAAAATGCCGATAGCGGTCAGATTGTAGTGCCCCAAAAAATATCCGCTGTTTTTCAAGAGGACAGATTACTCGAAAATATTGATGTTTTAAAAAATATCCGCCTGCCTCTTGATAAAGAAAAATACAATTTTGCGGATAATTTACTTAAAGAGTTTGGTCTATATGATGTGCGTAAAAAACGCGTGTCAGCACTCAGCGGCGGTATGAAGCGCAGGGTTGCAATAATCCGCGCCATAGCCTACGGCGGTGATGCGCTCGTTTTAGATGAGCCGTTTAACGGACTTGACGCAGATAACAAGCATATTGCGGCAAGCATTATCAAGCGTGAATTTATCGAAAAAGGCAAACCCGTATTATTGATAACCCATGTAAAAGAAGATGCCGATTTGCTCAATGCAAAAACTGTGAATATATAAAACAAAAGTCATTGCGAGGGCATTAGCCCGCGGCAATCCGTAATTCTAAAAAAGATTTGGATTGCCACACCGATAAAATCGGCTCGCAATGACTATATTTTTTCTATTTATCAAATAAGATAACACCCGTACCGTGACCGATGGGTTGTCCGCTTTTTATGCGTTCTATATAAGCGCGGCGTAGTGATGAGTCGTTTGGCAAATTATCGGGATTGTCGTCATAAAGGCAATCGAATAAACGCCACACCTCGCTATAATTTTGATATTCACCCGAACTTACAATAGTAAAATCATCATAAAACTGCGCAAGGTTTGAACCGTCTTTTAAAACAGTTCTGTTCCAAGGATACAGCAACCAACTATTGCAAATAAAGATAATATCACCAAATTCTTCTTTAAAAAATTCCGCCGCTTGTTTGTATGAGTCAATCACCAACGAATGTTCAAGTCGAGTGTTTGTACGCGGTATATGAACACTTAATACCTTTTTGTCTTTTGGAATATGTACGCCGTCGACAGTACACTCAAACCAAGTGTGTTTTATTTCAAACTGTAATCGCCCGAGTGCAAAGATTTTCATTTCAAAAAAGCCTTTATACCACGATGCTACAAACGTGCCGACTTTTCCGTGAACCAAACGGCACTCTTCAAGCTTATATTTTAAATCCGCCATTGTATCATAAAACACGGCGTCACTTATACCCTTTTGCTTGTAACGAGTATGCAGCTTTGGCGCAAGGCAGATAAAAAGTAACATATATGCGGTGTATTCACAAATATTGGCACTTTCTGCAAGAGATTTTATGTCTTCAAGCATTTTTGAAAAATCAAAATCAACGCTATCGTAATAATCAAGCGCGCCACAAAAAGTGTTGGCATATTGCGACGTTTGCAAAATTATATCAAGCGTGTCAAGCAATTTTTTCTGCGCATCAATCGGAAAGTCCAATTTTTGCATAAAATCTAAAGCGTTACCTTTTATCATATTTAACAGTCCTTTAATTTACAGTTACGTTTTTAAATTTGATTTCTAAATCAAGGTCGTCAATTTCCAAGGAAATCGGCAATCCTGATGGTGAAAATGTAAACTCATAATCATATCCGTTTATTTTATTTTTTATAACACAGTTTTCTTCATCACAGATTGCTGTGTCCTGTGACGCGGCAATATCATTCAAAACATTATACAAAACCTGCGCTATCGCACCTTGTGGCAGCGAGTTTATATCAGGAGTATATGTCACGCCCTTAAATTCCGCCGTTACGCCGTTTTTGTCAAGTTTTAAGATTAAATCCTTAATTTCTTGCGGCTCGGTTACAGTTAAATTTAATGTATCATTTGACAATGTTGCATTGCCGACAAATTCATTGTCGCCGTAATCAATTTGAGCGGTAAATGAAATATTATCAAGCACAGGTGCCACTGTTTTATTATCGGCGCAGCCGCATAGCAATAACAATACAAGGGGTAAAGCAAATAATTTCTTAAACACAAAATCACCTAATCTGAAATTGTTTTAAGCCCCTCAATAATATCACTTGGCAATATCGTGCGTGTTGGCATACTTTCGGCAAGTTTATCCGCTACAGCACCGTGCAACCAAACAGAGTTCAGCACAGCGGTTAATGGGTCGTACCCTTGTGCAAGTCGCGATACAATCATACCCGAAAGCACGTCACCACTGCCGCCTGTTGCAAGACCGTCGTTACCTGTCGTGTTAAAGAAAATTCTGCCGTTTGGTGTGGCAACAATTGTATTAGTACCTTTAAGTGCTAAAATGCAATTGTTTTCCACGGCAAACTTTTTGGCAAACTTTACGCGGTTGGCCTGTATTTCATCGGTTGTAGTGTCACACAGCCGCGCCATCTCGGCAGGATGAGGTGTGAGTATTACGGGGGCATTTATCTTTCTGATTATATTTATGCCACCCTGCAGTGCATTTATGCCGTCAGCGTCAATAACTGTTGGTATTTGTGTTTTTTCAAGTGTTCTAATAACAAGTTTTCGCGCTTCGTCACTGCGACCGAGACCGCAACCAATAAGTAATGCATTGCTGCTTGACAGAGCAGATAAGATAGTCCTGTCATATACTATCGGTGAGCCGTTTTCGGCAGTATCTACAGGTATGGTCACTGCTTCGGGCACACTGGCGGTAAATGCAGAATAATTTTTATCGCATACAAGCGCCTTTGCAATGCCGACACCACTGCGTAAAGCTGCACGTGCGGCCAAAATCTCGGCACCCGCCATACCGTAACTTCCGCAAAACAATAGTGCTGTGCCAAATGTGCCTTTATGAGAGCTTTTAGGCCTTGACACGATTTCGGGCTTATCTATTGTAAGATAGGCGTAATTGTCAACCGGTAAACCAATATCCAAAACTACCGTTTCGCCGCAATACTCGCTCGTCTGCGGTAACAACTGACAGGGTTTATACGCTGTGAAAGTAAGTGTTAAATCTGCCCGAAAAGCAGTCACAACCTCGCCGCCGTCACAAAACACGCCGCTTGGAATATCTATTGCTATTTTGGTGCAGTTGTATGAATTTATTTTTTCTATAATTGTCGCTATTTTTTCTGATAAAAATCTGTTCAGACCAATACCAAAAAGCGCATCGATTACTATATCAAAATCACCGACAAAATCATCAAGTATTTTAATATCTTTAACGCCGTCTTTAAAGTTAAGCGCTGTATCTGTTGACGGAAAACCTATGGGTGTGAGCAAACAAACATCTGCGCCGCGGCTTTTAAGGTTGGCGGCAATTACCAGACCGTCACCGCCGTTATTGCCACTGCCGCACAGCACACATATTTTTTTACCGATAATATTATATCGGTTTAAAATTTCACGCGTTGCAGTATCCCCCGCTATTTTCATAAGTTGCGCATAAGAAAAAATGCCGCGTAAAACGGCATTATCTTCTGCGGTTTTAATTTGATTTGACAATAAAACCTTCATAAAATCACCTATTATAAATTTTCACACAGATGTCGCGGTAAAAAATTTTTCATAGCTTCACGCGTGCGCTCATTTGGCGCAAAAACAAATGCTTTTTGCGATTTGCCCTCTTCCTTATAAAATAACACTAAAGCGTTCTCATCTTTTTGATTACATGCCAAAAAGCAATCGTTTGCAATATCAGCAGGCAATACACCTGTGTACTTTTCTATACGCTGAACAGCGGTAAGGTCAAAGCTTACAACACGTTTACGTGAGCTTTTTGCAATAATTTTATCAATATCTATTGTAGAATTGGTGATAATATATTCATATTCAATGCTTAACATCGAATATAGTTTATAAGCACCGAATAGAATAAGAGCGTCTAACGCAATAAAAATCGATTTAAAAAACAAAAAAGCAACCGTAATAAGAATGATTACCGCAAGAGCAATACCAAGGTATGCAGCCCAGGTTTTGCCTGTTTTTTTAATTGTTACTAATTGTTCTACAAAAGTGTCCATTTAGGTACCTCCACAAACTTACTTGCATTATAAAATATT
>JAFTTE010000007.1 GCA_017466905.1 Clostridia bacterium | reverse complement strand
CGTTCCGAAGAACGAGATTTTTTTGGAGCTGAAGATGGGACTTGACTCTTGCCGCGAGGTCGCGGCTTCGGTCATTCGCGGCTCTGACAGTCCACCGGACTGTCATTCACTACCGCTCCTACTTCAAGTCCCTCATATATACAAAAAAATTCAAACCAAACCATAAAGGTTTAATTTGAATTTTTTGGAGCTGAAGATGGGACTTGAACCCACGACCTACTGATTACGAATCAGTTGCGCTACCAACTGCGCTACTCCAGCAAAATTTGCTTGTTAATTATATCAACATTTCTCTTTTAAGTCAAGAGCATTTATGTTTTAATATTTAAAATAAAACCAATACTAAAACACAACATATAATTTAACATATTGTTGAATTATGTCAGAAAATGTGTTAAAATTCAAATATCAAAATTTTAGAAGGTTTTAAAATGATAGAACTTAAAAAATACAGCGGACATATCCGCAACCACAAGTCGCTTTGCAGCGAGCTGGGTGTTGACTGCACTCTGCCACGCGATGAAAAAGAAAAGCAGATAATTATTGCCGCCTACAAAAAATGGGGCGGTGATATGGCGCAGCATATCTATGGTATGTTTGCCTTCGCTTTATATGATACGGACACTGACACACTGTATTGTATGCGTGACCAGTTTGGCACCAAGCCGTTTTATTACTACCAGACCGTAGACGGCAGACTGCTTTACGGCACCACAATCCGTGAGATTATGGACGGGAACGGTTTCCACAAAGAATTAAACCAAAAAATGCTGCAAATCTATCTTACAATGACCTACACCACAGGTGATGAAACATTTTTTAAGGGTGTTAAAAAACTGCTCCCCGGCAGATACCTGACCTTTAAAAACGGTGAAATAAATATCACACGCTATTTCAGACCCACCTTTAACCCCGATAATACCAAGTCACTCGACGAATGGGCGGATGAAATTCACTCAACCCTTGGCGAAATTATGCAAGAGGTTAAAACCGATGACGAATATGTTGAATCTTTCCTTTCAGGCGGTGTAGATTCATCATACGTATTGGCTGTATCAGACGCTGCCGCCTGCAACAGCTGCGGCTATGACGACAGCCGACTTGATGAATCAGGACTCGCTCGCGAAACCGCCGATATTTTAGGTCGCAAATTCAACCGTTGCCTTATAACCCCCGAGGCTTATTTTGCCGCTGTGCCCTATGTTATGTATAATATGGAGCAACCGTTGGGCGACGCATCGGCTATTGCATTTGCGCTGGGTTGCATTGCCACCGCAAAGGGAACTAAAATCTGCTACTCAGGCGAGGGCGCCGATGAGTTTTTTGGCGGATACAATATGTACCGCAATGCTGAGCGCTATGTCGACAACCTTAAAACCTTTTATGTTGGCAACACCAATATTATGAAAGAGGACGAGAAACGCAAAATCCTTAAAAAATATTATGAAAACTTTGAGCCGATTGACTTGGTAAAGGATATCTACGAGGGAAACGAGGGTCTTGACCCGCTGTCAAAAATGTCGGACGTGGATATTCAGGTGTGGCTTGAGGGCGATATTTACCTTAACGTTGACAAAATGAGTCGCGCCGCAGGACTTGAAGTGCGTATGCCGCTTACCGATATGCGTATTTTTGATATTGCAAGCCGTATGCCGTCAAAATATAAGGTAACCGCCGAACAAAACAAGGTAGCGCTTCGTACAGCCGCCGCAAAGGTATTACCAGAGGAAATTGCATTCCGCAAAAAACTCGGCTTTGTAGTGCCAATACGTATGTGGATGGCGGATTCTCGTTACAATGGCGACGTAATAAGACTATTTAATAGCGATATTGCGGACAAGTTCTTTAACCGTGACGCAATAAACAAAATATTTGACGATTATATCAACGTTGACTCTGACAACTGGCGCAAGGTATGGACAATTTACACCTTCCTTGTATGGTATGAGGAATATTTTGTAAAGAGATAAACATAATCATCCAAACCGTAATTGGTTTGGGTGATTATGTTTTTAAAATAGCACAGAATCGGTCTGTTATTTCTGCAAATTTCGCACTATCAGAACTTTATAAGATATTTACACTACCTTTTAAAAGAGATATATCTTTTCCCAATATGCGTCAATGTTCCAAAATCTCCTTCAAACATCATCTTGTATTGTTCCTCGTCTTTAATTGCCAATTCTATCCTATCTCCGCTCTCTTTTTCAAAAACAATAAAATTGATGCGCTCTATTGAGCCTCTTGGTGTGTAAATCCTTTTTGAAATGATTTTTGCCTTCACCGATACTGTATCACCAATTTCATTTTGCCCAAACATTTCTTTGTTTGTTTTTGAGGATTTACTTAGAATTGGAATAACAATAAACACAAAAGCTATTGCAAAAATTATTAAAAAACTTATTAACATTGGTTCTTTTATTTCATCCATAATGTATTCCTCCTAATTCCAAAAATTTCCGTCATACTTTGAAAAACAATCTCTACAATATTCTGTGCCATCACTTTTTAATACGCTACTATTACTGCAATAATCACATTTCCCATCATTTAATACTCCGCCCACAATGTCATCCATAAAATACGATAACAGCAGGCAAATAAAAATGAAAATTAAAGAAAAAATCGCAATCTTAGCATTTTTCGCCATAAAATATCACCGCCTTTCCACTTTTGAAATTATACTCAATATTTTAAGTATAGTCAAGAGGTTAAGTATGATAATATTAAAATGGTGATAAGAATTGATAAGTTATAAGCCATTTTATGAAACACTTTTTAAAAAAGGCATTACCGAATATAACCTCATTTTTAAACAAGGTTTTTCCGCTAACACCCTGCATCGTATGAAAAAGGGTGAAGCGATAAACACAAAAACACTTGACGCTCTTTGTTACGCGCTTGATTGCAGCGTCGGTGATATAATCGAATTTGTTAAAGAATAGCACCCAAACCGTAATTTTGGTTTGGGTGCTTACGTTTTTATTGTAGGGACAGGCGGTGCGGGTGTCCAGTGGACACCTCTGTGAAGCTGAAGTGCCGACCGAGGCGACAGCCGAGACCCCCGACTGTCCGTTTGAGATTAAATTATAGAAAAATCAAAATCTATCTAATTAAACATTATTATTTGTATCACATTGTT
>JAFTTE010000006.1 GCA_017466905.1 Clostridia bacterium | reverse complement strand
TTGAAAAAAAGGGGGTTGATTTTTTTGATATTAGTGATATAATAATGCACATAAATTTAATATTGCTATATGATGCTTGCGGGAAATAACTTTTAAAGTTGACCGAAGGAGTAACACTCTCAGGTGCCTGTATGGTGAGGACCGTAAGCGGATAGCACTTTGGAGAAGCCTGATTAAATTCAGGTGCCGAAGGGGCAAAGGCGCGAAGCGTTAAATCTCTCAGGCAAAAGGACAAAGCTTTAAATTTTACCTTAAGGGGTAATTTTTGCGTTTGTATTTTTGTTGGATTGCGCTTTTGCGTAGTCCAATTTTTATTTTGTCAATTTTTTAATGAGGAGAGGTCAAAAATGATTCTTGACAAAATTGCCGAAATCAACGGCAGTATCAACAGTGTAGTATGGGGTGTGTTTGGTTTGGTGCTCCTTGTTGGTACAGGCATTATCGTTACCTGCTGCACCAAGTTCTTTCAGGTGTCACGTCTTGGTCACTGGTGGAAAAATACAATCGGCAGTATGTTCTCAAAAGAGGTTATGAAGCACCGCAAAGAAAAGGGTACAATTTCACCCTTCCAGGCGCTTTGTACAGCCCTTGCCGCAACGGTAGGTACCGGAAATATCGCTGGTGTTGCAGCGGCAATTTGCGTTGGTGGCGCGGGCGCTGTGTTCTGGATGTGGGTTGCAGCCTTTTTTGGTATGATGACAAACTATGCCGAAAACACACTCGGTATATATTTCCGACGCAAAAACGCCAATGACGAGTGGTCAGGCGGCGCAATGTACTATCTGCAAGACGGTTTAGGCTCAAAAAAGGGTTGCAAATGGATAGGTAAAATACTTGCTGTTCTTTTCTGTATTTTTGCAATGCTTGCCTCTTTCGGTATAGGCAGTATGGGTCAGGTAAACAAAATTGTTGCCAATGTTGCCGCTGCATTTGACATTAAAGCGCTCTCAAGCATTAATGTTTTTGGCGATGTTTCGCTTTACAACGTTATTATCGGCGTTGTTATTATGCTACTTACAGCTATTATCACATTAGGCGGTGTAAAAAGAATAGCAAATGTTGCCGAAAAAATAGTTCCCTTTATGGTTATTCTTTATGTTGTAGGCAGCCTTGTGATTATCGGCATACATTACGATGCCATATTACCTGCGTTTAAGGCAATTTTTGTAGGCGCATTCAAGCCTGAAGCCTTTGTTGGCGGTGGTATCGGCGGTGTAATTATTGCTATGACCAATGGCTTTAAGCGCGGCGTGTTCTCTAACGAAGCAGGTCTTGGTTCATCGGTTATGGTACACTCAAACTCAAGTGTTAGAGAGCCCGTAAAACAAGGTATGTGGGGCATTTTTGAGGTATTTGCTGACACAATGGTTGTTTGCACAATGACAGCACTTGTTGTTCTTACCTCGGGCGGTCTTAACGGCGGTGTTTTCAATGCCCAGACCGGCGAAATTGCAGCGGGATATACCGATGCCACACTTGTAGGCGGCGCATTTAACCAGATTTTCCCCTGGGGCAATATCGGTCAGCGTTTTGTTGCAATCGCTATGTTCTTGTTTGCCTTTACCACCGTACTCGGCTGGTCGCACTACGGCTCAAAGGCTTGGGAATACCTCTTTGGTTCTAAATCTACAATTATCTTCCGTATAATCCACGTTTGCACCATTATCTTTGGCGCAGTACTTACCTCAACTCTTGCCTGGGATATCTCTGACACCTTTAACGGACTTATGATGATAACAAACATTATTGGTTTACTTGTAATGTTGCCGCTTGTAATGAAAATTACAAATAACTATATCGACCGCCGAATTAAGAAAAAGGAAGTTAAACCCATTCTTTCTTATGACAACAAAATTCAGGCAGACGCCGAAGAAGCCGTTTTAAACGGTGAGGAATAATTTACCTCTCTTGATTGTTCACACCAGAACATCTTGAATAACAAAACGACGAAAGTATTTTGCTTTCGTCGTTTTGTTTTATTTTATTTTATTTCCGTCTTTATCAAAATTATTCTTTAGCGTTATTTCTACGGGGATAATCAATACTACCATTATAATCGCATCAGCAGTAGCAACTATGCCGCCAACAGTGGCTATTGTATCTATGCTTTTGCCTATTATAAACAGCATCGGTATTATACTTAAAATCAACAATATCAATCCGCCATAAAACCAAAGTTTACCAAAATATTTATGCGAAAATTCCCAAGTGTCACGGTTTTTCATAGACATTGTTGTACGGTAGCCGTAAATATTGTTAATTTCTTTTGGTGCCGCTTTTATAAACATTTTACCAAATATAATCATAAGCGCAGGGATAAGTATACTCATCAGCAAAATAAATACCCAAAAAACCATATTATCACCTCTTGATAATCCAGGAAAAATCTATATACCCATTATCCTCTTCCATAACCACATTTTCAAGTGACGGTATATATGATATGTTTGTGGTCTGGTATGCAACGGGTAATACAGCATTATCGCCAAGCAATTCTTGCTGTAAATCTCCGGGCGTGGCAGCACTACTTACAGCGGCAAAATTTTTAGCGTATTCGCTGAACGAATCGCTTTTTGCTGTCACGGGGAAGAGTGCAAAATCAAGACTGCTCTCAGCAATTTCGGTTTGTATTACTGTGAGATTAGTTGATGACTCAATATTTATAAATGTACTGAGGTTTTGTTGCCAATGACCTACTATTGCGGTGGCTAGTTCTTTTACACCGTCAGTTTCATAATAATAAAGCGTTGACTGTGGAAATTTGCTGTCCTCCATAGCGGCAATCTGCGCTGACATAACCGATTTTGACTCGTCAATATTATATCCGGTCATACCTATCCACTCGGCATTAATTCCTAATATCTCGGGGTAAATCGATTTTGCAGCAGTAAATCCGTCAGGCAAAGAACCACTGTATATATCGCTTGAAAATGCGAGCGCAAATGCGCGGCGGACTTCTGGTGAGTAATTGCGGCTTACAGTCATAAGCCAGCAAATATTCTGCACATTTTGAGTGGTGAGGTTGGCGCTGTCTGCACCGTCAAGCTCCTGACACGGCATAAACGCCATATCGCTGTCACCGTCGGACAAACGGGTGACCTGCGATTCATCTTCTATACAACTGATAAACACAGCCGCATTTTTCGCGTCAAATATACCACTGTATTCCTCATTTTTATAAAGTCTTATACCAAAATCCTCTTTATTCCATTTGGTTAAGCGGTAACTGCCGTTAGATATAATATTTTCTGCATCAAGACCGTATTTGCCTATACTGCTTTCAAAAAAATCCTCGTTACACGGCATACAAACAGATGTTGTAAGCGTTTTAAGGAAATTGTTATCCTCGCGGCACATAGTTATTCTAAGGGTATGCTCGTCGACTGCTTTAACACCAAGGGTAGATATATCGGCGCTGCCGCTATTTATTGCCTCGGCGTTTGTTATCGCGAACAAGCGGCTTGCAAAGGGCGCTTTTATTTTTGGGTCAACCGCGCGTCGAAAACCGTATTCAAAGTCATAGGCCGTAAGTGGTGTTCCATCGTTCCACACTGCGTCATCTTTTAGATTAAAGGTATATGTAAGATTTTTGTATGAATAACTCTCGCTTACACCGCCCACTATTGTTCCGTCTTCGGTCTTACGCATAAGACCTTCGTAAATATTGCGCACAATAAGCAGCTCGCTGTCGCTTGATGCGGTCTGCGGGTCAAGTGTTTTGGGCTTTTCAAGCAACTCGAAATAAATATAAGCATCCATATATTTTTCACCGCAGCCCGAAAGACAGCCAAGTATAAGTATCAGACTTAAAGTCGCGGATAATATTTTCTTTAAAATTGACATTAAAATCACCATATACATTATATAATGAGCACAAATATTTTTCAATATAAAAAATGTAAAGAAAAAAACTTGACAGATGCGTATGACTGTGCTATAATCACTCTTGCTGTAAAGCAAAAAACTTTACAAGGGGTGCTCGCAATGCCAAAAGATTTGTCCGTTAGCGCGCTTCTTGATTTTTACGGTCCTTTTTTAAGCGAAAAGCAACGTAATCTTTTGCATCATTATTATAATGAGGATTTATCGCTCAGCGAAATCGCCGAAAACGAGCAAATCACCCGTCAGGGTGTGCGCGACCTTATAAAACGCGGCGAGCTACAACTCAAAAAATATGAGGAAGAATGCGGCTGGTGCGAAAAGGTTTTATCGCTTCAGGCAACGCTTGACAGCGATACATCGACAGAGGATAAGCTCGATAAAATAAAAGAAATCGTAAACAAATTTTAAAAGCAGAGGTGAACACACATGGCATTTTCAAGTCTAACCGATAAGATAAACGGCGTTTTTAAAAAGCTTCGCAACAAAGGCAGACTTACCGAAAGCGACGTTAAAGATGCCATGCGTGAAGTGCGTCTGGCACTGCTTGAAGCCGACGTAAACTACAAGGTAGCAAAACAGTTTACCACCACCGTTACCGAAAAATGTATCGGCACTAATGTAATGGAAAGTCTTACAGCGCCGCAGATGGTTGTAAAGATTGTTAACGAAGAATTAACCGCCCTTATGGGTAGTGAACAGGCGCGACTGAAAACAGCGTCAAAAATTCCTACCGTTATTATGATGTGCGGTCTGCAAGGCTCGGGTAAAACAACCCACAGTGCAAAGCTGGCCCGACTTTTAAAATCAAAGGGTCACAGACCTATGCTTGTGGCTTGCGACATCTATCGTCCTGCCGCTATAGAGCAGTTAAAGGTTGTAGGTAGTCAGGTTGATACACCCGTGTTCGAAATGGGTACCGAAAAACCCGAAAAAATCGCGGTAGAGGCTATAAAACACGCTCGCGATTACGGTCACGATTATGTAATCCTCGATACCGCCGGTCGTCTTCACGTTGACGAAGAACTGATGCAAGAACTAAAACGCATTACCGAATGTGTTGAGGTTAACAATATTCTGCTTGTTATTGACTCAATGATAGGTCAGGACGCTGTAAATGTTGCAAAAGCATTTAACGATATACTCGAAATTGACGGTGTTGTGCTTACCAAGCTTGACGGTGACACACGAGGCGGTGCCGCGCTGTCTGTTAAAGCAGTTACAGGCAAGCCGATTATGTTTGCGGGTGTTGGTGAAAAGCTCGACCAGCTTGAAGAATTCCACCCCGAGCGTATGGCAAGCCGAATACTCGGTATGGGCGACGTGCTATCCCTGATTGAACGCGCCGAACAGCAGCTTGACGAAAAAAAAGCGGAAGAAGCGGCACGGAAACTATCTGAAAACCGTTTTGATATGAACGATTTGCTTGACCAATTCCAGCAAATCAAAAAAATGGGCAGCCTGAAAAGCGTGCTTTCAATGCTTCCCGGTATGGAAAAACAATTACGCGATGTCGATGTCGATGACCGTCAGATGCTTCGCGTTGAGGCTATAATTCAGTCAATGACCGCTAAAGAGCGTCGCAAACCCGAAATACTTAACGCCTCTCGCCGTCGCCGTATTGCCGCAGGCTGCGGACAAACGGTAGAGGATGTTAACCGCCTTATCAAGCAATATGAACAGATGAAGAAGATGTTCAAGCAGATGAATGGCAAGGGTAAAAAGCGTATGATGCGCGGTTTTAACCCAAATCAGTTCAATAATTTAGGTTTTTAAGAGTTATCTCTTTTAAATAAATATAAAACTTGTTTTTTGGAGGTGCAGTAAAATGGCAGTAAAAATCAGACTTCGCAGAATCGGCGCTAAAAAGGCTCCTTTCTACCGTGTTGTTGTTGCAGATTCACGTTATCCCCGTGATGGTCGTTTTATCGAAGAAATCGGTTACTACGATCCCACTAAGGAACCCGCAATCGTAAACATCGACGCAGACAAGGCTAAGAAGTGGATCGGCAACGGCGCACAGCCCACCGATACAGTTAAGGCTTTGCTTAAAAAGAACGGTGTTCTTTAATTTCTAATTTGGAGTTATAGTTATGAAAGAACTTCTTATTACCATTGCGTCAGGACTTGTAGAAAATCCTGATGCAGTAAACGTAACAGTTGATGAAGCAAATGATGAGGGTGTTATTGTTTATCATCTTCACGTGGCTGAAAATGATATGGGCAGAGTAATCGGAAAGCAGGGCAGAATTGCAAAGGCAATCCGCACTGTTATGCGCGCGGCTGCTAATCAAAACCACGAAAAAATTGTTGTAGAAATCGACTAATTTTTCGGTAGCCGAAAGGCTACCTGAAACGCTAATCAAAGCCTCCTGCGCGGAGGCTTTTAACATATAAAGGTGAATTTTGATGAAAAAAGAATTTTTAGAAATAGGCAAATTTGTCGGCACTCACGGTGTGCGCGGTATGGTGCGTATTCAGCCCTGGTCGGATGATGGCGCATTTCTCACGCAGTTTAAAAAATTCTATTTAGAAAACGGCAAAACGAAAATAGAAATGAGCAAAATCGCTCCCCACGGAAATGTAGTTATAGCGCAGGTTAAAGGCGTTGATACCATTGAAGATGCCGAAAAACTGCGCGAAAAGGTGCTTTATATAAAGCGTGACGACGCGCGTCTGCCTGAAGGCAGGTATTTTATAAGCGAGATTATCGGCTCACAGGTTTTTGATGCTGATACAAACGCGCTGCTTGGCACTTTAGCCGACGTTTCACCTACAGGCGCTAATGATGTATGGCATATAAAAAACGGTGATAAGGAATACCTTGTTCCCGCAATTCCCGATGTAATTGTCAGCGTTGATATCAATACAGATACTGTTGTAATCAGACCTTTAAAGGGGATTTTTGACGATGAAGATTGATATAATGACCCTTTTTCCTGAAATGTGTGAGGTTGTGCTTAATGAGAGCATAATCGGCCGCGCACGCAAGGCGGATAAAGTAGAACTCCGATGCCATAACATCCGCGATTTTGCAAATAACAAGCACAACAAGGTGGATGATATGCCCTATGGCGGCGGTATGGGTATGGTTATGGCGGCAGAGCCGATTTATAACTGCTATAAAAGCCTATATAGCGAGGACGAGCCCAAGCCACATCTTATATATTTGTCTCCTAAAGGTACGACACTTACTCAAAGCAAGGTTGTAGAGCTGTCAAAGCTTGACAGAATAGTTCTGCTTTGTGGGCATTACGAGGGCGTTGACGAACGCGTGCTCGAAGAAATTGTTGACGAACAGATATCGCTTGGCGATTTTGTTTTAACGGGCGGCGAACTGCCCGCGCTTTGTCTTGCAGATGCTGTTTGTCGTATGCTGCCGGGTGTGCTTAGCGATGACGCGTGTTTCCAAGACGAAAGTCATTTTTCGGGTCTACTCGAATATCCGCAGTATACACGACCTGCCGAGTGGAATGGTCGCACGGTGCCAGAGGTTTTGCTTTCGGGTAATCACGCGGAAATCGCAAAATGGCGCCGTAAGCAGTCGCTTGAAATCACCCGCGAGCTAAGGCCTGAAATGTTCGAAAAAATAGAACTTGATAAGCAAGACCGTAAATTATTAGGTATTGAACCCGAAAAGAGCCGCAAACGCAAATAATTTATTATCATTTTTACCAAATTTGACATTCAAAATATCCAAAAAGTTGGATAAATATTAGAACTTTTTAACAAACGATTGACTGCGGCATTAAATGTGGTATAATAGTATCGTAACAATCATATTTTATTTGTTACACATTAAAATTTTAAACATTTACTTTTTCGAGGAGTTTTTGAAATGTGTGTTAAAGACGTTGTAATTCAAAATCAAGTTGGTCTTCATGCCCGTCCCGCTACCTTCTTTATCCAGAAGGCAAACGAGGTTAAGTCATCTATCTGGGTTGAAAAGGATGAAAGAAAGGTAAATGCAAAAAGCTTGCTTGGCGTTCTTTCTCTTGGTATCATTGGCGGTACAAGCATTAAAATTATATGCGACGGCAGTGATGAAGCGGACGCAATGGCTGGTCTGGTAGCTTTGGTAGAATCAGGCTTTGCTGACTAATCAGATTGCAAATTTTATTTAAAAAACTGTTGACAATATTGCCTGACCGTTGTATAATATGTCGGTCGGGCAATGTTAATGTGCTCTACATAAGTCCTCTTGACTGGGGGTCAAGAGTGCAAAACATGTAATATTCTAACAATCACACTATCCGGGTGTGGCGCAGTTGGATGCTTGGCATTGGGGTGTCTAGTGCGTAATAATTAATAGTCAAATAATTAAATTTCCGGGTGTGGCGCAGTTGGATGCTTGGCATTGGGGTGTCTAGTGCGTAATAATTAATAGTCAAATAATTAAATTTCCGGGTGTGGCGCAGTTGGTAGCGCGCTTGACTGGGGGTCAAGAGGCCGCAGGTTCAAGTCCTGTCACTCGGACCAATTACCGAATTGAACCTTATGGTTTGGTTCGGTAATTTTTGTTTAATAATACTTGAACCAGACAAGGTTTGACGTTAATAAAACAGTACGGTGTTGCGTAGAATATTCTTTTTTTGTGAGAATCTTTTATCTTTTTCAATGGATAAAATATTTTATTAAAAACATCTTGACAAATTTTTATATTATGATATAATAAACAGCGTTACGGTGGTTGTAGCTTAGTTGGTTAAAGCGCCAGTTTGTGGCACTGGAGACCGTGGGTTCGAATCCCATCTACCACCCCACAAGTTAACCTCGGTACAAACACACTACCGAGGTTACTTTTTTAAAACAGAATATATTGGGGTGTCGTCAAGCGGTAAGACACAGCACTTTGACTGCTGCATTCGTAGGTTCGAATCCTGCCACCCCAGCCAGAAAAAGACGATTGCGAAAGAAATCGTCTTTTTCAGTTATATTCGCCTCACGGCGAGTTATATTGGCTGCACCAGTTATATTTGCTTCGCAAGTGATATTGGGCTTCGCCCAGTTTTAAGGGCGAATATAATATCACTGAAACCGCAGGTTTCAATATCACTTTCTCGAAGAGAAAATATCACTCCGTCGAAGACGGAATATCACTAAAAAC
>JAFTTE010000065.1 GCA_017466905.1 Clostridia bacterium | reverse complement strand
GATTTCTTTAAAAAAGACGATGAAATCGTCTGGATAATGCTTGAGGGCTGTAAGAACTTTATAGCCCCTTCTAAACTTGCGCTTACTATTAAGGGCAAACTTAAGCGTTCCCCTGTTAATTGGAAATGCTATGTTAACCGTTATCCAGACGGCACCGAGACTTACGGTTATGATATAGGTAATCACGGTTCCGACCACGGTATGTTCCGTATCTATGACAAAAAATATGAGACCCTTTACGGCCGTAACCGTTCAAGGTCTCAAGAAATGCTGCACAGTAGAGATTATTGGTACCGTGCCGAGCTTGAGTTACATAGTTCTCGTAGTGTTGATTGGTCAGGTCAAGCTTTTAAATATTTGGTTGACTCTGATTTTAATCTTTATGCCGTTTACGGCCAGTGTATGTCAGAGTTCATTAGTTTTGAATTCGTTTTAAATTCTGACGCTGGACATTATACTGACTGTGAAACCTGGAACGAGTTTATCCGAAATCTAATTGCGAATCATCATTTTGTATAATTCGCAATTAGATTTCAGGTGTCTGGCTACTAAATATGTTTTGGATATTCCCTATAGATATTTCTATAGGTTTTATTTATTTTGCGGATAATGATGCACTATTATTCTCATCAAATCGTCTATAAACTCATTCCAACATTCAATTTTAATTTCGCTACGCAGTATTTCATAATAATCCAAACTGTCTAATGGTCTGTAACGGCGGATTTCATTAATCTGCTGTTTTTCTATTTCAAATTGATTGGATTTGTTGTATAGATATATAATTACTTTATTTTTGATATTCACGCTCAATCACCTGCCTTGTTGTGTATGAGCCTGAAATCTAATTGCCAATTAAATATACGCAAATTCGTTTACCGAATATATTGATCTATTACCGATTGCTTAGTATAATGTTTATTGTAGAGCTCTATAAATTAATTTAACAGAGGTTTGATATATGTTTATTGAAGAACGTCATAATGAAATTGCAAAGATAATTGTAACAATAGGTAAAATTACAATATCAGAAATTACCGAAAAATACGGAATATCAGATGAATCGGCACGCCGTGACCTGCGGATACTTGAACAAAAAGGTATCTGTAAAAGAACTCACGGTGGTGCTATTTTGCCGGTTCAGGTAGGTTTTCGACCACCTGTAAACCGCGATTTTGAGAATATGCCTGTGTTTGATAATTACAGAGAAATTGCCAAAGCCGCCGTATCACGAATAAAAGAAAACGATGTTGTTTATCTTCCGAGCGGCTCTTTTGGCACTATTATGGTAAGCTTGTTGCCGCGGGATATCACCTATACCTTGGTTGTTAATTCGGTTGATATGGGCAAAGCACTACGCGATTTTGATAATATAAATGTTTATATTGTGGGCGGAAAAATGCGCCAGAGTGGGTCTTTAGTTGATAGTCTTGCCACCGACTTTGTAAGTAAGTTGCATTTTGATCTTTGCTTTATTACAGGTGCCGGCTTAACAGCGGATTTTGGGCTTTCAAACGGAACCGATGAAACCGCAACCTATCAACGCGCTGTTATAAAAAATAGCCGAAAAAAGATATTGACTATTCCAAGCAGTAAAATAGGTGTAAACGCGTTTGTAAAAGTGTGTGATATAAACTGTTTTGATGAAATTATAACTGATTGGGATTGTACCGATGAAGAAAAAACTGCAATATGCGATAAAGGTATTAATTTAACAATTGTCGAGGAACCAAAATGAATCGTGAATTAAAATTGCGAAATATAATTCTTGATAGGTATGATAGCCTTAGAGCATTTGCGCTGGACGCAGATATACCCTACTCTACCTTAACGACGCTGCTTTCGCGGGATATCGGT
>JAFTTE010000064.1 GCA_017466905.1 Clostridia bacterium | reverse complement strand
TTTTAGTGGTAGTGCGTTTGCTTATGTTAACGGTTCTACACCGTCAAATTTTAAAACATATTCAAGATATGACCAAAGTGGGTCTTTTATGTCTTACGGCGGTCAGTTTACCTATACTGTAAATTCAAACACTACAACAACAATGTATTTGTGTTCGGGTTATAATTCTACTGTTGCTGTTTTACAGGGTTTTAGTGTTTGGTTTGATATTCAACCTAATTCTGAAACACAAGATATAATTGACAATCAAAACAGCAATACACAAGCAGAAATTGATGCCGACAAAGAAAACACACAGGCAATTATCGACAATCAGAACGAGCTCGCCGAGCAGGAGAAGCAAGAAATAACCGATTCGGGTAATCAGGCAACGGATGCAGGCGACAGCATACCCAATGAGTCAGACGGTTTTATCGATGCTTTGGGTACCTTCGTTGATACAATGTCAACAACTTCTACAGAGTGCAGCTTAACTTTTCCTGCAATTAAAATTCCTGAATTTGCTGGCATACCTGCGACAACGTTATCAGAAGAAAGTGTGGTTGACATTTCCGCTGCCGTTGGTCTGATACCTGAGAATATAATGAAGCTTATCCAGGCAATAACAACGATTGGTCTGATTGTGTTCTGTTTTAAGGAACTGTATGACACGATATCAGAGGCATTAACAAGTAAGAAGGCGAATTCTGATGGGTGACGCGATAAAATGGGGCTTGCTGATAGCAGGCATAGTAATTATAATCGGTTTAATCGTTGCGCTGCCATTTGTCGAGTTTATCGACTTGGCGAGCTTTACCGAGAGTCTTACGTCCATAGTAAGCATTGCAGGCAATGCTTTATATAGCGCACGTTGCGTTATAAACAACTTTCTTTCGCCTGTAGGGCGCGTTATACTATCAGGCATATTGATATGGCTGTTCGGTAAATGGGCTATTAAGGTAGCGCTGAATATAGTAGTTTGGGTATATCATTTTATTTTTAAGTAAAAAAGGGATTGCCCCCTCGACCCGTAGGGGTCCGAGGGGGCTCTTTTTATCTCAAGGAGGAAATTATGGAAAAATACTACATAATCAGAGAAGACGGTAGCAGCATATTCGCTCTGCCCTATCCCAAAGACTTTTGCATACACTGCTTATGCCTTCTGATAGAAGACGGTCAGAAGTACCGCCTTATGTCCTTTGCCAACCCTGCCCCCTTTCCTTGTCAGCAGTTACCGAGACTTGATTATAACAGTCCCGCAAAAGTGGAAAAGGCTCAGTAACCGCACAAGCTGCCCAAGGATGTTCGATGCACATTCTTATGCGTGTGTAGTTTTGCGGCAATATCTCGCGTTAGCGAAAAGACCACCCGAGTGTAACACGGGTGGTTCATCTATTTTTCTCTTGACATCAGACCCAAAAGGTGCTATATTGTTATTGGTGATTATATGGAAAACAATGTTGTAAAAGCATTTCGTCAGCGTTTAAAGCGTGGCGGATTTACTGATATTTCTATTTATGACCAATGTAACGGTACATATGCTGTTCATTTTCGTAATCGTGATGGCGTTTGTGACCGTCGTGAAATGACTGAAATTCAAATGCAAAACACACCGCATTTGGTTTGGTTCGATTAGGACACGGGCCACGTGTCCTCTCCCGGTGAGTACACCGCGCAGTGTCCTCTGCAGAGGACATCACGTGATGTCCCTTCTGGGATAAATATTTGATTTGTAGGGGTGCAAATTATGTTAGACAGAAATAATATAGTTCCTTGCGTGGACTGGTTCAGAGGAATAGTCCCAATTGACGACGTGCGTGAATTTTGCGCACATTTAGAACAAATAGACGAACGTCTGAAGCTTGATAACTTCGTTTACGACGGTCGTAGTATGCTCAATTATAAGAAGCGTTATTGTCATTTAGACGTACCGTCTTTGACTTTTGCCTTTAATCCTATAGATGAACTTGACGAGGGGTGTTTGTATGCTAATCCTAATCATAACAATAAGCATATACTATTCTCTTTGTCTGGTGACGCTATCAGATATCTAGGTCACGAAACGCTTAAAACACTATTATTCTGGCTACATAGCGTCAATACAAAATGTACCCGTATTGACC
>JAFTTE010000063.1 GCA_017466905.1 Clostridia bacterium | reverse complement strand
ACTCTTATTCCGCTTGTAACTTCACTTGCGGGTCTTTTGCCATCGCTGTTTTCTGTTGCAATTATCACTGAGCAGGTTTTTGACCTACCCGGTATCGGTAAAATAGCGCTTGATGCTATGAACCGCGGTGACATTCCGTTTATAATGGGTTACAATATGTTCCTCGCACTTCTTAGTGTTATTGGCGTATTGCTTGCTGACCTGATGTACGGTATTGTTGACCCGCGCGTTAAATTAGAGTAAGGAGGCGCTTTATGGAAGAAATTACTAAAAACGAAGTAATAGAAGATACTGTCGAAGACGAAGTGCCTCACGATAAAACTGTGCGACTTATGTCGCCGACCAGAATGGTTGTACGCAGATTTTTCCGTTCAAAGCTTAGTATTGTCGGTCTTATAATGGTTGTTGGCCTATTTATATTCAGTTTTTTAGGCCCGCTTATTTATACCGAATGGGGCGAAATTGAACTTGATGAAAGCGGTAAGACCGAGTATTCAATTTCTGAAACTACATACACCGTGAATGGTGAAGAGTATACCATTCGCCAGACCACAGAAAAATCACTCAAGGATAACTTTTTAGCACCCCCGTCAAAAGAGCACATTTTAGGTACCGATAACGAAGGTTACGATATCTTTGTACGTCTTATGTACGGCGGCAGAATTTCGCTGATCGTTAGCTTTATCGCCGTATTCCTCATTACAATACTTGGTGTTATATTAGGCGGTATAGCAGGCTTTTTCGGCGGTGCTATCGACAATATAATAATGCGCCTATGTGATATTTTAATTTGCTTACCCGGTGTGCCGATTTTGCTTATCATAAGCACAATTCTTGACGCTTCGGGAATTGATGCAAAATACCGCATCTATCTGCTTATGATTTATCTTACCTTTATTTCCTGGCCAGGTACTGCGCGACTTGTTCGTGGACAGATTCTCTCACTTCGTGAGCAGGAATATATGGTTGCCGCCGAGGCTATGGGTTATTCGACCTCAAGAAAAATATTTAAGCACTTAGTACCTAACGTTATGCCGCAGCTTATCGTTCAGATGAGTCTGAGTCTTGGCAGTATGATTCTTTATGAAGCGACACTGTCCTATCTTAACCTTGGTGTTAAAGCACCGTATGCCGCTTGGGGAACAATGATTAATATTATTTCAACCAATCAGGATATACTGCAAAATCATCTTAACGTTTGGGTGCCTGCAGGTATTTGTATAGTTATTGCCGTACTTGGCTTTAACTTTATCGGTGACGGTCTGCGCGACGCGCTTGACCCGAAGGCAAGGAGGTAGTTTGTATGGCTAAAACGAATAAAAACTACCTTTCCGGTAAAGAGATACGCGCTATAGCCCGTGAAAACAAAAAGGTGATGAAGCGCCTTGAGGCTGAAAAATACCGCAAGGCAGACGAGTCAGAATATCTGACTCAGATGAAAAATAATGACAACATTCTTGAAATTGACGAGCTTAACACCTTTTTCTTTACAGAGCAGGGTGTGGTTAAGGCTGTAAACGGTGTATCGTTTGACGTGCCTCAAAATGCCACGGTTGGCGTTGTTGGCGAGTCGGGATGCGGCAAGTCGGTTACAAGTATGTCGGTTATGCGCCTTTTACAAGGCCCTACAGGACAGATTTATTCAGGTGAGATAAGATTTAAGTCGAAGGACAAAACAGGCGAGGAGAAGGTTTATGACATCGCTAAGATGCCTATTGCCGACATCCACAAAATTCGTGGCAATCAGATTGCTATGATTTTCCAGGAGCCTATGACTTCACTTAACCCTGTTTTTACAATAGGTCAGCAGCTTGATGAGGTTACATTTATACACAACCCTGAGGCTTCCAAAGAGGATGCTAAGAATAAATCAATAGAGATGCTAAATCTTGTTGGTATCGCAATGCCTGAGCGTGTGTATAACTCATTCCCGCACGAGCTGTCGGGCGGTATGCGTCAGCGTGTTATGATTTCTATGGCGCTTGCAAGCGACCCGCGTCTTATTATTGCAGACGAGCCTACAACCGCACTTGACGTTACAATTCAGGCGCAGATATTAGACCTGCTTCGCGACCTTAAGGATAAGATTGACGGCTCAATTATGCTTATCACACACGACCTTGGCATTATTGCTGAAATGGCAGATTATGTCGTGGTTATGTATGCGGGCAAGGTAATAGAAAAGGGAACTGTGGAGGAAATTTTCCACAATCCTATGCACCCATATACAATCGGTTTACAAAAGTCTAAACCTACTTTAAATTCCGATAGTGATACTTTGTATAATATTCCGGGTAATGTACCTAACCCCATAAATATGCCAACGCATTGTTATTTTAAGGAAAGATGTAATAAGTGCACCGCAAAATGCTCGGGCGAATATCCTGCTATGATTCAGGTGAGTCCCACACATTTTGTAGCGTGTCACTTGTACGATGAGGAGCAATAAAATGGCTGAAGAAAAAATTCAAGAACAATTTGATACGGAAGCCATTTTAGAGGTTCGCAATCTTCGTAAATGCTTTCCGATAAAAAAGAGCTTTACAGGCAAGGTAAAACAAGAGCTTATCGCCGTAGATAATGTTTCGTTCAAGCTAAAAGCGGGCGAGACGCTTGGTATCGTTGGCGAGTCGGGTTGCGGCAAAACAACTCTGGGCCGTACAATACTAAAACTTCACGAATCAAACGGCGGTCAGATAATTTTTGAGGGTCAGGATATTACTAATCTTAAATCATCTGAGATGCGCGAAATACGCAAAAAGATGCAGATAATTTTCCAAGACCCGTATTCGTCACTGCCACCTCGTAGCACGGTTGGCGGCATACTGTCAGAGCCTGTTGAGGTGCACAACATCGTTCCAAAATCACAGGTTAAGGACTACGTTTTAGACCTCATGGATAAATGCGGTCTGCGCGACTATTATTACGAGCGCTATCCTCACGAGTTTTCGGGCGGCCAAAGACAGCGTATCTGTATTGCGCGTGCTTTGTCGGTTAACCCAAAGCTTGTTATCTGCGACGAGCCTGTATCGGCGCTTGATGTGTCAATTCAGGCACAGATTATTAATCTGCTTAAAAAATTGCAGCAGGAAATGAACCTTACATATCTGTTCATTTCGCACGATTTGTCGGTTGTTAAATTTATTTCTGACAAAATCGGTGTTATGTATCTGGGCTCTATGGTTGAGTTTGGTACTAAAGAAGATATTTTTGCAAATCCTTTGCACCCTTACACCGAGGCGCTTTTCTCGGCAATTCCGCAGCCTGACCCGGATGTTAAGATGAATCGCATTATACTTAAAGGCGATATTCCTTCACCTGCAAATCCACCAAAGGGCTGTCGGTTCCATACCCGCTGTCCCAAGGCTATGGATATTTGCAGCGAGGTAACACCTGAGTACCGCGACTTTGGCAACGGCCATTGTGCTGCGTGCCACTTGCTCAACAAGGACTGAACCTATGAGTGAAAAGAAAACAAAAAAAGAAAAGATAACATATATTGACGACGGCAGAACCATTGCCGATATGTCAAACCTGCCGCCCCGTGCTAACTGGGCAAAAAAAGGTACGACATCCAGTTTTAAAGACATTTGGCGCACTTATTGGCAGGCTACCAAAATGATGCTGAAACCCACACTTGTGGCGGTTGGCTTTTTGGTTGTTATCTATTTGATTGTGACCATTATCTTTTGGTTGATGTAAACAAAAATCCCCGAACAAACTTGTTCGGGGATTTTTATATATAATCTATTTTTTTTCTGAAAAAACACCATTGCTTAAATATAAGACTTTATCACAACCTTCTAAAGATGTATTGCGGTGGGTAATAAAAAGTATTGTTTTATCGGTAAGGGTTTTCAGGTTGTTAAGTAGCTTGGTTTCGGTTGATTCATCCAAAGCGGAGGTTGCCTCGTCAAGCAATATAATAGGCGCATCAAACAGTAGCGCGCGGGCAATTGCAATTCGTTGTATCTGACCTTCAGAAAGGCCTTGTCCGCGTTCGGAAATAACGGTATCAAGTCCGTTT
>JAFTTE010000062.1 GCA_017466905.1 Clostridia bacterium | reverse complement strand
GCTTTCGGCGGTGACGGTGAAAGAATTGATTATTACCACATCTATGGGTAATGCTTTATCGTTTTTATGACCTAAATTTAATAATGCTTCACGCATAGCCTCGGTTTCATATTGATTAACCTTACAACCAAGCGTCTGAAAAAGTATATTCATCAATTTACCTCTTTTAAAAGTTCTTAAATTATTGTAATAAAAATAAATTTGCTTGTCAACTGTTATTGAAATTTAAAGACAACTATGATATAATTCACCTAACAAACACGGAGGCATGTAAGATGAGTTTTAAAAAAGATTTTGTGTGGGGTGCTGCTACCGCATCATATCAGATTGAAGGCGCATGGAACGAAGACGGCAAGGGTCTTAATGTGTGGGATGTATTTTCGCATGAGCCTGGTAATGTAGAGCAAGGTCACACAGGTGACATTGCTTGCGACCATTATCACAGATATAAAGAAGATGTAAAACTGATGAAGGAGCTTGGCATAAAGGCCTACCGTTTTTCAATTAGTTGGTCTCGGCTTATACCAAACGGAATTGGTGAACTTAATCCAAAGGGTGTTGAGTTTTACTCGAACTTGATTGACGAATTGTTAGCAAACGGTATTGAACCGTATGTTACACTTTTTCATTGGGATTATCCTTATGCTTTACATAAAAAAGGTGGTTGGCTCAATGACGAAAGTGTTCGGTGGTTTACTTACTATGCCGCAAAGGTGTCAGAACTTTATTCAGACCGTGTAAAGAACTTTATTACATTTAACGAGCCTCAGTGCTTTATCGGTGCGGGTTATATGACAAGTCCACACGCACCTGGATATAAGGTGTTGTATAAAGATATTTTCCAGATATGTCACAATGTGCTTAAATCACACGGCGCGGCTGTAATCGCTTTGCGTGAAAACGCAAAACAGCCAATTAAGGTTGGTTATGCGCCTACAGGTACTACATGTTATCCTGCGAGTGAAAGTGCAGCAGATATTGAGGCGGCACGCAAAAAGATGTTTGAATGTCCACCGCTATCTCGTAATCTTATGTGGAATGTTTCTTGGTGGAGCGATCCTGTAATACTTGGTAAATACCCCGAAGACGGACTTAAAATGTATAAAGATTATTTGCCCGAAATTACCGATGAAGATATGAAACTTATTAATCAGCCGCTTGATTTTTACGCTAATAATATCTACAATGGTCAGGAAATTCGTGCAGACGAAAATGGTAATCCACAAAACGTTACCCGCAAGGTTGGTCACGGTAAAACCGCTATTCAGTGGCCTATTACTCCCAAGGCTTTGCGTTGGGGACCAAGATTTTATTACGAAAGATATAAATTGCCTTTCTTTGTTACCGAAAACGGTATGTCAGCGCACGATGTTGTGTCACTTGACGGCAAGGTTCACGACCCCAACCGTATCGACTTTTTAAACCGTTATCTTGTAGAGCTTGAAAAAGCAACCGATGACGGCGCAGAGATTGACGGATATTTCTTATGGTCTTTTATGGATAACTTTGAATGGGCAATGGGTTATACCGACCGTTTTGGTATTGTGTATGTGGATTATGAAACACAGGAGCGTATACCAAAGGATTCAGCTTATTGGTACAAGAATTGGATAGAAGAACACACCAAATAATTTAAAATAATTCATACTTTTAGGGGACTTTTTAATGGCAATAGAAAAAAGAGAAAATATAAGAAATGTCGCAATTATTGCTCACGTTGACCACGGTAAGACAACGCTTGTTGACCAATTGCTTCGTCAAAGCGGTACTTTTCGTGATAACGAGGCTGTTGATGAGCGCGTTATGGACTCAAATGACCTTGAGCGTGAGCGCGGTATAACTATACTTTCTAAAAACACCAGTGTTATGTATAATGGTGTTAAAATTAATATTATTGATACACCCGGACACGCCGACTTTGGCGGTGAGGTTGAGCGTATTTTGCAGATGGTAGACGGAGTACTACTGCTTGTTGATGCGTTTGAGGGCTGTATGCCACAGACACGCTTTTTACTAAAAAAAGCATTGGCGATTGGCAAAAAGGCGGTTTTTGTTATAAATAAAATCGACAGACCTATGGCGCGACCTATAGAGGTTGTTGACGAGGTTCTGGATCTGTTTATCGAGCTTGGCGCTGACGAAGACCAGATTGAGTTTCCTGTCGTGTTTGCGTCAGGTCGTGACGGCTACGCTACCTATGCGCCCGATATTGCGGGCACTGATATGAAGCCTCTGTTTGAAGAGATTGTAAAAGAGATTGAGCCGCCTGTTGGTGACGCAGAAGGTCCTTTGCAGATACTCTTTACCAATATTGAATATGACGATTATATCGGTCGCATTGGTGTAGGCCGTGTGCTTCGCGGTACTGTAAATGTTGGACAAACCGTAGCGCTTTGTCATAAAGACGGTACAAATTCTAAGGTTAAAATTGCAAAGTTGTTTATGTATCAGGGTCTTAAGCGTACCGAGGTTGAAACTGCGACCGTAGGTGATATTATTCAGGTTGCGGGTATAAGCGAGCTTGAAATAGGCGAGAGCGCTTGTGACACTGAGTGTATAGAGCCGTTGCCATTTGTAAAGATTGATGAGCCGACACTCGCTATGAACTTTATGGTAAATAATTCACCATTTGCCGGCAAGGACGGAAAGTATGTAACATCCCGTAATCTGCGTGAGCGACTCTTTAAAGAGGTGCTTACAAATGTAAGTTTGCGTGTTGAAGAAACCGATAGCGCAGATACATTTAAGGTATCGGGCAGAGGTGAGCTGCATCTGTCTATCCTTATAGAAACAATGCGCCGTCAGGGTTATGAATTTCAGGTATCCCCACCAAATGTTATTTATAAGCACGATGAAAATGGTAAGTTATTAGAACCTATTGAATTGCTTATGATAGAAGTTCCCGAACAGTATGTCGGCGCTGTTATGGAGCGTCTTGGCACACGTCACGCAGAGCTGCAGAATATGGGCACCCGCGAGGGTGGTATGTCTCACCTTGAGTTTTTAATCCCAGCGCGCGGCCTGCTTGGCTACCGTTCGCAGTTTATGACAGATACAAACGGTAACGGTATTATGAACCATATCTTTAACGGATATGAAGAATATAAGGGCGATATTGACCAGCGTAATACAGGCTCAATTATCGTTCACGAAACGGGTGAGAGCACTGGCTACGGACTCTTTAATACCCAAAGCCGCGGTCGCTTGTTTATAGGTGCAGGTGTTCCCGTATATGAGGGTATGATTATTGGTGAGAGTCCAAAAAGTGAGGATATCGTATGCAATGTCTGCAAGGCAAAGCACCTTACTAATACTCGCGCTTCGGGCTCTGACGATGCGCTTAAGCTTGTCCCGCCGTCTATAATGAGTCTTGAACAGTCGCTTGATTTTATCAAGGATGATGAGCTTGTAGAGATTACGCCAAACAATATTCGTATTCGCAAACGAATACTTAATAAAGAATTACGTATGAAACACGAGGCGAAAAACCGCTGATGCATTACGTAATACTGGATATGGAATGGGACAGCGCCTACCACAAACTGCACAAGCGGTTTGTAAATCAGATTTTGCAGATAGGCGCTGTAAAGCTTGATGAAAACTTTAATATTGTTGATATTTTTGATGTTACGGTAAAATCATCCATTTGCAAAAGGGTATCAAAGCGCTTTACCGAACTTACCGGTATTACCAAGGAAATGATGCTTGAAGGCATTTCTTTATCTGATGCTGTTGACCGGTATAATAACT
>JAFTTE010000061.1 GCA_017466905.1 Clostridia bacterium | reverse complement strand
ACGAGGCTCGAACTCGCTACCTCCACCTTGGCAAGGTGGCGCTCTACCAGATGAGCTAAATCCGCATAAAATGGTGCCTCCGGTCGGAATCGAACCAACGACACGGGGATTTTCAGTCCCCTGCTCTACCGACTGAGCTACAGAGGCAAATGGCGACCTGGATGGGGCTCGAACCCACGACCTCTAGCGTGACAGGCTAGCGTTCTAACCAACTGAACTACCAGGCCAAATGGTGGGAACAACAGGGCTCGAACCTGTGACCCTCTGCTTGTAAGGCAGATGCTCTCCCAGCTGAGCTATGCTCCCACGAAACGCTGGCTCTGTTAATCGCAACTCACCGGCGACGAACACTATAATAGCATAACGAGTTGGCATTGTCAAGCATTTTTTTGAAAAATTTAAAAATTTTTTATTTTTTCAAAAATGACCTGATTTCATCACTTGTAAAGGTATAAACGCTACCGCAGAACTGACAAACGGTTTCGGCTTTTTCCATCTCGTTTGCCATTTCGGTAAGCTCTTCTTGGTTCAGACTTTTAAGGGCTTTTTCAAATCTAACCCTTGAACAATTACATTTATATGCGGCAGTTTGTTCTTCCAGAACCTCAACCTCAAAACCTGTTAGGGCAATTTTTACAATTTCCTCAATAGTTTTGCCCTCGTCAAGCAATGTTGTGATTGGTTTCATAACCTTTATATTGTTTTCGAGTTTAGATATTACCTCTTCATATCCGTGAGCAGCAGGAAGCAGTTGTATAATATATCCGCCCGCAACACGCACCGTAAGGTCGGGATTTACCAAAACGCCCAACGCGCACACGGTGGGTATCTGCTCGCTTATGGCGTAATAAGCCGCGATATCCTCGGCAATTTCACCTGTAGATATCGGCACAAAGCCGTTATAAGGCTCTTTAAGACCTAAATCTTTAATAACAAAAAGCGTACCCTGTGTTCCCACAGCACCGCATACATCGAGCTTACCGTTATCTTTAAGCGGTATTTCTACTACAGGATTTACGGCGTATCCCCGCACGTCACCCTGACTGTCAGCAACCGCGATAAGCGCGCCCGCGGGACCGTCGCCGTCAATCTTTACAGTGATGGTATTGCTTTTGCCTTTGAGGGCGTTGCCCATCATTGATGTCGCGGTAAGCAGTCTGCCTAAAGCGGCTGTGACCACAGCCGAGCTTTTATGCAATTTTTCGGCTTCGGCTACAATATCGGTGCTGTCAAGCGCCGTCGCCATAACAAGTCCGTCAGAGGTTATACATCTTATAAGTTTTCCCATTATTAATTCACTTTCCTTGTAACGTATACTACTCTTTGTGTAGTATCTGTTGGAGAATTTTGTGTCATTTCTTCATATACGGCTTCAATTTTAAGCCCTGCGTTTTCGAGTGCGTTTTCTATCTCACTGTCGGTATAAGCGCGCTCGCAAAAGCTTTCACTTGTGCGGTAGTAAGTATCACCGTCGAGTGTAAAAAAGTCAAGATTTATCTCTACCGTATTATTGGTATCGCTATATTCATTTTGCCACACGCAATAAACATCCTCGGTATCAATCACAAAGGTATTATTACCCAAAATCTCGCGGTGTTTATAGGGTGTATTAAGGTCAAAAATAAAAAGTCTGTCTTTTTCAAGAAAAAGCGATACGCGAGCTATAGCCTCGCAGAATTTACCATAATCGGTTATATGATTAAGGCTGTCAAGGCAGCAAATAGCGCCGTCTACCGTACCATACAGGTCAAGCTCTGCGGCATCCTGACAAAGATACAATATATCATTACCCTGTTCTGCACTCTTTTCACGAGCGACAGACAACATATCATAAGACATATCAACACCAATTACCGAAACGCCGCACTCTGCAAATCGGTTACTGAATTCTCCTGTGCCGCAAGCGAGGTCCAGCATAAGTGTGGGCATTCGGTCAAAGGCTTTAAAAAGAGAGCAGATATAATCTGTTCTCTTTTTGTAATCAACATCTTGCATTAAGGTGTCATAAGAATATGCGAAATCGTTATACATTTTAATCTTCCGTTGTTCTAAGTCTCTCTAAAACAGTTTTACTACCCTTGCTCATAGTGCGGTTAACGCGGCTGATGGTGGCGGTTGACGCGCCTGTTTCTTCAACAATATCGTTATAAATTCTGCCTTCGCTGAGCATCTTTGCCACAGCAAAGCGCTGTGCTATAGATTTGATTTCTTTTGGGGTGCATAAATCTTCAAAAAGGTGCTGACATTCTTCTTCCGATTCAAGTGTCATAACCGCGCTGTAAAGAAGCTTTGAAAAATCTTTTTCTGTCATTTTTTATATCCTCTTTCACTTAAAATTCATATACTCCGTCATAAACCTTTTCGGCGCCACCTCTCATAAATACTGTGCCGTCAGATTTGTATGTTATGAATAAATCGCCACCTACAAGGTGAACGGTAATTTCTTGGTCGCGCTTGCAATAACCGTTTTCTACCGCCGCTACCGCCGCCGCGCAGGCGCCCGTGCCGCAGGCAAAGGTTTCGCCGCTACCGCGCTCCCAGACGCGCATTTGCAGGGTGCTGTCATCCATCACACGGATAAACTCGGTGTTGACCTGCTCGGGAAACATATCGTGATGCTCAAAGTGGGGTCCTGTCTTTTCAAGGTTAAGACTATCTATCTCGTCGCAAAAAACGACTGCATGAGGATTGCCCATTGAAAGCGCTGTTATATTGTAATCATTACCGTCTACCGTTATAGCGGTATCTATTATTGTATCGCAGTCGGCTATTGCAGGTATTTTTTCGGGTGTCAATTCAGCCTTGCCCATATCTACCGTAATTGATACAGCCTTACCGTTTTCTTCGGTAATTTCAAGTGTTTTTATGCCGCTTAGGGTTTCAACCGTGACGGTGCTTTTTTGAGCAATACCGTTATCATAAATAAATTTGCCTACGCAACGAATACCGTTGCCACACATTTTGCCCTCGCTGCCGTCAAGGTTAAACATACGCATTTTAGCATCTGCCACATCTGACGGGCATATCAGAATCACACCATCCGCGCCTACGCTAAAGCGGCGCGGCGACATTTTTATTGCTAAATCATTTGGGTTTTCTATCTGCTGTTCAAAACAGTTTATATATACATAGTCATTACCTATGCCGTGCATTTTGGTGAACTTTATTTGTGGCATAGCTTCACCGCCTAAAACAAAATAATGATTGGTACTTTTGACCAATCATTATTATAAGATAAGGTAAATTTAAAGTCAATAACAAACTTTTATGCTTTAAAGACGTGAACCTTGAATTTTTTATTGCATTTAGGACAAACAGTAGTGTGCTTTCCCTTACGGCGAGGCAATCGTAGCACCGCGCGACAGGAAGGACATTTTTTGTAAATATGGGTATAATCCGCCTTGCGCTGACGGCGGATATTCCGTTTTTCTTTAAGTCCAAAAATCATACGGTTAAACGTCTGATTCTCCCGTCTGCGAGCCTCAAGGTTGCGCGACAGCACTCTAAAAAATGCATAGCCCAGAATTATCCATATAATAAACTGTAAAATAAACGAATTTACAAAACAGTTAATTATAGAAATCAATGCTGCTACGGCAAAAAGAGCGTAAAAAAGATTATCAAGACCGTTTCTGCCGCTCATAAACTGCATAAGCTTATATCTGAAATTCATAAAATTACCTCTTTTCACTTGTATTATATACTGATTATCGGCAATATTTGTTACTAAAAAATTAAAGTTTTTGCATTATAGTATTAAATGTGTTAAAATAGTCTTAAAATAAAATCAAAAAGGGTTTTGTGTATATGTTTTCTATGGTAAAAAGCGTGGGTATTTTTGGTCTTAATTCGTATATGCTCGAAATTGAGGCTGATGTTTCGGGTGGCCTTCCTGCCTTTGATGTGGTAGGACTACCTGATGCCGCTGTAAAAGAATCGCGCGACCGCGTACGCGCCGCGATAAAAAACTGCGGATATAAATTCCCCACAGGCAGAATAACCGTAAACCTTGCCCCCGCTGACAAGAAAAAGGAAGGCGCAGTTTATGACCTGCCGATACTTATATCAATTCTTATCGCCTCAAAGCAACTTGAATGTGATACTAAACGCTGCGCCTTTTTAGGCGAGGTATCACTTGACGGACAGGTGCGCAGTATAAACGGAGTGCTTGCTATGGTTATAACTGCCAAGCAAAACGGTATCAGCGATATATTTGTGCCGTTTGAAAATGCATCAGAGGGCGCCGCCGTAGATGGCATTAATGTTTACGGTATTAAAAGTGTAAAAGAGCTAATAGAACACCTTACAGACTTTACCGCTATGACACCTGCAAAACCTGTGCCGCCACAGGAAAACTCACTTGCCGCAGCGCTTGATTTTTGCGAAGTTAAGGGTCAGGTTATGGCAAAAAAAGCGCTTGAGGTAGCGGCTGCCGGCGGACACAATATTTTACTTATAGGGCCTCCAGGTTCGGGTAAAAGTATGCTTGCAAAGCGTATGCCCACCATACTGCCGCCTATGACCTTTGACGAATCTATTGAAACCACAAAAATACACTCGGTAGCGGGTATGCTTGATAAATCGCATCCTATTGTTACAACCAGACCATTCCGCTCGCCGCATCATACCATATCTTCGGTAGGACTTTCGGGCGGAGGCACGGTGCCAAAACCGGGCGAGATATCTATGGCGCACAACGGCGTACTGTTTTTGGACGAGTTGCCCGAGTTCAAGCGTGACGCTATGGAGGCTCTGCGCCAACCGCTTGAGGACGGTACCGTTACCGTGACCCGCGCGTCAGGCACAGTGACGTATCCCAGCAATATAATACTTATCGCCGCTATGAACCCCTGCCCCTGCGGATACTACGGTCATCCAAGCAAGCCGTGCACCTGTTCTGGGAATGCGGTACATAAATATCTTAACAAAATATCGGGTCCTCTGCTTGACCGACTTGACCTACACATAGAGGTGCCGCCCGTTGATTATAAGTCACTGTCGGATAAAGCGCAGGGTGAAACCTCGGCCGCAATACGCGAGCGAGTGAACCGCGCACGCGCTATGCAGGTAGAGCGTTACAAGGGCACAGGAATTACCTGCAACGCGCAGCTTACCCCGTCACTACTACGCAAACACTGTGTTATGACCGACGACGCAAGCGCTTATCTTAGCCGCAGCTTTGACGCTATGGGGCTGTCGGCGCGAGCGTATGACCGCATACTTAAAGTGGCGCGAACCGTTGCCGACCTTAAGGGTAACGAGATTATACAAAAAGAAGATATCGGTGCGGCATTAAGATTTCGCAGCCTTGACAGAAAGTATTGGGAGTGAAATAATTCACAATGCATAATGCACAATTATATTATAATTCAGCCACTACTTAAAATTAAAAGTAGTGGCTGAATTTTTATTCAATACTCACGGCAAAATCCTTGCTGTAAAACATTTCTTTTAATTTCGCCACTGCTTCAACCTCCTTTTCTACCAAAAAGCTTTTTGCCTCTTCGTACATTTCACTAAGGTCATCATCAAAAATATAGTTATCGCATTGTATAACCGACTGTAAATATGCTATGCAACTTAATTCTAATATATAATTTTCTAATTCAGTCATCTTTTTAGGGTTAATCTTTCGCATATTAGCACTCCTTTTATCATTTTAAAACTATTATATCATTCATTTGAATGACTGTCAAACATTTATTTAAATGTTTTGATATAATTTATTTAAAACTGAAAAAAGGAAAATAAAAATGAAAAAATACAATGAAATATTAAAAGAGTTGCGAGAAGACAGTGATTTAAAGCAAGAAACAATAGCAAACCATTTGAAAATAACAAAACAACAATACAGTCTTTATGAAACGGGTAAACGAGAATTTAAAGTAAAACATATAATAGAACTTTGCAAATTTTATAATGTTTCTGCTGATTATATTTTAGGACTATCTAAAAAACAATAAAACATTGGAACGACACATAGGTCGTTCCCTACAATATAAATTAAAGACACTGCTTTTTAATTTTAAAGCAGTGTCTTTTGGTTTCGCTAATTGTGCATTGTGCATTATGAATTGTGCATTTATTCTGTAGTTTCTTCGATTGCATCATCTTCAGTAACGTATTCTTTATTCTTCTTATTCACAAACTCTCTGAAAATCACATACAGCACCGAGCAAACAGGTACGCTAAAGAGCATACCCAGCACGCCGAAAAGTCCGCCGCCTATGGTAACCGCTGTAAGCACCCAGATGCCTGGAAGTCCCACCGATTTGCCGACTACACGCGGGTAAATCAGATTGCCTTCGAGTTGTTGCAGTATTATGATAAACACTGCAAACCACACGGCTTTTATCGGGCTTTCAAGCAGTATCAGAAACGCGCCTATACCCGTGCCTATGAACGCGCCAAATATCGGAACAAGCGCCGTAAAGCCTACCAGAATAGAAATTATTCCCGCATACGGCATTTTGAAAATCACCATACCTATAAAGCAAAGTATACCTATTATGCACGCTTCGGTAAGCTGACCTGTTACAAACTTGGTAAAAACACCATTTGTAAGCGCGGTAAAATCTACCACGCGTTTTGCGCGCTCGGGTTTTAAGATTGCTGTTATTGCTCTGCGCGCCTGATTACCAAGCTTTTCTTTTTGAGAAAGCAGATAAATTGCAAAAACAAGTCCTAAAACTATATCAACCACAGCCGATACAATAGATGCGGTCACATTTACGGTTGTGTCAAGCACGCTGTCGCCGTAATTGCTTATTATATTCTTGGCAATCTCGGTTATTTTGCTTATGTCAAGCGAAATTTCGGGCAGGTTGAAATTGTAATTTTCAAGAAAATCAACCAGCGTGTAATACCAGCCTTCAACCGTTTTTGCATACTCGGGCACCTTGTTAGCAAAAGAAACTATTGTTTCTTTAATGGCAGGAATTATCATAAACACAACTGAAAATATAACACCTAGAACCACTAAAAAGCTAAGGGTCAGACAAAGCGGTCTTTTTATTTTGGATACTAATCTCTGACGTTTGCATTTATGCCATATCCACATCCAGAAACGCTCAAGCGGACGAAGCAACAAATTAACAACATATGCCATACAAAAGCCTATAATAAAGGGAGACAGCAGGCTAAGCGCTCCGCCTATAACCGTCCATATCTTTTGCGGCTGTGTAACCGCTGTGTAAGCGATTGCGATTATAAGGGTTATCCAAAACACATATTTCAGCAGTCTTCTGTTAAGAGGAAGTGAAACCTGTATTTTATCCTGATTGTTATCAGAGGGTTTTTTATCCTTCATTTTTATTCCTTTTCTTCTTCGTCGGGTAAATCCTGTTTTTCTACCTTTATGGTAGCCGCGCGGTGAGAGTCGGTCTCGGTGACGGTAACAACAAGGTTTTCAAAAGTAAAGCTATCATTTACATCGGGTATATTACCTATCTGCTCGGCAACCCAACCACCCACAGACACACTGTCTGATTCGGTTTCAATATCAAATTCCTCACAAAAATCGTCAAGATTCATATTACAGTCAATGATAAAGGTGCTTTCATCTAATTCTTTAAATTCTTCAACAACCTCATCGTGCTCATCCCAGATGTCGCCTACAAGCTGTTCAAGAATATCCTCCATAGTAACAATACCCAAGGTGCCGCCGTATTCGTCAACAACGACCGCAATGTGAGATTTTTCTTTTTGCAGTTTTTTTAGCAGGTCATCTGCCATTTCGGATTGGTGAACAAAAAGTACAGGTGAAATAATATCTTTAATAGCCGCGGTTGTTACGCCGCTACCTACATAAAAGTCTTTTTGGTGTATTACGCCGATAATGTTATCGATATTTTCCTCGTAAACCGGGATACGTGAAAAACGGGTTCTTGTAAACATCTGCGCGATTTCACTCTTTTTAGAGTCCACAGGCAAAGCCTCAAGGTCAACTCGGTGGGTTAAAATATCTTCGGCTTTCAGGTCAGAAAATTCAATAGCATTACGCAGCAGATCGCCCTCGTCGGTGTCGATATCGCCCTCCTGCTCGGCTTCATCAACCATCATAAGTAACTCTTCCTGAGTCATATTGTCCTCTTCTTCAACCTTAAAGAGCTTTCCAACAAGCTTTTTCCAAAGTGAAAAGATAAAATTAAGTGGCAGAAGAACCCAGATAAAAAGGCGGATGAGCGGCGCTGAAAACATTGCAAATTTTTCGGGAAAGTCGTTAGCAATGCTTTTGGGTGTGATTTCGCCAAAGATAAGAACGGCTACCGTAACTACGAGCGTTGATATTGCCGCTGCCTTATCGGCAAGATTTGTATCTTTAAATATTTCTACAAAAAGCAGTGTACCAATTGATGCCAAAAGTATGTTCACAATATTATTACCGATAAGTATTGTAGATATAAGGCGGTCATATCGCTCGGCAAGTTCAACCGCTAAAGCTGCCTTTTTATTGCCTTTTTCAGCAAGCGCACGAAGTCGTGTTTTATTAGCGCACGAAAAGGCGGTTTCTGTGGCAGAAAAATATGCCGAAAACACAAGGCATATCACCATAATTATAATGTAGGTTTCCATTTTTTATTTTAATCTCCTTTAAAACATACACAATTTAGTCAAAAGATGTGTAAATTATCAACTCAAGACCCTTTTTAGACGCAAAAAGGCATACCTCTGCCTGAGTGCAAGCATAGGTACGCCGTTATATATACAAGTTAAATTATTAGTATCGCCGTTATCGTCGCTACTGTCACTACTGTCCATAATGACAAAGTTCCTCCTAAAACAGAAATATAATCATTATCAACAAGCATTATATCAAAGGAACAACTTTAAGTCAAGAACAATTTTATAATAGACTTTCACCCTGATAGCGGAACGGACTGTGAACATATACGCCACGGTTCCATCCCTTGACCCAGCCGTAATAGGTACCCTCCATGTTGCACCATTCGTCCATTCTTGAAATATTATGCGCACGAAGATCGGTTAAAAATTGATTAACCTTTTCACTGTCAAAACGTTTACTTATTATCTCATTCCAATAAACATCGGCAAAGCGAATAGAAAGTCTTGCCTTTTGCACACGGGCAAGACGGATTCCGTCACCCGACACCGCTTTTTCAGCTTTATCAAACAATTCGTTATATTTAGCGAGCCACTCATCCTCAAGATAACCGGGACGTTTTATGTCCTGTATATAAAGATGATAATTTTCTCGCTCTACATAATCGCAAATCATATTAAGATATTCATCCAAAAACGGTGCCGCATCACCATAAAAATATTCCATAAACTCTTTGCGGTGAGCATCTATGTCACAATATGGATTCCACATCAATTTGCAAAGCAAATAGTTGCGCAACTCATTAAAATCGGTGCCGCCGTTTTCAGCGCGATTGGCCTCCTCAAACACGCCCTTTACGTTATGCTGCGCCAAGGTTTGCAGGTTAGGCTGTAACACACGCCAGTTTGGAAACGGCATTAGGTATAGTGGGAAATTAGAGGTGTAGTCCCAAATGTAAAGTCGCTCGCAAATCCTACTCCACTCTTTAAGATCTTCTATAAATATTGTTGCCGTACCATCAGGACGCGGTGTTGCGTGGCTTCGGTCGATACATTTTTCAAACGAGTGAGCGTAACAGGTGCGACTCGCGCAAAGACGCACACAAACGTTGTGACGCACCTTAGTCAGATGTGAAGCAGGTCGCGAATAGCTGTATGCCAAAAGGTCAAACATAACGTCCGGAAATTCAGGCTCAAGTATTTCGGCAATTTTGTTTACAAAGCGTATTATTGCACCAACAGGAGAACCCTCTTCTTTATCAATCTTTTGACATTCCTCACATTGACAAGGATTTACGTTATCGTTCTGAGAAATTGAAACTATTTTTTTATCGGGATTTTCTTTTAAAATTTTACGTATATTTTCAACCGCAATCGGAACTATGTCGGGATTGGAGAGGCATAGCTGCCATTCCGTATGATCGCCCGCATCACGCTTGCCGTCAACCAACGCATAGTATTCGGGATGCTCGGCAAAATGCTCCTCGGGCGGAACCAGGATACCAAAACTATGCGCAAATAGCGCATAAGAGGTATGCCCGCCTAAAAACTCGGGTATTTTATTGCTGGAACCGTTTACGCGGCACATAGTAGCGTATTTGTAAGAATATTTTGTTGTATTATGATAATCAGTTTCACGATATTCAAAAACGGGTTTTTCATGTTTATTTATATCGGGCAATTCAAGATTTATTATGGTTGGTATTTTTTCACACTCGGGTGTAAAAAATCGGCAACCCAAGCTCTCAAGCAGCTCGTATCCGCCGTAAATAACACCGCGCTTACCGCCCTTTATAAAAAGCTTATCCCCTTGTGTTTCAAGAGAAAATTCATCATCGGAATATGATTTATCAAGACTTATGTATATACCGCAATCATCGCCGTTTGTCATAATCTCAAACGGTGCGGTTGTGATTCGGCTAATATAATAACGCAGTTGCGTTGCTATAAACCAAACCTGCGAATTTCTGTTATCAAAATCACCTTCGTTTACATATATAACGCCTTGTGGCACTCGTTCTTTTGCTAAAATCATAAATTTTCCCCCTTTGTGTTTCTAAATTTATTATAATATGGAAAAATCTGTTTGTAAACTGTAATTTAACTTGAAAACAATATTGTTTTGTGTTAAAGTTAGTCTGTAAAAATTCTTTCGAAAGGTAGTGTATTATGGGTTTTGAAAATCAACTTAAAAATCTTATTGGGCAGATAAACGATTTTAAGGCAACGGAAGACAACAGTATGCCTCAAAACACATTTTATTTAAATGAAAATCAAATTTTGTGCTGCGAACGCGAAAAAGGTGAGTCCCGCTTTGCGTACGACGCTAACGGTCTTGTTGTGTGGGCGCGTAGTAGCGGCCACATAGACGCGTACGACTCTACTTTTTATATTTTCAGAGAGCTTAACAATTTTGAAGATGCATCTATAGCATTTATGGGCGGTCTAAAAACCGACGACGGCGGATATTTCCCCGTATCTCTGTTTGAATGCCACCGTCAGTTGTTTGAGCCGTTTGAGATTAAGCGTTATGTTGTTTACTCTTTCAGATACGCCTATTACATAGCCGATACACCCGATGTTACCTTTGCTGTGCGCGTACACGCAAGTATGGATAAGCATATCCACTTTGCCTTTACTGCTATAAACAAAACAGACCGCCCACAAAGCATTTATATGATGTCTTGTATGGATGCGTGGCTGTTTTACCGTAACAACGGCGGCGTTTACGACATAATGAACCGCTTTGGCAAATGCTACCCGAATGGCAATTTCCTGCTTCGTTCTTACGGCGACAGTATGGCGGTAGGTCGCGCCGCATTCGGCAAGGCGCCCGAAAAGGAATACCTTACCGCGTGCAAGGCTGAAGTGTTGGGACCTGTTGGCAGACTTATGTCTAATTCGCCCGTTCTTAAAACAGGTATGTTCAAAAACCAGTATAACGCCGCAAACTCGGTAGAAGTGCCCGTATGCGCCGACAGTGCTCATTATACTTTAGACGCAGGCGACACAGTACGCCGCGAGTATGAGCTGCAATACTTCCACACTACAGAAGAAGCAGAAGCGGTTATCGACCACAAGCCTGATATAGAAAAAATTGACGCAGTTCTTGCCGGTGACGAAGCATTGGCGCTTTCTAAGTTTGCAACAATGCAGACTCATTTTAAAAATTACAGCGGCAGTCTTAACGCTTACGTGCTTAACAAATTTGTCCGCAATATTCAAAAACAGATTTCTTTCTGCGCGCTGGGCAAAAACTACTTTGGTCCTATGATGGGTGTGCGCGACGTTATGCAACAGTTAGAGTCTTCGCTTATCTGGCAACCCGAAGAGAGCCGAGCTCAGTTTGTAAATGCGCTAAATCACATACTTGAAGACGGCAGACCTCCTCGTCAGTTCTCGAATCAGGAAAGCGACGATTATATGCCGATGTTTGACCTTAGAAAGTTTATTGACCAAGGCGTATGGATTATCACAACCCTCCACACCTACCTATCATACACTGATGACTGGGGTATTTTAGACGAAAAATGCGGTTACTATGTTGCCGCGCCCGATAACAGCCGTTTAGTTGCAAAGAGCAAAATCGTTGATACCGTGCTTGACCACATCATCAAAATTATGGACTACCTTTGCAGCAATATTGATGATGAAACAGGCTGCTTGCATTCACTCTACGGTGACTGGAACGACGCGCTTGACGGTCTTGGCAAAACAACCGACCCCGACAAAGAATACGGCACAGGTGTCAGCGTAATGTGTTCACTTCAGCTTTATCAGAACTGCGGCGAAATCTGCGAGATTTTAAAGCATGTCGGCGGTCACGACGATAAAATTGCAGAATATAAGGCTATTGCCGAAACACTTAAATGCGGTCTTACCAAAAACGCCGTTGATGTAAATGATAAAGGCGAGCGTCGTGTAATGCACGGCTGGGGCGATAAAGTATCATATAAAATCGGCTCATGGTGTGACCCCGACGGTTTTGCGCGTTACAGCGGTACTGCAAATGCTTTCTGGGCGATTTCGGGTATGATAAAGAACGACCCGACTATGAAAGACGTAGTTATGAATGCTTTCCGCGGTCTTGATTCTAAATTTGGCATTATGACCTTTGACAAGGCGTTCCCGCTTGATATGCAAAAATACGTAGGTCGAATTGCCCGTATTACCGCAGGTACATACGAAAACGCAGGCACCTATGTTCACGCAACTATGTTTGCGGTAGCCGCACTCTTCCTGATGGGTGAAAGCGAGGAAGCATGGCGTCAGTTTGAGCTTGGCACCGTGCTGTCACACAAGGATTGCACCAAGTCACCCTTTGCTATGCCTAACTCATATTTCAGAAATGAAGAATACTGCATAGACGGTCAGTCTTTTGCCGACTGGTACACAGGCAGCGGCACCGTATTTATTAAAAATCTTGTTAAATTCGGCTTTGGCGTATGCCCCACAGTTGACGGTCTTACCGTTCAGACCGCAAAAACTATGCCTACAACCGATGCATCAATTGATGTTGTAGTTAAGGGTCACCCCATTACGCTCAAGTATCAGAACAAGAGCGCAGGTAGCCGTAAGTTTATGGTAAACGGCAAGGAAATGATTGGCGAGATTGACAGTATGATGAACATACCTAAATTGTTCATACCCACCGCCGATATTGCAGACGGTATGGTTATCGAGGTTATTGACTAATAATTCTTGACAATTAAACATAAAAATGCTATAATCCCAATATATTTAAAAAGCATTGATGAAGAAAAGTAACGGTATAAACGGTGCTTAGTGAGTGGCAGACAGTGCAAATGCCGCCATACGCATACCGCGAAGAACACTTCGGAGCTGCAAACCCAAAAGATAAAGACTGACGATAGTCTTGACACTTAGTAGGGGCGCCGTGGGCGGCACGTTAAAGCCGATAACAGTTTTTTGCTGTGAGTGACTGTGTTTACACAGTAATACGGGTGGCACCGCGAGTAGTATTCAATGCGCTATTCGTCCCTGATTTTTCAGAGGATGAATAGCGCTTATTATTTTTGAGTAAATTATTTACGGAGTGATAAAAATGAAACACATCGACATTATTGACATTATGAAGGGCGACTACATCGGTAAGTCCGTTACCGTTTGCGGTTGGGTACGCACCTCACGCGACTCTAAAAATATGGCATTTTTAGAGCTTAATGACGGTACTACACTCAAACATTTGCAAATAGTAATTGACAAGGCGGTTATTAGTGATATCGCTGAATTTATGAAGCTCGGCACCTCACTTAAGGTTGAAGGCACCGTTGTAAAATCGGTTGTAGCAGAGGATTCTGTAGAAATCAATGCAGAAAATATCACAGTGCTGGGTGTTTGCCCACCCGAATATCCATTGCAGAAAAAGCGTCATACGCTCGAGTATCTTCGTACAATCCCCGCGCTTCGCGTTCGCACAAATACCTTTAACGCTGTGCTTCGCGTGCGTTCGGTAATTTCGGCTTGTATTCACGAGTTTTTCCAAGATAGACACTACACATACATTCACACCCCACTTATCACAGGCAGTGACTGTGAGGGCGCAGGTGAAATGTTTAAGGTAACAACCCTTCCCTTTGACCACGGCTTTAAAACCGAGGAAGAATATGACGCCGCTGACTTTTTCGGTCGCCGTGCCGCTCTTTCTGTTTCGGGTCAGTTAGAGGGCGAGGTTGCCGCTATGGCGCTTGGCAAAATATATACCTTTGGTCCGTCTTTCCGCGCTGAAAAGAGCAATACCCCACGCCACGTTGCAGAGTTCTGGCACGTTGAGCCCGAGGTTGCTTTTGCAGAGCTGCCCGATATTATCGAGATTGCAGAGGACCTTATAAAGCATATAATTAACACTGTACTCGAAAAATGCCCCGAAGAGCTTAAATTCTTTAACGCGCATTTTGAAAAGGGACTTATTGAAAAACTGCAAAGCGTTGTAAACAATGATTTTGCCGTTATGACCTATACCGAGGCTATTGAGGCATTAAAGGCAAGCGGTAAAGAGTTCCAGTACCCTGTTGAGTGGGGCTGTGACCTTATGACCGAGCATGAGCGCTATATAGCAGAAGAAATCTGTAAACGTCCTGTTTTCCTTACTAACTACCCCAAAGAGATTAAGTCTTTCTATATGAAGCAAAACGCTGACGGTAAAACCGTTGCCGCAACCGACTTGCTTGTTCCAACCGTTGGTGAAATTATCGGTTGTAGTGAGCGTGAAGCAGACCTTGACAAGTTGATTGAGGCTATGAACATCCGTGGTATGAACCTCGAGGATTACACCGACTATATTTCACTTCGCAAATTTGGTTCTGTTCCACACAGCGGCTTTGGCTTGGGACTTGAAAGAATTATTATGTACGTTACAGGTGTTCAGAATATACGTGACGTTATTCTCTACCCCCGTACAGTTGGCACTATTTCTTAATTGGACGTGATTTTATGTATAAATCAAAACTAAACGTGCTTGAAACGCAGGGAATTATCCGTTCACTGCGCCACAAATTTGAAGAGCACCTTTGCGACGCGTTAAATCTCCGCCGCGTATCTGCCCCCTTGTTCGTAAAGCGTGGCAGCGGTTTAAACGATGACCTTAACGGCGTTGAGCGCCCCGTATCATTTGACATTTTACAGTCGGGAGAGGTGGTAGAGGTTGTTCACTCGCTTGCCAAGTGGAAGCGTATGGCGCTCAGCAAATACGGCTTTGATACCCACACAGGTCTTTACACCGATATGAACGCTATCCGCCGCGATGAAATGTGCGATAATATTCACTCGCTTTATGTTGACCAGTGGGACTGGGAAAAGGTTATAGAGAAAAGTGACCGCACAGTAGAATTCTTGCAAGATACTGTAAAACGAATTTATGCAGCAATATTACTAACGGCTGACTTTGTTGAGCGCAAATACCCGCAACTTGACAATTACCTCCCCCGCGAAATCAAGTTTATAACAACACAAGAGTTATTAGATAAATATCCCACTCTTTCTGGAAAAGAGCGTGAAAACGCTATTGCCAAAGAGTACGGCGCTGTGTTTTTGATGCAGATTGGCGGCAGACTTTCAAACGGCGAAAAGCACGATGGCAGAGCCCCCGACTACGACGACTGGTCACTTAACGGTGATTTGCTGGTTTATAACCGTGTGCTCGATAGCTCACTTGAACTTTCAAGTATGGGTATCCGCGTAGACCGCGATACACTTATCAGTCAGCTCGCCACCGAAAACAAGCTTGACAGATTAGAACTGCCCTTCCATAAGTCACTTATAAACGGCGAATTACCGCTTACTATTGGCGGCGGTATCGGTCAGTCAAGACTGTGTATGCAGCTGCTGCAAAAAGCACATATCGGCGAGGTGCACGCATCTGTGTGGCCAGAAAGCGAAATTGAAAAGTGCAAAGAAATGGGAATTGAGCTTTTGTAATGCACAATGTGTCGCAAACATAGTTTGCGACAACGATATAAATCTCTTACGAGATTTTCGATATGTAGCACAGCTACTCGATATGCATAAATGCTCTATATATTTCGCTTTGCTCAACGAGATTTATATCATATCGAGTTTGTATAATAAACATATCGATTTTGCGTAGCAAAAATATCGAGTCGTGCCGTGCACGACATATCGATAAATGAAAAACCAAAAGACACTGCTTTAACTCAAAAATAAAGCAGTGTCTTTTGTTTATTTAATTGTGCATTGTGCATTATGCATTGTGCATTAATATATCGTCAGCCTTTTTCTCTGCATAGCGGGCTATCGCATCAAAGTCCATTGCATCTATATAATATTTTTCCATTTTATCATGTACTTGTTTTGCCTGGGCTAATGTTTGTATGGCGCCGAGCAGCAGCTCGCGCGCGGTGCGGCGGTTAAAAAGCATTCTGCCGCGAACGCTACGCATTAAATTAACATCGGTAAAGCGGCGCGCGTGTATGCGGCGGTGCGTATCTTCAAAGTGCATATATTCATATTCGCGTACAAAAGCAAGCGATAACTCGGGAATAAGTATATGGTCCATTATTTTTGAGGGCAAAAACGGATTTTTAAGACTTATTATCTCGTAGCCCCGTGTGAGCGCCACCTTGCGAACGGCAGTCATAATTTCATTTGACGCGCCGCCGTATTTGTCGTCAATCACAATTACGTTTTTATAAAATTTATCCACCGTATCGCTGTACGCTATTACACCTTTTGGCGTCACACCGCCTATAAAACGCACCCATTCTTTCGGCGCGTATTTTTTATTTTTTGGTATTAGTCGGCTTGCCATTTTAGTGGCAAATTGCTCGGCTTTTTTAAGGTTTGTAAACTGCTGTGACAGTTTTAAATTATCGTAAACAAGTTCCCCTGCCGCCGATATATAAGCAGAAGCGGTTTTGTGCAGTTTTTTGTTCTGTTTTGTAACATAAATAATTTGGTCCGCCGCCGCGCGAAGTTTCTCACCGTTCCAAAACTCGCCTAAGTTTATAATCTCTTCCGAGGCGCCAGGATACACAGGCTCTACCACATGAGGTGAGGTGCCGTCGAGAACTACGGTTTTTATATCTTTTATAATTATTCCGTCAAGGCTGTCAGGGTCTGATGAGCACGGACATAGCTCTACCTCATACCCTGCGTCTACCGCTTTTGCCGTTATATATTTCATAAAAGACGATTTGCCCGTGCCCGGTCCACCCTTTATAATGATACCGCGCCAGCCATCAAAGCAGTCAAAGCTATCGCCAAAGTGAGATACAAAGCCTTCAGCCGAATTTGCGCCTAAAAAATATTTAGAAAAATCACTTTTCATACCAAAATGCCCCCGTTTTAAGCGAATTTTAACTTTATAACATACTATTCCGCTTTTAAAGGTTTTGACACAGCGCATTTTTTGTGCTAAAATACCATTGCGAGTTGGTTACGCGGTTGCGCATACATTGTATGTGAGGAAAGTCCGAGCCCCACAGGGCAGAATAACAGCTAACGGCTGCCGAGGGTGACCTTAGGGATAGTGCAACAGAGATATACCGCCGCGCAAGCGGTAAGGGTGGAAAGGCGAGGTAAGAGCTCACCTGCTGGGTGGAGACACACCAGTACTGTAAACCCTATTTGGAGCAACGCTGACTGTGGCTATACATTGGCCCGATGTGCCACGAAAAGCGGCTTGAGCATATAGGCGACTATATGTCGAGATAGATGACCGCGCACGACAGAACTCGGCTTATCGACCAAGTCGCACTAAAAAAGACCGCATTAGCGGTCTTTTTTAATGATGTTTGCCTGCATAGGCAAATGATGTTGGCTTTAACCAATGATGTCGCAAACGCTAATGATGTGTGCCTTACGGCACAATAATAACAAACATTACATCATTGCGAACAACTGTGAGCAACATCATTAAGGCATTGCCTTACATCATTCCTCATTTTTATACCCATCCCAATCCTTATCCACAATTTTTCTGTTCTCTTGGCGCGGCAGTCCCTGCGCAATTTTTGGAAAATCATTATCGCTGTCGGCGGTAGGTTGTATTTCATATGTGCCGTATTTGTTTATAAGCTCATATACGGTTTCGGGCTGTGATACCACATTATTTGCCGAGATTTGAGTTGGTACATTTTCCGAGCTTTTAATTTTCTTTTTCATATTATCACCAATATTATTTTTGTCACAAAAAGTCCTATTATTCCCTTTGACATATATAAATATATGTGTTATAATTATTGGTACTAATTTTCCTTGGAGGAATAAAAATGCTGGATATTAAATTTATTTGCGAAAATCCGGAAATTGTGAAAGAGAACATCAAGAAAAAATTTAAGGATTCAAAATTACCTCTCGTTGACGAGGTTATCGCGCTTTACAACGAAAAGAAGGATACAAACCAACGCGCCAACGAGCTTCGCGCAAACCGCAACAAAATAAGCAAACAGATTGGTATGCTTATGGCGCAGGGCAAGCGCGACGAGGCAGAGGAAACCAAAAAGCTCGTAACCCAACAGGCTGAGGAACTCAAAGCTTTGGAAGAAAAAGAAGCCGAGCTTGAAATAAAGGTTCGCGACATCGTAATGAAGATACCTAACATTGTGGACGAAAGCGTACCCGTTGGTCACGATGACAGCGAAAATGTTGAGGTAACACAGTACGGCGAAAAGACCGCAGTGGATTTTGAAATCCCTTACCACACTGATATTATGGCGTTGTTTGACGGTATTGATAAAGAGGCTGCAGGCCGTGTTGCAGGTGAAGGCTTTTATTACCTTATGGGCGATATTGCGCGTCTGCATTCGGCAGTTACCGCTTATGCGCGTGACTTTATGATTGACAAGGGCTTTACCTACTGCATTCCGCCATTTATGATCAGAAGCCACGTTGTATCTGGCGTTATGAGCTTTGAAGAAATGGACGCTATGATGTATAAGATTGAAGGCGAAGACCTTTATCTTATAGGCACGTCAGAGCACTCAATGATAGGCAAGTTTATCGACACCATTACCGAAGAAAGCAAGCTCCCCCTTACCCTTACCAGTTATTCACCCTGCTTCCGCAAAGAAAAGGGCGCTCACGGTATAGAGGAGCGCGGTATTTACCGTATACATCAGTTTGAAAAGCAGGAAATGATTGTTGTATGTAAGCCCGAAGAGAGTATGGAATGGTTTAACAAAATGTGGAGCTATTCGGTAGAGCTTTTCAGAAGTATGGACATCCCCGTTCGCACACTCGAATGCTGCACAGGCGACCTTGCCGACCTTAAGGTTAAGTCTTATGACGTTGAGGCTTGGAGCCCGAAACAGCAAAAGTATTTCGAGGTTTGCTCTTGCTCAAACCTTGGTGACGCTCAGGCTCGCAGACTTGGTATTCGCGTAAAGGGTGAAGACGGCAAAAAGTATCTCGCGCACACACTCAACAACACTGTTGTAGCACCGCCCCGTATGCTTATTGCATTCCTTGAAAACAATCTTACTTTTGACGGTGAATACTACAGCGTTAAAATCCCCGCCGCATTACAACCCTATATGGGCGGCAAAACAGAAATTAAAGCCACAAAAAAATATAATGGCTAAAAAATTTTTACTCGAGGTGACATTATGGAAGAATATACCCCAAAACATTCAGGTGATACTCAGCCAGACAAGCAGAAATCCAACAAAATAGTTTATTATATTGCCATTGCAATTGCTGCGGCATTATTACTCGCTTCAATAGTTACACTTTGTATTAAATTCTTTGGTGGCAGAGAAGATTTTGGCGAATATAAAAACAGCAATACCGGTACAACAAACTCTGATTCTTCAACCGTATTGCCCGCAAATCCGATAGATTTTAAGGCAATTCAGGCAGAAAATCCCGACGTTTGCGCTTGGATTCAGGTGGATGGTATTGAGGTTATCGACTACCCAATTTTGCAAAGCTCACCTGAGGCTGACGACAATTTTTATCTTGACCACGATATAAACGGCGCTCAAAAGCGTGCAGGCTCAATTTATATCCAAAAGCTTAACTATAAGGATTTCAGCGACCCCAACACCCTCATTTACGGTCATAATATGCTTAACGGTACAATGTTCGGTCAGCTTAAAAAGTTTAAAAACAAAACGTTCTTTGAAGAAAACCGCAACATATACATATACACTCCAGGTCATATTTTACAGTATGAAATAATATCGGCATTTGTTTATGACGACCGTCATATTTTAAATTCCTTTAACTTTGATATTGAAAACGAATGTCAGGAATTTTTTGATGAATGTATCAATCCTACATCATTTACAAAACAGGTGCTCGAGGGTGCAACGCTTACCACAGATGATAACATCATAACACTAAGCACCTGCACCTCAAACGATTCTGAGCGCTATCTGGTTGTAGGCAAGCTGATAAGTGATACAAAAACAGCACAATAGCTTTAAAGAAGGTTTTAAAATGCTCGAAAGATTTCCCTATGGTGCACGGGTTTGCTTTATAGGCGACAGCCTTACCGCGCAAAATACAGTACAATGGATGACAGTGGATTGCTACAAACGCAATTTCCCTGACAGTAACATAGAGTTTATTAACTGCGGTGTAGCAGGTGGCGCGGCGTGGGCGGCGTTACAGTACCTTGAAGATGATGTGTTTATACATAATCCCACACATGCGGTAATTGGATTTGGCGTAAATGATTCTTCTCGGTGGGATCTTTCAAGACCGCGTTCATTTGAGCGCTATGACCGTATGGTTTCGGCTTTTGAACGATTCAAAAAATGTATGCGTGAGCTTTGTGATATTTTAATCGCGCGCGGAATAAAAGTTACCCTTTGTACTCCCCCGCCTTATGATGAATTCCACGAGAGCAGTGAACCTGCGTTTGTAGGCGGATATGCGTTAATACTTGCTTACGCTGATGAGGTTCGCAAAATTGCCGAGGAAAAGAATTTGCCTGTTTGTGACTATTTTACGTTTTTTGCGCGTGAAATGCAGATGGATACTCTTTACTGTGGTGACCACGTTCATCCAAACCATCACGGATATTACACTATGGCAAAATATTTTTTGGCACAGCAGGGATTAGAGCTTGGTGAGGAAAAAGCCACTCCGCCCGAATATCTGCGTGAATGGTGTAAAAAGGTCGGCGAAAAGGTAGAAATCTACGGCGGCGAATTAATGATAGTGCAGAACTATACCGCGAGTCTGGAAGACAAAATAAAAAAAGTAGAGTATTATCTTGAGCACTGCGAAAACGAAATACCGCGCAAGATAGAAATAGCCAACAACTATCTGCGTCTTAAACCGCAACAGGAACAAATTTTAAAAGACATAAAAGAGCTTTATATTAAAAATGTATTTAATAAATAGTAAGAGGTCGGGAAATCCCGACCTTTTACTATTTTATATTTTTATTGTTTCTCCCGATTTTATTTCATACAACTTTTTGTCAATATCAAGCCATACGGTCTGCAGTGTAGGGTTGTAAATTTTGGTGCCGTCGGCGCTGTAGATAAGCGAATTAAACGCCTTTACATAATCGTAAATTTCAATGTTGGTTGCATACCATATATCGTCGTGACCCGAAAGTCTTTTTAAAACCTCTTCGCCGTGATCCCAGTTGTTTTTGTTGTCAAATTCAAAGCTATGACCCCAAAGATAAAACAGTCTTGAACGGCGGGATGCTATATACATATTTTCTGAAAGGTCTATTTTTAAGAATTGGTCAATAAGGTCAAGCACATTTTCACGGTCGTGATGAGCTGTGGGCTTCCAGTTATGCCAATCGGTAGGCAAGCTAAAGGTGTTATCGGTTGCGGTGTGACGCGCATACGCAACATCGAGCTCGGTTAAATAATTTTTAACCTTTTCATAAGAATAATCAGGATTTTCAAAATTATGTATGCCGCTGTCGGGATATGCCATACCACGAATTATCATATCAAATTCCTGCTCAAGCTCTGTACGGTTATCAAGAGCTTCGCGTATGCCTTCAATAGGACGCAAAGTACCCGATGCACGATGATTATAATTGTGTAATGCTACCTCATGTCCGCGACCGATAATATATTCCCTTATTTCATCTGCGGTCAGGTTGTGTTCGGGATTTCTGAATTTTTCTCCTGTTACGTTAAACGTACATTTTAGTCCGTATTTTTGAAGTAAATCAGAAAAACGAATATCACTTTTTCTTGCATCGTCGTAGCTAAGTGTTACACATTTTGCCTTACCGCTCGGAAAACGCATAAAAGTATATCTCATAATATCTCTCCTAAAATTTCATAAATTTTTTCTCTTTTTGCAAGTCCATCACTAAATGCTGTAGCGCTACCTGTGGCAACTGCAACTTTTAATCTATATTCATAAGGTTGATCACAGCAAAGCATCGACAAATATGCTGCTATGGCGCTATCACCCGAGCCTACAGTGCTGATAACCTCGCCTTTTGGTGCGTTTTGTGTATAGCTTTCGCCGTTTTTGCAAACCAGAACAGCGCCTTTGTCACCTAAAGTTACCATAACGTTTTGGGCTCCCATATCTTGTAGCTTTTTGGCATATATTATTGCTGTGTCAAAATCATTTATTTCTACGCCAAAAATATCACCCAACTCGTAATGATTGGGCTTTATCAAAAGTGGCTGGTATTTTAAAGTGTTTACAAGCAAATCTTTTTCTGCATCTACTACAAAATCTATACCTTTGTTTTTTAGATGTTCAAGTATTGTTTCATATATGTTTTGCGGCAGGGATTTTGGCACACTGCCTGAAATCACCAAAAAATCACCTTTTTTAATACTTTCTAACTTTTGATAAAGCTCTTGGAGTTTTTCGTTTGGTATATCAGGACCGGATGCATTTATATCAGTATCATTGATTTTGACATTTATTCGGGTGTTAGCCTCTATCTTTACAAAGTCACAGGCAATGCCGCCTGAATTTAAGTACTGCTCAATAGCCATACCTGTAAAACCGCCAACGAAACCCAAAGCTGTCGATTTGACACCAAGCTCTTTTAAAACGAGTGACACATTTATCCCCTTGCCACCAAAGCATATACGTTCACTATTTGTGCGGTTTACCTGCCCCTCAATAATTTTATCGGAGGTTATAATATAATCAACCGCGGGATTAAAAGTTAAAGTATATATCATTTCATCACCAAAACATACAGACTGATACTATAACTCTTATTATAGCATCAGTCTGTGCTTTTGAAAAGACTATTTTGTATTAAACCAAACCGCCATTTTGCTCTCTTCAGTCCAGAGCTTACCTGCCGACGCATAGTCGGTAACGGTAAAGTAGCCGCCGTCAGCAGTAGGAACCCGAGCCTCTATTACGCAATCGTATGGCGCCGACTTGGTTTCGGGTATTACAATATCAACATATCCGTCCTCGTTTACCTTTACGCTTACCGCATCATCAACACTGTAACCCAAACGATTTTCTTGTGCCAACATTAAAGGACCATACTGAATAGCAATATGATTTCGGGTAGACGGATGTTCCTTATCAAAGGTTGGGCACATACAGTTAGCACCCCAAATAACCTTGTTCATCAGAATCTGACTTCCGTAAGGAATCGGGAATATGGCACGCGCGCGCATATCAAAGCGCAGTTCGATATCGTCGCTGTCCCACTTGCGATAAATAGAAATGTAGCCATTTGTTGCGGTAATCACATTGCCGTTTACTGTAACGGTTGTGTTTTTACTCCATTCGGGGTTTCGGATAAGTATTTCAAACTCGTCATCGCAGTCTGTATCAACGCTGATTTTAACTTTACCATCTACGGGGTAAGCAGTATCAATTTTTAAATTAACCTGTCCGCCGTTATATAAAGGCTGACAGATTTCACCCTTTTCAAAAAGGTTGATAACAATACCGTTTTTGCCTGTAAGTACTGCCGATTTCATAGCGACGCCAATGCCTGCAGCACCTATACAAATACAGCAACCATAATATCTGCCATCGCGGAAAGGCTTCAGTCCGCCTGTGCCGTTGCCACGGATACCGGGTGTAAGGGGGCTGTAACTGTCAAACGGCATTGGAACCATTTTAAGTTCAGGATACATCTGAGCTGCAGTTGTGTCAATGGCATCATCGGTATTAACCGCGCCAAGATAACCGTTATATAGCGAGCGCTCAAACGCATCCATATAACGTGGGTCGCCTGTGATAAGGTTAAGCTGATAGAAGAACTGCATCAAAGTTACTGTAACGCAGGTTTCCTGCGCGCGTGGGTCGCCGCGATCGGGGTTTGCCTGACGTACGGTAGAGTGGTCAAACAGCTCGTGTGTACAGCCTGCTGAACCAATAACGGTAAAGTCATCCTCTAAAATACGATTTGCAAAATTAACTATTGCAGTAAGATGTCTTTCGTTCTTTCTGATGCGGTAGTATTCCAACAGACCCACAAAGCAAGAGGTCATTTCATAAGCCTTGGTTACGGGGTACTGATAAGGATGCATTTCATTGCGATAAGCGAGTTCAAAAACGTTTTCAACGTCCATACCGCCACAATCCACAATATAATCAGCAAAGTCCAAATACTTATTTTCGCCTGTCAGCGAATAAAGACGAACGATAGGCTCCAGAATAGAAGAGGAGTTAAGTCCGCGCCAATGGCGTGTAAGACGGGTAATCTGCAGCTTGCCTTCGCTTGCCCAGCCGATTTTTGATATAAGGTAGTCAACCTGTTTTTTCATACAGTCGATTACCATAGCATTAAATTCTGCATCATCACAGATTTCTACAAAATATTCCATACCAAGCAGAACATACTTACGGCTCCAGAGGTCCCAACCGTCAAATTCTTTTTCCACGGTGTATGTACTGATACGACCAAGCTCATCCTGAGCAGTAACCAAGTCTTTTACCGACTCTTTTAGCACGTCAAACAACGCCTTATCTTTTGAATAAGAATATACAAAGCACGCGCCTCGCATCATCTTGCCCCAGAACTCACCGCGCCAGCCTGCGTCTACAATATCGGGATTGGTACGAAACTGCTCTACAAAAAGGCGCCACATATCAGCATCGCGAAGCTGCATATCTGTGATAAGATTAAGGCTGCTATCAAGCCAACCGTTAAATTTTCTATCCTTTAAAACATCAAAAAATTTATCGGTATCATTTCGTGGATAATTTGCGGTCAATTTTTCATAAAAGCTCATAAATAAAACCTCCGTATCGGGTTGCTTTGTTAAATTTAATATAATATATATTTTTTTAAAAGTCAATTAAATAAAACCGTAAAAACAAAATGGGTAGAAAATATTAAAATTGTGTGTTATAATATATTAAATTCTGTAAAGGAGGCGGTATGAATGAAGATAAAAGGCTTTTTTACAAGACCTGTTATTTTGTTAATTTTAAGTGCAATTTTGTCTGCCTTACCGCTTACCTTTTCATTTTTGTATCCGCTTTCCTGGATTTCGTTTGTACCTTTTTTCTATGTATTAGTTAAGCACAGCGGGAATAAATTGAGATGTGCGATAGGCAGAGGCTTTTTATTTGGTTTTATATATCATATCTGCATTTATTATTGGTTTTTGTGGTTTTATCCGCTCGACTATGTTGATTTTACAAAGACTTCTTCGATCGCGGTGGTAGCGCTTGCGTGGTTTGGAATAAGCGCGGTGCACGGTGCGCTTTGGTGCATACCTTTTATTTGCTGTCACATTGCCAAAAAGGTAAGCAATAGTTGTTTGTTTTTATCTTTTGCTGCCATAGTCAGCAGCATTGCCGCACAAAAGCTTACTCAGCTTGGTGAACTTTCTTTCCCTTGGGCGAGGGTGTCACTAGGGCAATATAAGGCTACTGCGCTTATACAGTCGGCATCACTTTTTGGCATTGACGGTGTTGATATGTTAATTCTCGGTATAAATGCGGCAGTAGCAATATGTATTATATATCCGCCTAAAAAGCGCACTATTGTAGCCGCTGTAGCGGCAGTTGTGTTTTTGTCAAATCTCGGCTTTGGTCTTATCAGAATAAATACAACAAGCAACGATAAATCGCTTACCGTTATGACCGTTCAGGCGAGTGTTCCCCAAGATGAAAAGTGGGCAAGTGATGGAGACGCGACTTGTTATGATATATATTCGCGGCTAACAAAAGAAAACATTACCGAACAGGTCGATTTGGTTCTATGGCCCGAAAGCGCCGTTCCAAAGGTATATAAGTCCGAAAAATCGTTAAAGCAATATAAAAAACTCTCAAAAGAAATCGGTGTGCCGATACTTGCGGGTGTTTTAATGAAAACGGATAGCTTCAGCACCAACAACGCGTCTCTTATAGACCAAAACGAAGTGGTTGCTTCCTATTCCAAAAGACAGCTTGTGCCATTTGGCGAATATATGCCATACCAAAAAACATTTTCAAAGATTTTTCCGTTTTTAGCTGATTTAAATATTATTGAGGATGATTATATATCGGGCGACAGTACCGCCATTATGCAGGTAGACGGCGGAGCAGTGGGCAATATTATATGCTTTGAAAGCATATATCCGTCACTTACCCGCCAGAGTGTACTTGACGGCGCCGAACTTATGATAGAGATCACAAACGATTCCTGGCTTAAGGACTCTCCCGCGATGCAGCAGCACCTTGCGCACGGAGTTTTCCGCAGTATAGAAAACGGACGTTATCTTGTGCGGTCGGCCAATTCAGGTATATCTGCCGTTGTTGACAGTCGCGGCAATGTTATACATCAGCTTGACGCAAATAAACAGGGTGTTATTACCGATACGGTGTATTTTTGTGATAAAGAAACATTGTATACCAAAACGGGCGATATACTGTTCCCTATCTGCGCCGTAGTTGTCATAATATGGTATATAGTATTGTTAATTAAATACCTGATAAACAAACATATATCTATGCGCGATTCTTAATATTTCTCAAACATTTTATAAAAATATTAAAAACAAAAAAGGATTAAACTGCGTTTGCACGGTGAGGCAAGCGCAGTTTTTTTAATTTTCAATTTTAACAAAACTCAAACATTTCTTAAAAAACTCACAAACAACCGAAAAGTATAATAAGGTCACAAAATCAAGAAAAGGAGATACTGAAATGTCTAAATTCGTTAAAGCAAATGAAAAAATCGCAGAAAAGGTAGTCGAGGGCTACAAGAAAATCGAGGATGGAATTGTCAGCGGCTATAAAAAAATTGAAGAAGGCGTTGTTGAAGGCTTTGGCAAAGTAACCGATAAATGTGTCGAAAAACTTTTTGCCAAAGACGGCGAAACCGTAGAGGACGCCAAGAAAAGACTTTCCGGCGAAAAATAAGCAAATCAAAGAGGATGAATATGAACGGAGATATAACTTTCAGCTATAATTATTCAGCGAAAAGAAATAAAGAAGTGCAGGAGATAAGAGAAAAATATCTTCCACGGGAAGAAAGCAAATTTGAGGAACTGAAACGTCTGGACAATACTGTGCAGAATGCAGGAATGATAGAATCGCTTTGTATGGGTATTGGCGGTGCATTGATATTTGGTTTGGGACTGTGCCTTGTAATGCAGGTAATCGGAAGCGGTGCATTTCTCGTAGTTCTCGGTTTGCTGCTTGGTATTGTCGGCATGGGTGGAATGCTTGCGGCCTACCCTATATATCGCAAGATTTTTGACAAAACCAGGCAAAAGCTTGCGCCGAGAATCCTCCTACTTACTGCGGAGCTTTCAGGTGAAAAATTTTAAGTTTTTAACAAAACTCAAACATTTCTCAAAACTTTCAATAACATTAGCACATTATACTATGCTTGTAAACTCAAGAAAGAGGTAATAATTATGAACAAAACCGATCAGGATTTTCTCGTTCAAAAAATCCGTACACAGTACACTGAAAAGGAGCATACAGGTCTTGATGAACTCAAGGAACTTGATACCAAGGTAAAGCGCCCCGCAGATGTGTTTGCCTACATTTTTGGCAGTATCAGCGCCATTATTATGGGTAGCGGTATGAGCCTTGTAATGACCGATATTGCAGAAACCATCGGCATTGCCAATCCGATGCTTTATGGTATTGTAATCGGAATTGTCGGTATGTTTATGGCAATCATCAACTATCCCATCTATAAAGGTATTCTCGGCTCACGCCGCAAAAAATACGCAGACAAAATAATCGCTTTAAGCGATAGAATAATGAAAGGTTAAGGTAAACTAAAATGGCAAATTTTTTCAAAAAAGCATTCAGTGATATGAAGGAAAGCGCAAAGGCTCAACACGAGGTTGATAAAGCTAATTTTGAGGCAGTAAAGGCTGAAAGCAAAGCCAACTTCGAGGAAAACAGAGGTCACAACACCTTTGCAAAAGCAAAGGAAATCGGCAAACAGAGCTGGGATGATGCTCATATGACTCCCGCTGAAAGAGCGGCAAAAATGCAGGAGGAGCGCGACGAGCAGATTGCCGCAGCCAAAGAAAGAACCGCTGCCGCAAACGAACGCTTTGAAAACGCCAGAAAAAAATAAACAGTCAGACATAAGCGAGGTGCGTGATAGCGTCTCGCTTAAGCTGCTTTAATAATACAAAGGAGAAGTCAAATGAACGCTATTGAAATACGAGATTTATCCAAAAGCTTTCGCGGTATGTATGCGGTCGACCGTCTTAATATGACAGTACCCGTAGGCGCCATATACGGCTTTATTGGCGAAAACGGTTCGGGCAAATCGACCACTATGAAGCTTATTTGCGGTCATCTTGTTGCCGATCAAGGTGAAATTAAACTGTTCGACAAGGATTATACCGACCCAGGTGTGCGTGTCAGAGTAGGCGCGCTTATCGAAAACGCTGGTTGCTTCCCAAATTCAAGTGTATATCAAAATCTGCGTATGCAGACCATTAATTTAGGACTCGAAAATCCCGACGAAGAAATCAACCGAGTGCTTAAAATTGTTCGTATGGAGGACTCGGCAAACATCAAATTTAAGAGCTGTTCTCTCGGTATGAAGCAGCGTATCGGTATTGCTATGGCTTTACTCGGCGACCCTGCGCTTCTTATTCTGGACGAGCCTATTAACGGTCTTGATACCGACGGTATGAGAATTATGCGTGAAATTCTTGTAGATATTACGCAGAATTACGGCTGCACGGTACTTATTTCTTCCCATATTCTTGGCGAACTCGAAAAGATTGCTACCCATTACGGAATTATCCGTCAGGGCAGAATGATTATGGAGTTGTCAGCAAAAGAAATGGACTCAAGAGCACAGGTGTTTGTATCACTTAAAACCAAGGATATGAAAGGTGCAAAGCAAGCACTTGCAGCAAAATTTGCGGATGTGCGTGAAGATAATGAATATATCCTTGTTTATGACGTGGACGATACCGCCGCTATTGTTGATTACTTAATGAAAAACGGCCATGTGGTAAGCGAAATCAAAAAGAACAAAATAGGTCTTGAGGAATACTACATCGAGCTGATGTCGGCAAAGGAGGAAGCGTAAATGACAAGAGAACTGAAATTCAAAAATCCGACCTTAATGGAAAGAATTAAAGGTATGCTCGGCGTAGACTTTTATCGTCTGTTCCATACCCCTATGTTTTACATTTTTTTATGTATTGCGGCTATTATTCCTGCAATGGTATCTGCGATGACCACGATGCCCGACCAGAACGGTAACACAATGGAGCCTTTGTACTCGGGTGTCTGGCAGATTATTGCAGCCTCCGAACCGCTTTATGTAATAAACAGCATTGCCGATTATGCCAATATGAATATGGTGTTTATCTTTGGCGGTATAATGGTTTCCATCTTTATCGGTCACGATTATAAATCGGGATATGTAAAGCAGCTCTTTACCACCCATGCAAAGAAACAGGACTATATGATTTCAAAGAGTCTT
>JAFTTE010000060.1 GCA_017466905.1 Clostridia bacterium | reverse complement strand
AATGTTCTTAGCGAACATTTCTGCAACTCTATTCGCCTTACGGCGAGTGATATTGCTTCGCAGTGGTATTCGGTTTACAACCGAGTGTTATTTGCTTCGCAAGTTATTGGCGAATAGAATATCACTAAGTCCAAAGGACTTAATATCACTTTCTTTTTGAAATGTCTCGCCATAGGCGAGGAATTTTCAAAAGAAAATATAACGCTGACAAAGGCAGCATATCACTTATCAGACAAAAAAGAAAGAGAAGACTCGCGATAAACGAATCTTCTCTTTTCTGTTGTTGGTGGGTTTGGGCTTCTGCCCAACTGCATTTGTACGCACAAATGCGATGCTGGTTCTTACCGAAAACCACAATTCATTTTTATAACAAAAACTTCGCTAACGACATTACGCATATTGGTCGGGGGATTTTTCATCGTCGATGTATTTAATTATGTCTGATGCCTCACACTTTAAGATTTTACAAAAATCGTCAATTTTCATAGTAGAGATACCGTTGCCTTTTTTCATACGGTCAATAGTGGCACTGCTGATATGGTATTTATTTATCAACGTATATGTTGTAATATTTTTCTTTTTCAGCGTTTCCCAGAACGGCTCATAGCTTATCAACAATACTCACCACCTAACAATATATATTATTAGGATATAAGTAGATTTTAATCTTGACAATAGTCATAATTGTGACTATAATATAGTTATGTTAATTTTTAGAAAAAAGAATATAATTTTCGGTTGCGTAGGTTTTGGCTCTTTGATAATTGGGTTGTTTATCTATTTGATTTTCAGAGAAAATACCTATGTGGCAAAATTTGTTTCAGCGATGGTAAATTTAAAATTTTTAAGAGAGGTATTTTTGCCTTTTGAAAATGATTTTATTAAATACTATTTAGCTGATTATCTTTGGTGTTTAAGTCTGAGTTGCGGATTGCATATAATTTTTCTGCCGGACATGAAAAAATCTATTGTATTAACAATTATTAGTTTTATATTTGGTATTGCATATGAGTGTTTGCAGAAATTTAATATCATAAACGGAACAGGTGACAAAATAGATATAATTTTGTATTTGTTGGCGGCGCTTACCGTCAATTTAATAAATTTTATTTTAATTAAAAAAGAGGAGAAAACAAAATGAAAAAAATTATCAGTCTTATTTTAGCAATTCTTTTGGTTGCAATCTTTGGCGTCTTTGCTTTGGGCAGCGGTGAAAGTGAGTCCACAACCACAGACCAAGGAACAGGTAAAGCAGAAACAACAGACACTGACACAAATTTAGGTGACTACAAGGTTGAAATTGTAAGTTGCCGTTTGGCAAAGGATTATGAGGGAAAAGATATAGTTATTGTAAAATACAACTTTACTAATAACGCCGATGAAGCAGCATCGTTTATGTTTGCATTTGACGAAAATGTATATCAGGACGGTGTTGGCCTTAATGAGTGCTATATTACTGATGATAGCGCAAATTATGATTCAGGAAATCAGACAAAGGAAATAAAGAAAGGTACATCACTTGAGGTTGAAGTAGCTTATGAATTAAACGACACAACAACCGATATTGAGGTTGAGGTAGAAGAGTTGTTCAGCTTTGACGACAGCGTAGTAACAAAGACTTTTTCAATTTCGTAAGGCAAAACAATGGATGGCAGTTGCCATCCATTGTTTTTTAGGGAACGACCTGAGTGTCGTTCCGTCGCGGTCGAGCACATAGGCTCGACCCTACGTAAAACACAAATTCACATCGTAGGGGCGAGCATTGCTCGTCCGCATCATTTAATTTAATCTGTTTTCAATATAGAAATTTTTATTCAATCCAAAATTTCTGGCAGTTTGATATAAATACCTTGCATGTTTTAATTCGTCATTATAAATGAATGCGTTTATTACCGAATTTACAGCATTTTCTGCTTGTTTGTGCTTATTAAACGGGGTGACAAAACTTTGCCATTCGCCGATTAAAAACTGGCTTTCAGCTTTTGGTTGTGATAAATAACAAAACCAATTTTCGCATAAAAACTTTAATTCGTTTTTATCAAATGGCATTAAACTTGCTGTTAGTGATTGATAAATTGTTTTGTAAAATATATATTCATCAGTATTCTTTGTTGTTTTGAGAAAATCTTGAAAGCGGTTTACCGCAAAATCAAGATTTTGTTTTTTGTGTATTACTGTTTTATTTGCGTATAAAGCGGCGCGGTGAGCACAAAACAGCGCAAAATGATTTGTGCTGTTTTGATTTTTTGTTACGGCTTCTTTGTAAATCTGCCACCAAAAATCACTGTATGAGTAACGTTCCAGTGTTAACCGTTGTGTCGCATCACAAACCAACCAAAGCAAATAATTCTCATCGTGATTTTTGATATAATCATAAAATGTTTTATGATTATCAAAAAGTTTATGCTCGTCTTTAAGTAAGGCGTAACTGTCAGATATATTCCAATAGCAAAAACCTATATCTTTAAAATCGGTAACAAGTTTATTGTTGATTAAAGATTTTAAATAATCTATTAGCAACAATTTATCATTATATAGTTTAAGAAATTGTAATTTTATTTGACTGTTTATATCAATCACCACTGTAAAATTATTTATATAACAATTTTACGGTTATAGTTGGAAGATTACAAGACTTGTAAAAAAGTGGTTTTT
>JAFTTE010000059.1 GCA_017466905.1 Clostridia bacterium | reverse complement strand
TAAAATTTCCATAGCCACAACATTATAGCACCAATTGACTCAAAAATCAATAGCGTCATATTTTAAGAAAATATTAAGGGTATATTTTGCTTGTAATTCTGTCAATAATGTTATATAATAAATTAAATATATGTAGTTTGGGGTGATAGTGCTTGCTGAATTATATTAGTGGTGCTTTAAATAATGGCACATTTTCTTTTTTTGGTTTGTTGTCTTATTTGTTGTCAACGCTTGCTGTTATTTTTATAACTATGCCGATACATGAATGGGCACATGGTTTTATATCGACAAAACTTGGCGACCCTACGCCGCGATATCAGGGCAGGCTAACGCTTAACCCCATGGCTCATATTGATAAAAGGGGCTCTTTGATGATATTGCTTTTCGGAAGTGGGTGGGCAAAGCCTGTACAGGTAAATGCACGTTATTATAAAAATCCCAAATTTGGTATGGTTCTTGTTGCTTTTGCAGGACCTATGGCAAATGTGCTTTTATCTTTTGTAGCGGCTTTTTTGTGTCAGTTGTTTGAATTTTTCGGCATTCCTTTCCTTCCGTACGTGTTTCTTTACATTGCATATATAAGTCTTTGTCTTGCTGTTTTTAATATGATTCCAATTCCACCGTTTGATGGTTCAAGAATTCTTTTTGCATTCTTGCCGCAAAAATATTATTTCAAAATAATGCAATATGAACGATATATATTTATTGGGTTGATGGCTCTGTTCATATTTGATAGTCGAATCGGTATTATAAGCAATACGATAGATGAAATAGTGAGCGAACTTTTACTCTTGATAGGAAATGTTACAATATTACCTTTTAGACTACTTGGAGTGTGAATAATGGAACAGACGGTAACTCTGTCTTATAAAACCGAAAATTTTGAAGGCCCGCTTGATCTGCTGCTGCAGCTTATAGCGCGCAACAAACTTAATATTTATGATATACAGCTCTCGGTTCTTATAGAGCAGTATTTAGAGCAGATGGAAGTTTTTCGAAGTCAGGAAATGGAAATTTCAAGTGAATTTCTTGAAATGGCATCGCGTCTTATCTATATGAAAACAGTAAGCCTTTTACCAAAGCACGATGAAATAGTAAGACTTAAAGAAGAGCTTACAGGCGAATTGCTTGAATATCAGTTGTGTCGTGAAATGGCTGAAAAGCTTGGAAATATGACCGCAGGCTTTGACCGTTTTGTAAGAGTACCCACAGAATATGACTTTGACAAAACCTATGAACTGGTTCACAGCAGCGATGTTATGTATCAGTATTACCTTGCCGCTGTCGGTCGCGGTCAACGCCGACTTCCGCCAAACGTAACGCCTTTTACAAAAATAGTTGCAAAGAAAATAGTTTCGGTATCTACCAAAATTGTTTTTGTAATCAGAAAGCTTGTAACAGGTGGCAAAAGTAGACTGACATCTCTTTACAAAACGGCGCGTAGCCGTTCAGAGCTTGTTGCTACCTTTTTGGCGGTGCTGGAATTATGCAAGGCAAACCGCGTAGAGATTAGCGGCGACAATGCCGAAGAGGCAGAAATCAAGATTATTAAGGGGCATAAAAGAGGATGAACAAACAACAGACAATTGCAGCGCTTGAGGCGGTACTCTTTGCTTCGGGCGACCCCATAAGCATTGACCGACTTTCCCAGACCTTTGAGCTTAAATCAGAAGAAATTGAGAAATATATAAAAGAGCTTGAAAATAAGTATGAAGCGCAAAACAGCGGCTTTTATGTAGTAAGACTTGAAAACACGTATCAGCTTGTAACCCGTGAGGAATTTGCGCCCTATATCAAAAAGGCATTTGACATCAAGCGTCGCACGCCATTATCGCCCGCAGCGCTTGAGGTTCTGGCGGTTATTGCATATAATCAGCCTGTAACACGTGCTTTTATAGAGCAGGTGCGCGGTGTTGATTGCTCAGGTGTTGTGTCAACCCTTGTTGAAAAGGGACTTATTGAAGAAAGAGGCCGTCTTGAACTGCCGGGCAGACCGCTGCTTTACGGTACTACAAAAACATTTTTGCGTAGCTTTAGCTTAAATGATTTAGGTGACCTGCCTCCGCTACCAAAGGACAACCCTGAGGTAAACGATGTTGGCGAACAACTTGAGATTACCGAAGAAATAGGCACAGAGGAAGTACTCGCGTGAAAATAACATTAATTGTTTTGGGTGTAATTTTCTGCCTTTTACTGCTTTTGCTTTTTCTACCTTTGACTGTCGATATAAATTATGAGAACGAATTTGTTTTAAAGATCAAATATTCGGGAATAACATTTTTTGACAGTGAAAAAAGGGTGAATTTAAAAAAATCGAAAAAAAAGAAAAGACAGAGTAAAGAGTACACAGAGGGGACAGAGGAAAGCGCGCCTCAAAAAGAAAACTTTTTTAAAAAGACTTACAAGCAAAAGGGATTGCTTGGTACTGTAAGGTATTTCAGCGAAATTTTAATATTGCTTCTCAAAAAAATCTGGTGGGTTATAAAGCGGTTTAAGTTCAGGAAATTCAGACTTAATTTAAGCGTTGCCACATATGACGCCGCAAACACCGCCATTAACTACGGTAAAATTTGCAGCGCGGTATATCCGGTTATTTCTTTTCTTGAAACCAATGCCGATTTTAAAGCAAAAGAGATAAATATTAACGCTGACTTTGATAAAACCGATTCCCGATTTCAGATATCTACCTTGGTAACAACAAGAGTTTTCTTCTGGCTTGTTGCAGCTATTGCGGCGCTTTTTGAATTCTTAAAATTACAACGTAAGGAAAGTGAAAAATATGAGCGAAAATAACATTAAAACCGTTATGGACACCACTATGGACAAGCTTCGTACTATGGTTGATGCCGACACAATTATCGGCACTCCTATCGTGGTAGGAAATGTTACGCTGCTTCCTGTGTCCCGCGTTTCGTTTGGACTTGCCACAGGTGGTAGCGATTTTCCAAGCAAAAACGGTCAGGAGCTTTTTGGTGGCGGCGGTGGCGCAGGTGTTACGGTTAACCCCGTAGCCTTTATATGCATTAACGGCGATAATGTTCATATGATGCCTGTATACAGTGAAATGAACACCATTGACAAGGCGATAAATATGGCGCCCGAGCTTATTGATAAGGTAAAGAGCCTTTTTGATAAAAAGACCGAAATACCGCTCGAAAAATAGTCACATAAACCATAAAACCTCACTCATAAAATTTAAGGGTGAAGTTTTATGAAAAGGTTTGTTTGCATTATAGCGTGTATAACAATTTTATTAAATGTATCTACGGTGTCGGCTTATAGCATATCTGCAAAAGCGGCGGTTGTTATAGATGGCTACACCGGTGAGATTTTATATTCCCTTAACTGCGACCAGCGGCTGCCAATGGCAAGCACCACTAAAATTATGACAGCGCTGTTACTCTGTGAGCTTGGCGGTGACCTTACAAAAGAAATCGTTACCACTCGTGAAATGGTGACGGTTGAAGGTTCTTCAATGGGTTTGCAGGTGGGGGATACTGTGTCGTATCACGACCTGCTTTACGGTATGATGTTAGCCTCCGGCAACGATGCGGCAAACACTACAGCAATAGCAATAGCAGGTAGTGTAAGTAAATTTGTAGACCTTATGAACGAGCGCGCTACACAGATGGGACTTAAAGATACACATTTTGTAACGCCGTCAGGTCTTGATGCCGAGGAGCATTATACCACGGCTTATGAGCTGGCGCTTATTGCAAAAGAAGCACTCGCTAACAAAAATTTTGCAAAAGCAGCGGCATCGCAGTCGGCGAGGCTAAGCTATGGCAATCCGCCATATAACCGTACGCTTACTAATCACAATAAACTGCTTAAAATGTATGACGACATTGTCGGTGTAAAAACAGGCTTTACCAAAAAATCCGGTAGATGTCTGGTATCGGCTTCAAAAAAAGACGGTAAATTTGTGATAGCCGTCACTCTTAATGACGGTAACGATTGGGCTGACCATCGCACACTTTTGGATTTGGGACTGTCATTAATTGAAACAAAAAGTTTTTTACCCGAAAACAGCGAAATAGAAATTTGTACTGTGAGTGGTAATAAAATAAAAGCAGAAATTCCCTCTGCAACAATAAATATAACCGAAAACTCATCGGTAACTTATCAGGTTTATTTGCCTCCGTTTTTGTATGAACCAATTAAAAAAGGTGAGCAGATAGGGCATATTTGCTACTACTGTAATGACAATATGGTATCTGACATACCTATAACAGCAAATCAGAATATTAATTACAGCAATAATAAATTTGCTTTGTTTTTTGAAATATTTAAAAGTATTCTCTCAAAAGTTTAGGAGTTTAAAATGAAGGATAACAAAATAAGACTGCAAAAGCATTTATCGGCTTGCGGTATAGCTTCTCGCCGCAAAGCCGAAGAGTTGATAGAGCAGGGAAAAGTGCGTGTAAACGGCAGAATAGCAACACTTGGCGACAAGGTTGACCCCAAGCGAGATAAGATAACCGTAAGGGGTAAAAATGTTATTGCCGTAACACAAAAGGTTTACATAATGCTGCATAAGCCGCGCGGATATGTTACCACAATGAGCGATGAATTTGACCGCAAAAATGTGGCTGACCTTGTAAAAGATGTCGGTGTAAAGGTATTTCCCGTAGGTCGCCTTGACCGCGATTCGGAAGGCTTGCTTATTATGACCAACGACGGCGAGCTCAGTAATATAATCACACATCCGCGAAGTCACGTAAACAAAACCTATCGCGTAACGGTAGGCGGCGCAGTTGACGACGACCAGATAAAGCGACTTTGCGAAGGCGTTGTCATTGACGGTAAAAAGACACTGCCCTGCGATGTATTTGTTATTGAGCGCCGTGAGGACAGAACCGTACTTAACTTTATTATTCAAGAGGGCAGAAACCGTCAGATAAGAAAAATGTGTGACACGGTAGGACTCGAGGTTTTGCGACTTAAACGCATTGAAATCGCAGGCGTAAAGTTAGGCGGATTAAAGCCGGGTTCCTGGCGCGACCTTAATGAAAGAGAACTTACCCGTCTTGCTAATATTTCAAAAGAAAGGCAAGAGGAACAATGATAAGCGTACTACCTTGTAAAGATAAAGCAGAGATTAAAGCCTTGTTTCACAAACACAATATTGAAACTGATGAATATTCATCCTGCGTTATAGCGCGAACAGGGGACGAGGTTTTAGGCTATTGCCTTTATAGGCTTGACAATAAAACAATTACTGTTTTTGCCGTAGAGCCGCAAAGTGATATAATGCTTGCTGACGGAATACTGCGTAGCGCTTTGCATGTAGCGGCAGAGAATTTTGTTCTCGATGCACATTATGATGACTGTGCGCCGATTGACCTGTTTCGTAAACTTGATTTCATAAAAAATGAAGAGGAAAAGCGGCTTAATATTGACAAGCTTTTTGGCGGCTGTAATTGTCATAATAAAAATTAAAAAAATATCTTGCAAAATGGTAAACTTTATGTTATGATAGGTTTTGCGAATTTTATCAGGCAACTGATTTCTATATTTTGGAGGTAAAAAAATGTCTGTTTGGGAAATTATTTTAGGAATACTTATAATTTTGGTATCAATAGTTATCATTGGTGTTATATTGCTTCAGCAGGGTCACCGTTCAGGTGTTAACGGCGTAATATCAGGCGCTGCCGATACATTCCTTTCTAAAAACAAGGCTCGTACAGTTAATGCAAAGCTTGCAAGTATGACCAAGTACATTACAATTGCTTTCTTTGTATTGGCTTTAATTGCTAACGTTATTGCGCTCAGCAAGTAATTATCGGATTAAAAACGAAGGGTCTTATCTTAGATAAGACCCTTTCTTTTTTTATTTTCATCAATATATTTAATTCTGTATTTTGTGGGGGATATGCCGTACATATCTTTAAAGCAGTTGGTAAAATACGCCGCATCAATAAATCCGCAGGATATCGCGATGTGTCTTATGGATTCCTCGGTTTTTTGGAGTAACTGTCGCGCGCGTTCAAGCCTTTGAGTTCGGATATATTTCATCACCGTAATGCCTGTCGCTTTTTTGAATTTCCGGCAGAAATAAGATTCATCATAACCAAATTTACGGCTTATATCAGAGGCAGAAATATCTGTGGTAAAGTTTGCGTTTATGTAGTTTATTATACTGTCAAATCTTTCAATTTTTTGTGGCGCAGAATGTTTGTTATCAATACAATATTGGCAAAGCAGCCCTAAAAGCCTATAAAGGCAGCCTACCGTTTCAAGCGGGTGATATTCGCCGCCGCCCAGCTGCATATCAACTATTTTTTCTGCAAACTTTACTATTTGTGGTATATCGGTCTTGTACTGAAAACGGATATCGCCGTTAATTATCGGCTCAATATATTGCTTTGCGGATACTGTTCCGTTAAAAAGGTCGGAGATTTCAAACATTATAACATAACATTCATAACCCTCACTGCCCGACCTTCCGCTATGCAATACCGTAGGGGATACGATTGAAAGCTCGCCTTTTTTTACCGTTATTTTTTGGTCGTTACAGCAAAGCTCAAGGCAACCCGATTTTACCAGATGTAATTCAATGCGGTCGTGCCAATGCTGTTCAAATCCCAGCCTATCGGCAGTCAGGCGGGTGTTTAATATTTTTACCGATGTTTCGCCAAAGACTACAGGGGTTAATTCCTTTTTATAATTTAGTTGCATAATTTTGCCTCCCAAAACAATAGTCAAAATATTTTAAATCAAAGTCAAAATTATCTAATTTATATTTTGTGTATATGCTATCATAAAATTGCTGAAAAATCAATCCTTTAAGGAGGAAATTGTAATGAAAATAGGTAATATGATACACTTTGCAGAGCGAGAAACACTTGAAAAGTATTTCCAGCAGCTTTTAGAGTTTGGTTTTGACAACTGCCAGTTGGGTTCATGGAATCCAAAGGACTGGACCGATGAAAATGTCGATATGGTAAAAGAACTTTGTGAAAAATACGGTATTACTATTTCTGCGTTCTGGTGCGGCTGGTCAGGTCCTGTTGTTTGGGACTTTTATGACGGTCAGTTGACTTTAGGTCTTGTTCCACCCGAATATCGCGCAATGCGTGTTCAGCAGCTTTGCGATGGCGCCGATTGGGCTAAAAAACTTGGCGTTACTGACGTTATCACACATATGGGCTTTATTCCTGAAAATCCCAATGACCCCAACTTTGCTCCTTTCTGTGTTGCTGTGCGCATAGTGGCAGGTCACTTAAAGAAAAACGGACAGTGGTTGCTTTTTGAAACAGGCCAGGAAACACCTGTTACCCTTATCAGAACTATTGAAGAAGTAGGTCTTGACAACTTAGGTATCAACTTTGACACAGGCAATGTTATG
>JAFTTE010000058.1 GCA_017466905.1 Clostridia bacterium | reverse complement strand
TTTTATAGTAGCAAAAAAGCATCGCCAAAGCGATGCTTTTACATATTATTAGGATAAATCAAATTCTTGTTGTATGTTTCCTTTGGTGTCTTTATAAATCATTGTATTTGTTTCCAAATTAAATTCCGGCGAATATGCACCCTGGGTAAGCTTTATAAATCGAAAGTCATTTACATTATACGAAAAAGGATTATCTGATGTGTTTGATATAAAATAATTTTCAGGATTATAACCAAACAAAATTCGCTGTTGTGCAGGTACGCCAAAATTTGAAATGGAATTTTCTCCTTGTGGCCAATCCGCATCAAATGTTGGGTCTGCAAAGTACCACTTGTCATTAAGCTTTAACATTGTCCAAGCGTGAGAATCAGTTTTTCCTGCAGCAAATATCGTATAAGAATCTATATTCAATTGTGATAAAAGAAAACTATAAGCAATCGAAAAAGAAGAACAAACACCGGTTTTATTTACTATTGCCTTATATCCTTCATCATATCTAGGATTATCCGGTGCATACAAATAAAATCTGCTGGAATCAAAGTCATTTAAAGCATCATCATAATTTAAAGTTTGAACATATCTATAATAACAAACCAGCGCTCTTTCGGTTTCGGTTTCCGAACTTAAACCAGCAATCAAAGGCATACAAGCATTTTCAAAGTCTTCTATAATTTTATTGTGTTCTGCCTTGCTTTTTGATGTGTAAGTTATCTTTAATTTATCGGTGTTGTAATCTGCAAAATCAACATCAATATACGTATCTGCAAAGAAAATAGGGCAATGAAATCTTACCATATTCAGTACATAATGTGGGCCTTGTGTACGGGTATCAAACGGAACGGTCGTTTCGTAATTGAGATACGCGCTAACAATATCCCTATAAAGCTCTAAATTTTCACTGGTTTTATATATTTCGCTTGCATCCGCAGGTAAATAATAATAGTTTAACTTAGGTTTATACGACGGTGTATTATCGGTTTCGGTTGTTTGTGATGCTTGGGGTAATGACGATACCGTTGAATTATTGTTGCTGTTATTATCGTTATTCGTAATAACTTCTTCTGATGAAACATCGATTGTTTCTTGAGATTCGTTTACTGCAACATCATTTTCGATAATCTCTGACTGTGATGATGAATCAATAAATTCAACGCTTGACAAATCATCCTTTGATGAAAAACTATAATTTATATCATCGTGTGTTCTACACCCAACCGTAGATATTAAAATAATCACAACTAAAAAAATTAATATGCCTTTTCTCATGCTTTGACTCCATAATTATAATACAAACTTTTTCTTAACAACTAATCATTCCCAAATTGAATATACAAGTATATCTCCGTTGTCTTTCTTTATAAACAATATGTTGCTGTTTTCTTGAACTGTCCATATTTCATCTTCGGGAACAATAAAAGATTCTCGATATGGCACTTCAATCAGTTCAAAGTCCTCGGCCTTTCCTAAATATTTATCAACAGTAAATTCATTTTTTACCCATTGTGTAGAAAAATATGTTTTTCCATCCACAATTATCTCGCCCACTCTACCAAGAATTACTGTACCGCCGTTACCTAACTTTATCATCATAACATTAGAACTTTCTTTTACAGTATAGAGCTCGTTTGCCATACTGTTAAAATCATTTGAAAACTGTTTGTAACTTCCTTCAAAATCTTTTGCATCGCCAAGATATTTGTCGGCTGTAAAAAGTGTAGCATCAGTGCTGCATTGTAAATACTGAATCCCGTCAACCTTAACAGAACCTATTATATCCACCATATCATTTTCACCGGGGATTTGCATAATATCGGGTTGAGTATCATCCGTTTGGGATGTGCTATTATAACTCGATGAAGATATCTGTTCTTCTTGAGAATTATCCAATTCATCAGGTTCGATATAATCTTTTTCGCCTATAACGGTTGAGTCCTCAAGTGTAACGGGTGGTTCGGATTTTAAAATACCACTTTGCCATACGCATATACCGATTACCGTTATCAAAACGACAGAGCAAACAGGTAATAATGTGCGGGTAATGATTTTCTTTTTTCTTTTTTGCGCGGTTTTGTATTCGCCTATGCGGTCGAATACGGTGTTTATTGTTTCATCATAACTCTTCATAAACAAAGCCCTCCATTTCAAGTTGTGATTTTAGTGTCTTGCGGGCGCGGTATACAAGGGTTTCTGTGTTGTGAACGCTCTTTTTCATAACAGCGGCGGTCTGTGATATTTTCATATCCTCAAAGTAAACCAGCCACAAAACCTGACGGTATTCAGGCTTTAGCTTTTTAAGCGCTCGGTGGACGGTTATTTTTCTTTCCTCTTTGATATAGGCCTCTTCAAGACTTTCTTCGTCGGAAATAAGCTCGGGGCAATCATCTAAAGAAATTTCTGTTTTCTTACTGTGCTTTTTCAAATAATTGAGAGTCAGATTTCGCCCGATAGTATAAAGCCAGGTCTTAAACGAACCTTTCCCTTTATCCCGTGGCTTTTTGGTGCCAAGTAAAACAAAGGTGTCTTCGGCCAATTCCTCGGCAATATGTATGTTACCGACAAAGGTATTAAGATAAAAAATAAGACCGTCGCGGTATTCCCTTATAATTTCAATGAGTCCGCTTTCATCACCGTTCTCACGGAAACGGCGGTAGCTACTTGCACCGTTATCCATAAGCCTCTCCTTTCCAAAAAGGCATTTTTAATGCCTTTTCACTTATTACACAACAAAATGGGTAAAAACCTCACACTTTTTTATATTGTAACATAAAAGCACCGTAAACTCAATTTTGAGTCTACGATGCTGATGTCTTTCAAAGTTTTATAAAATTATTACTTCTTGTGGTGGTTGCAGGGGGAGCGAAATCAAGCTTGCGGTCGGCAATACCTAAAATATCTTCTGGTCTAATCCAGGGCTTGTTCTGAATAGCGCTTGTTTCCTCGTGGGTAAGGTAACCCTTGTACGCTGTAAGACAACGGCGGATATAACCGTCACGAACACAGGCATCACGAAGACCGTTGTTCATAATGTTAAGAAGCAAGGGCAGTGTTTCTGCCGCGAGCGCCACAGAGGTTGAGTGCGCTACAGCGCCGGGAATATTGCTTACGCAGTAGTGAACTACACCGTTTACTACATAACGGGGGTTGTCGTGGTGGGTTTCGTGGCTGGATTCAATAGCACCTGGGTCGTCGTTGGAAATATCTACAAGCACGCTGCCCGGCTCCATAGTGCTGAGCATTTGCTTATCAATAAGGAAATCGGTGCGTTCTTTTGGCCATTTAACGCAGTTAATAACCATATCGGTCTGGGGAAGAATTGCGGCAATAGCCTCTTTTGTGCAGAACATAGTGTCAATCTTTTGATTGTAGCGGTCAGAAAGCATACGCAAAACGCCTGCGTTAATATCCATAACGGTAACCTTGGCGCCGAGTGCGTAAAGCACAGAAAGCGCGCCCTGACCTACTACACCGCCGCCTAAGATAAGTACATTCATACCGGGGGCGCCTGCAAAACCGCCTACAAATTTACCCTTACCGCCGTTTATGGTAAGCATAGATTCAAGACCAAAAAGCGCACCCTGCTTGCCTGCGGCTTCACAGTTAGGTGAGCCATAACGGTGGCTGTCTTCGGCAGTGAGAGCTATACAACCGCTCTTGAGTATTGCGTCAACCTCTTCGGGATGACCTGCGGGATGTATGCAGCAGTAAACCATCTGGTCTTTGCGAAGTAAATCATATTCGCAGGGGAACAGCTCTTTAACCTTTGCCAAAAAGTCGCAACGAGCGTACATTTCTTCCATTGTGTCTACAATCTCGGCGCCGGCTTGCTCATATTTTTCGTTAGAAAAACCTGAGCCTACGCCGCAGTCGCGCTGTGCGAGCACCGTGTGACCTGCTGCCACTATGGATGCAACCTCTACGGGTGTGCAGATTACACGGTTTTCGCCCTCTTTGATGTCCTTTAAAATACCAAATACCATTTTGTTTTCCTCCAAGTATTATTATATAAATTTTTAATTACAAACTGTCGTTACTGTATTCGCCGAAGCCTTCGCCAAATACCTCTTTTGCGTCGGTTACGATTATAAATGAGTTTTTTGGATCTACCTCGTTGACCGCCGCCTTAATGCGCGCTATTTTATTGGGTCTTGCCGCGCACATTAATATATTTTTCCGGTTGCCTGTAAATGCGCCGCTACCGTTAAAAACTGTAGCACCAAGCCCCATATCCATTAATTTTTGTGTGATTTCTTTGCTTTTATCGCTGATAATATATGCAAGCTTCGCATTAACAGATCCGTAAACCACCATATCCATAGCAATGCTTGACACATACATAGCGATTATTCCGTAAAGGGCGTTGTCTAAGCTACGGAAGGTGAGAGCATAAATGCAGATGACGCTTACATCAATAACCAAACAAATTTTACCGATTGAAATGCTGGGAAATACGTATTTAAGTAGTCGTGCTGCAAGCTCTGTGCCGCCTGTGGTAGCGCTTTTCAGCATCATAAGTCCTAAGGATATACCTAAAAGTACACCGCCGTAAAGGCAGGCAAGCAGCGGCTCGGTTGATGGGAATTTTATTAACATATTCATACCGTCTATCATAAGCGAGCTTACAAAAATCGCATAGACAGAAGCAAACAGCAAAGACCAACCCTGCTTTTTAACGCCTATAATCATAAGCGGTACATTCATAATAAAAACCGTAGTACCGATAGGCAATGCGGGGATAAATCGGTTTAGCACCTGCGCAATGCCCGTAAAACCACCCATTGCAAGATTATTTGTTTCAAAAAAGCAATTAAACGCAAAAGCATATAAAAGACAACTTAATGTAATGATAGCATAGTCTTTTATAATTTTCAAATATTTACTGCGCATTTTCAGTCCCCTTATGTAAATTTTTACCGCAAATTATTATATACAATCTATTAACGGTTGTAAAATTGAAAAACACGTGATATAATATAGAAAAGACTCTATATTTTAAGGAGATATATAGATGACCATTTCAGAGATAGAATGTTTTTTGAGTATTTGTGAGCACAAAACTGCAAGCCGAGCGGCAGAAGCGTTGTATATAACCCAGCCGTCACTCAGCAGCCGTCTTAAAACATTAGAGCGCGAGCTTGGCGGCCAGTTGTTTATACGTAAAAAGGGCAGTCGTGAAATGATGCTGACAACGGCAGGTAAAGAGTTTTATAAGCTTGCATTACAATACGAAGAAATAATACGTCAGATGCATAGTGTGTTTAACAAACAGCCTGAAAATCTTCGCATATCTTCGCTTAACAGCCTTGACACCTTTCTTTTACCACAGGTTTATGAACGCTTTTTGCAGGAGTATCCCGAAACAGAGCTTGAAATACAGGATATGGAGTTGGTTCCCGCCAGCCGAAGTATACATACGGGCGATACCGATATTGCCTTTACTACGGGAAAAAGCAACGACAAAACACTAAAACAGACATTGGTGTTCTGTGAGCCTATGGTTATTGTTTGCAGCGATGATTTGAATTATGACACACCCGTAACACCCGAACAGTTACTTTGCAGTCAGGAGGTTTACGTAGAGTGGAACAGTAGCTTTACAAAATGGCACAGTGAAATTTTGGGTGACACACATCCAAAACTTACGGTTGCTATAATGGCGCACCTGAAACAGTTTATGCAGCGAAAACCCTGTTGGGCGATAATGCCTGTAAGCGTGGCAAAGGGTTTAGAGCAGGACTGTAATATAAAAAGGGTAGACGCGGCTTTTGAACTGCCTGAGCGTGAGGTTTCAATACTTACCGCGCTTGACAGTGAAAATAATATTGCAATTACGAATTTTTACGCCTGCCTTAAAGAAATTGTTTCAAAGTATCCTGAAATAGATATTATGATATAAAAGAAGCACCGCCACGGCGGTGCTTTAAATTTTATTATATTCCTTTTTAGGCGCTTTGCCGTATTCCTTGTAAAAAGCGCGGTAAAAGACCGAGTAATCGTTAAAGCCGCAAAGTGCGGCAGCACGGGTAGGGGATATGCCGCCAGAGAGCATACGTTTGGCGTTTACAAGGCGTTTAGCGTTGATATAATTTTGTACGGTAGAGCCAGTCGCGGCCTTAAAACTGCGACAAAGCTGCGGCTTGCTTATATAAAATTTGTTACAGATAGCATCAAGCGTTATGTTATCGTTTATGTGGTTGTTGATATATCTTACTATCTGCTGTGTCAGTGATTCACCCTGAGTGGCAGTGTCACGGTGAGATTTATATACCTTGTAAATCTCGTTAAGCAGGGGTAAAAGATTACAGTTTACCTGCAGGTGACGATTTTGCGATTCACCAAGTAAGTTTTGCACAAGCAGGTTATATATTTCAGGTTTAAAATCATCGCGTGAGTATCGGTTAAAGGTGCCTGCCTCGCGATTTGTAAAGGCTTCAAGAAGCAAATTGTCCTTGTCAAAAGCCTTGAAAAAGTCCTCGCTGAAATGCACCGAAAAGCGCTCATAAGGTCGTGATGGGTCAATATCAATATAGTGAGATTCTGCGGGACGCAGCAGTAAAATATCGCCGTTTGAAAGATGATATTCGTTGCCCTCTATCAAAAATTTGCCTTTGCCGTAGACAAAGATATAAAGCTCACAGGTATCGTGCGTGTGAAGTTTAAAAGACTCTTTATCGGGCTTTTCGTCGCAGTAGTAATGGCAGTGAATACCGCCCTCATTGTATGAAAAATATTTGCTCATAACATCACCAAAACCTATTTTAGCACACTTTGATAAGATTTGCAATGTTTAAAGATAATATTTGCAATTCCATTGTTAAAAGTAATTTTGTATAATATACACAACAGTGGTATTATATGCCTCGAAAAATACTGTAAAATTTTGAAAAAACGGAAGGTGTGTAACAAATGCAAATGACATTTCGTTGGTACGGTGAGGGAAACGATAAAATCTCACTGCAAGACATCAAGCAAATCCCAGGTGTGACGGGAATTGTTTGGGCACTTCACGACAAAATGCCCGGCGAAATCTGGAGTGAAGAAGAAATCGCAAATTTAAAAGCGCAATGTGACCAGTACGGTTTTAATATTGACGTTGTTGAATCGGTTAATGTTCACGACGATATCAAAATTGGTCTTCCCACTCGTGATAAGTACATTGAAAACTATATTCAGACAATACGCAATCTTGCGAAATTTGGTGTAAAGGTTATCTGTTACAACTTTATGCCTATATTTGACTGGACCCGTTCTGATTTGTTCCATCCCGTAGGTGACGGTTCTACCGCTCTTTTCTATGAAAAGGGTATGATTCAGGACGACTACAACGCAATGGCAAACTACATTCTTGAATTTACCGAAAAATACAATATGTCATTCCCCGGTTGGGAGCCTGAAAGAATGGCAAAGCTTGACGAGCTCTTTAAAGCATACGAGGGCGTTGACCACGAAAAACTCTGGGCAAACCTTAAGTATTTTTTGGAAAAGCTTATGCCCGTTTGCGAAGAAACAGGCATCAAAATGGCAATTCATATGGATGATCCACCATGGGATATATTTGGTCTGCCACGTCTTCTTATCGACGAGCCAAGCATCGACCGATTCCTCAAGATGGTTGATAACCCCCATAACTGTCTTACACTTTGTTCGGGTAGTCTTAATGCTAACCCCGAAAATAATGTTGCCGATATTGTCAGAAAGCACTGCGACCGTATTGCCTTTGCGCACATCCGTAACGTAAAGCACTTCCCTAACGGCGACTTTTCAGAAGCAAGCCACCGCGACTGTGACGGCGATACAGGAATTCTTGATATACTTAAGGCTTATCACGACTGCGGATTTGACGGCTACATCCGTCCCGATCACGGCAGACACCTCTGGGGCGAAAAAGCAGGTACAGTAAGACCTGGTTATGGTTTATATGACAGAGCACTTGGCATTATGTATATGTTAGGTGTCTGGGATACACTTGAAAAGGAAGGTAAGTAATTATGGAAAAAGTAATAGTTGTAACGGGAGCCGGCGGCGTGCTTTGCTCAGGCTTTGCTGAATTTTTGGCAAGCAAAGGCGCAAAGGTAGCGCTTCTTGACCTTAACGAAGAGGCTGCTCAAAAGGTAGCAGAGGGTATTGTTGCAAAAGGCGGCGTTGCAAAGGCATATAAGTGCAATTGCCTTGACAAAGCAAACATTGAAGAGGTTCACCAGAAGGTTCTTGCTGATTTTGGCAAGTGCGATATTCTCGTAAACGGCGCAGGCGGTAACAACCCCAAGTGCACCACCGCTCACGAAGAATATGTAAAGGGCGATGAGAGCGCAGAGGATTTCCTCACATTCTTTAACATTGACGAAAAAGGCTTTGACTTTGTATTTGACCTTAATATGAAGGGCGTATTGCTTCCCAGTCAGGTATTTATGGTAGATATGATTGGCCGTAAGGGTTGCTCGGTACTTAATGTTTCTTCAATGAACGCTTACCGTCCTCTTACCAAGATTCCCGCATATTCTGCAGCAAAGGCTGCCGTTACCAACTTTACCTCTTGGCTTGCAGTTCATTTTGCAAAAGAGGGTATCCGCGTTAACGCTATCGCTCCCGGTTTCTTTGTATCAAACCAGAACCGCGCGCTTCTCTTTAACGAAGACGGTACACCCACACCCCGTACCGACAAGATTTTGCGCTCTACTCCTATGGGCCGTTTTGGTGAGGCAGAAGAGTTGCTTGGCACAGTAGAGTGGTTGCTTGATGAAACCAAGTCGGGATTCGTTACCGGTATAACAGTTCCTGTAGATGGTGGCTTCTCCGCTTATTCAGGAGTATAAGTTTGAATAAAATTGCCCACAGCACCGTTTTTCGTTCGGGGCAGTATAAAACATACGGCACCGCTCACTTCAAACGGCACTGTAAACAATTTTCTTTCAAACTATGGTCTGTGAAAGGATTTATTAGTTATGAACAATAATGTTAAAATCTATGGCTTTGCTGATGAAGCAAGCCCTATGATAGACGAGCAGATTAAGGCAATGCTCAGAAACGGCCTTCAGGGTCTTGAAATCCGTAATGTCGATGAAACAAATGTTGCAGATATTACACTTGACAAGGCGCGTGAGGTTCGTTCAAAGCTTGATGCGGCAGGTCTTATAACCTGGTCAATCGGCTCACCGATAGGCAAGATTGACATAGAAAAAGACGATTTTACCGCTCACCTTGAAAAATTAAAGCACACACTCGAAATTGCTGATATTTTGGGTGCGGAAAATATACGTATGTTTTCATTTTTTATGCCTACTGACAAAGATGCTTCGGTTTACAAAAACGAAGTGATTGACCGCTTAGGTCAGATGGCAGGGCTTGCCAAAGGCACAGGTGTTGCGCTTTGTCACGAAAATGAAAAGGGCATCTACGGTGACAAGGCTGCTCGCTGTCTTGAAATTTTTAAGGCAGTACCAGAGATTAAAGGTATATTTGACCCCGCAAACTTTGTTCAAAGCGGTGAAAACACAATCGACGCTTGGAATTTGCTTAAATCTTACATAAAATATGTTCACGTAAAGGATGCAAGAGCCAGCGATGATATGATAGTTCCCGCGGGCAGTGGTGACGGCAACTTTAAAATTATAGTTCCCGAGTACTTAGCCCAAGGCGGTAGCTGCTTTACAATGGAGCCTCACCTTAAAGAGTTCAGCGGTCTTTCGGGTCTTGAACGCGAGGGCGAGGAAAGCAAGGTCGGCGAATTTAACTTTGAAACAGGCGACGAAGCATTTGATTATGCATGCGATGCTTTCAAAAAGATTTTACTGGAGGTTTAATTTATGGAAATAGGTGTTCAGTTTTTTACGCTCAGAGATTATTGCAAAAACCTTGACGATTTTGCAGAAAGTCTTAAAAAGGTAGCCGATATCGGTTACAAAAATGTTCAGATAAGCGCAGTTTGCGATTATGAGCCCGAGTGGCTCGCAGAGCAGCTTAAGAAAAACGGTCTTAAGTGCGTGGTAACACATACACCTGTGCCTCAGCTTACAGAGGACGCTGCTAAGGTGTGTAGAAATCACGAAATTTTTGGTTGTGACTACGTAGGTCTTGGTTATCACGATTTTTCTTTAACACGCGAAGGCGCTATGTACAAGGATTTTGTAGAAAAGTACGCGCCCATAATCAAAACAATAAAAGAAAACGGCAAAACCTTTATGTATCACAACCACGCTAAAGAGTTTTTACGACTCGACAACGGTAATTTTATTCTTGAACAAATGGCAGAGGATTTTGCTGCAGATGAGCTCGGCTTTATCCTTGATACCTTCTGGGTACAGGCCGGCGGCGGCGATCCTGCTGCTTGGATAGAAAAATTCGCAGGCAGATTGCCCGTTATTCACCTTAAGGACTACAAGTATAACGAAAGCTTTAAAGAATTCGGCGACAACATCGCAGTTGTGGGCGAGGGTAACATCAACTTTGACCGCGTATTTGAAAAGGCGGAAACAAGCGGTGTTAAGTATATGCTGGTAGAGCAGGATAACTGCCACGGCGAAAATCCGTTCGATTGTGTTAAGCGTAGTTATGACTACCTTAAGTCTTGTGGTTTTTAATTGAAAGGATAAATTAATATGGATAAAATTAAACTTGGTATAATCGGTTTTGGTAATATGGGTACAGGCCATACCTCAAACATTATGGGAGGCAATTGCCCCGAGGTAGAGCTTGTTGCTATCTGCGACAAGAACCCAGAGCGTGTAGAATTTGGTAAGAATAAGTATCCCGATGCCAATATTACATACTTTACCGACGCTATCGAAATGCTTGACAGCGGTCTTATTGATTCCTGCTTGGTGGCAGTACCTCACTATGACCACACTAAATATTCGATCGAGTGTATGAAGCGCGGTATCCACGTAATGTGCGAAAAGCCTGCAGGCGTTTATACCCGTCAGGTTCGTGAAATGATAGCCGTTTCCAAAGAACACCCTGAGGTTGTTTTTGGTATGATGTTCAACCAGCGTACCAACCCCGTTTATCGCAAGATGCATGAGCTTGTTCACTCGGGCAAATACGGTGAAATCCGCCGTACAAACTGGCTTATTACCAACTGGTATCGTTCACAGGCTTACTACAACTCAAGTGACTGGCGCGCTACCTGGGCAGGCGAAGGCGGCGGCGTTCTTCTTAATCAGTGCCCCCATCAGCTTGACCTCTGGCAGTGGATTTGCGGCATGCCTGTAAAGGTTCAGTCAAAGATTAAGTACGGTAAATGGCACGACATTGAAGTTGACGACGACGTAACAACATTTGTTGAGTACGAAAACGGCGCAACAGGCGTGTTTATCACTACAACAGGTGATGGTAAGGGTACAAACCGCTTTGAAGTTCAGATGGACGGCGCAAAGCTTGTTGTAGAAGATGATAAGCTCACCGTTACCGAATTTGATGTAAAAGAGTCTGAATTCACCAAGACCAACACCGAGGTTTTCGGTTCAATTAAAACACACAATCTTGAAATCGAGATTGAAAAGACCAATCCTCAGCATATTGGCGTTGTAAACGCTTGGGCAGGTAAGATTTTACACGGTACACCTCTTATTGCAGAAGGCGCTGAAGGTCTTAAGGGCGTTATCCTTTCAAATGCTATGCACCTTTCAGACTTCTTAGGTAAAGAAATTGAGCTTCCGTTTGATGAAGACCTTTACTATGAAGAGCTTATGAAGCGCGTTGCAACCTCTAAAAAGAAAGAAAATGTAACAGCAACCTTTGCTGATACAAACGGTACATACGGCAGCGCAAAAGTATAAACAAAGCTGGTATAACAAAGTAGGTGTTACTATGGATAAGGTTCGTATAGGTATTGTGGGTATCGGTAACATAGGTACCGCTCACGCCAATACGCTTTTTGGCGGCGAGGTAGAGGGCGCAGTGCTTGCCGCGGTTTGCGATATTTTGCCCGACCGTCAAGAGTTTTGTAAACAACACTACACTGATGTTGCAGTGTTTGATGATTATACAAAAATGTTTGCAAGCGGTCTTATAGATGCTGTTATTGTATCTACACCGCACAAGCTTCACTGCGATATCGCTATGGATGCGTTGCGTTCAGGACTTAATGTTCTGGTAGAAAAACCGGTAGATATTACCGTAAGCAAGGCGCGTGCCATAAATGAGTTGGCAAAAACCGTTGACAAAAAGTTTGCTATTATGTTTAATCAGCGTACAAACGATGTGTTTGCCAAAGCGCGTGAGATTGTAAAAAGCGGCGCACTCGGTGAATTAAAGCGCACCGTATGGATAATTACCAATTGGTACCGTACACAGCGCTATTATGATTCGGCAGGTTGGCGCGCTACCTGGGCAGGTGAAGGCGGCGGTGTACTGCTTAATCAGGCGCCTCACAACCTTGACCTCTGGCAGTGGATTTGCGGAATGCCGTGCGAGGTTACTGCCAACTGTGAGGTAGGCAAGTACCACAATATTGAGGTTGAAGATGACGTTATGCTCACCACTCGCTATGAAAACGGTGCAACAGGTGTGTTTATCACATCCACCGGTGAATTTCCGGGAACTAACCGACTTGAAATTTCGGGAACACTCGGCAAAATTGTTGTTGAAAACGGAGTGCTCAAATGGTGGAAGCTGCCTGAAAATGAGCGCGATATCTGCTTTAATGCCAAGGACTTGTTCCCGAGCATTAAGTGTGAGTATGAGGAATATACCTCACAAAAGTCAAATAGTGACGCTCATAAACAAATAATTCAGAATTATGTAAATGCTATTAATTTTGGTGAAGAGCTATTATCACCAGGTACAGACGGCATTTATGAGTTAACTCTTTCAAACGCAGCATATCTGTCAAGCTGGAAAGGCGGCGCGGCTGTAAAGCTGCCATTCGACAATAACGAATTTGATATGTTGTTAGGTGAAAAAATTAAAAATTCAAAAACCAATGACCCACAAGCCACAAAGCATGCCAGCGGTAAGTACTCAAAACGTTGGCAGGTTAACTGGTAAGATTAGCCCCGAATGTTCTTTTTGAACACTCGGGGCAGTTTTATTGCCTTTGGCAATGATATTGTCGCGCAGTGGTACTCGGCTGTGCCGAGTTTTAGTTGCAAATAAATTTTGCGGATATATTAGGTAAAGTATAGATGCTTTACTTAACGGAACGGATGAATCCGTTCTCTACATTGTGCTTTTTTTAAATTTTATGATATAATTTTTAAAAACCATCCAATGAAACGCAAATTTTCGACACTTTATAGGTGAAAGGCAGGTGAGAATGATGAATCACGATATAATTGAAAACTACATTGAAAAGGTTTACGGTTATGCCGTAAAGCGTACATACTCAGCCGATGAGGCGGATGAGTTGTCACAAGAAATATTGTTTACAGCAGTCCGTGAATTGCCGCGTCTTAAAGACGAAAACAAATTTGAGCCTTGGCTTTGGGGTATAGCAAACAATGTTACAAAAAGCTTTCAGCGTAATATGGGAAAACAGCGCGCGATGTATTCCTATAATATACCCGAAAACCTGTTGTATGAAGAGCGGTACGATGAGTCGGAAGAAATATATGACCATCTGCGCACTAAAATTGCAATGCTTTCTGCAATATATCGAGATATCATCATTCTTTATTATTATGACAGTCTTTCTGTAAAACAAATCGCCCAAAAACTAAATATCGCCGAGGGCACAGTAAGTTGGCGGTTATCGGCGGCGAGAGATAAACTTAAAAAGGAGTGTAACGATATGCAAGAAACTGCTTTAAGACCTATAAAGATGCAACTTAATATAACTGGCAACGGTGATTATGACGGAACTACAAAACCTTTTCCAACTGTATATATTGATGATGCGCTTTCGCAAAATATTTTATATTACTGTTACGAGGAGGCAAAGAGTGTTGAAGAGTTAGCCAAAATATGCGGCGCACCCGCTTTTTACATAGAAGACCGCATCGCGAATCTTTTAAAACGCGAAGCAGTTATTGAGGTATCAAAAGGCAAATATCAAACCGATTTTGTGATTTTTACAGACAAATATGATATTTACTGTGAAGAGAATGCTGAAAAATGCTTGATGCCCATAATGGATAAGCTTATAAAGGCATTAAAGGATATTGCAAAGGATGCCGCTAAAATTGATTTTTACAAAGCCGGAAAAAGCGAAAGCGATTTATTCGCCCTTTACGGTATTATGGCTTTTGTTTATGTATGCTATCATTACTGTAAATTGCCGTATCCTCGCTTTAAGAAAAAATATGACGGCAACGAATGGCGTTATATGGCTATTATGAAAACGGGTAAATATCAAAGTTTTGGTTTAGGAATCCAGCAAAGTCAAAACTTAGGCAGTCGCGGAACCTTTAGTCATACCTCTTATTATGGCATTAGCGGAACGATAGGTAGACCAATGATGTTTGATAATTACATTAATGTATGCGAAGATATTTTATATAACGGTTCTTCTGATGATAAAAAATCAGTGGCAAACGCTGTGAAGGACGGATATATAATCAAAAAAGAAGACGGCAGTTTTTTTGTAACCGTGCCCGCATTTACCAAAAAGCAAAAGGCAGAGTTTGATTTAATAGCCGACAAGTACCTGAAACCACTTATGCCCGAATACTGCAAAATAGTAGATGAATTTGTATCGGGATATAAACAACTATTCCCAAAACATTTAAGTGATGATGCTGACCGTTATAACCGTAATATGTTTTTAGGGTTATACACAGCCGTTATTAAGTACGCTCAAAAAACAGGCGCTATTGAAATGCCGTCGCAAAACTGCCATTGTGATGTAATGGTGCAGTTTAAGTAAATGCACAATGCATAATTCACAATGCACAATTAACTAACGCACAAGCCTCTGCTTTAAAAAGTGGAGGCTTAAATTATATTTGTAGGGACAGTCGAGGACGCCTGTCCCTACAAGATAATAATAAATCTGTTATAAAAAACACTTTCTTTTTTGCCTAAAATAATGTATTATATAAACATAAATTTTAAGGTAGGTGAAAGATATGCTTTTAAAGCCCGAGGTTTTGTCGCCTGTTGGCAGTCCCGAGTCGCTTGAGGCTGCTGTGCGTAGTGGTGCGGATGCGGTGTATATTGGTGCCAAGCAATTTTCTGCTCGCAGAAATGCCGATAACTTTGACGATAACGATATTAAAGAAACGGTACGCTACTGTCACATACGCGGGGTAAAGGTATATCTTGCACTTAATATAATGATAAAGCAATCAGAATTACAAGCGGCATTTGACGTGGCACTCACTGCCTATAAATGCGGTGTAGATGCTATTATAATTTCAGATTTAGGTCTGGCATCCCTCATTCATAAACATATACCCGATTTGCAGCTGCACGCATCTACTCAAATGACTGTTCATTCACCTGCGTGCTTGCCAATGCTAAAAAAGTTAGGTTTTACCCGTGTGGTAGTGTCACGAGAAATGAGCAAGGTTGAACTCACCGAATTTTGCGAGGCGGCAAAAGAGTGTGGTATAGAGGCAGAGGTTTTCGTTCACGGTGCGCTTTGTATGAGCGTATCGGGTCAGTGCCTGCTGTCGTCCGTTTTGGGTGCTCGTAGCGGCAACCGAGGTCTTTGCGCGGGACCTTGCCGTCTGCCGTTTAAAGCATCGGGCGGTATGGGTTATGATTTGAGTCTTAAAGACCTATGCCTTTATGAATATATAAACGAACTCACCAATATGGGTGTGGCATCGCTTAAAATAGAGGGCAGAATGAAGCGTCCCGAATATGTGTCAGCTGCCACCGCCGCTTGCAGACAGGCGGTTGATAACGGCATTATCGAGCCGAAACTTTTTAAAACCTTGCAGGATGTATTCTCGCGTTCGGGCTTTACCGACGGTTATTATAACGGCAATTTAGGTCGCGATATGTTCGGTATACGTACAAAAGATGATGTTATAGCGGCGGGGGATACATACTCATACTTACACGAGCTTTACCGCGCCGAGCGGCAAGCGGTGCCTGTAAAAATGCAAGCCGAGATATTAGCGGATAAACCGATTATACTTACAATAACCGACGGCAAAAATACAGTTACCGCAAGGAGTGAAACACCGCAAGCGGCTAAAAACAAGGCGCTCGAAAAGGCAACTGTTGGTGATAGTCTTACCAAGCTCGGCAACACACCGTATTATTGTGAAGATATAAGTGTAAGCCTTGATGACGGACTTTTTGTAGCGGCATCGCAGTTAAATGCTCTGCGCCGTGATGCGATAGAAAAACTTGATAACAAAAGGGCAGAACTTACTATCGCTGAATATTCTGTTCCGCAAATTGAAAGTACAGGTAATTTAAAAGGCAAAAAGCAACATATTGCCCGTTTTGCCGAGCCACAACAAATACCCGAAAATCTTGATACCATTAAGGCGGTTATATTACCTTATGAGTGCGAGATGCCTGATATTAACGGTATAGAGATTGTAGCAGAATTGCCGCGCTATATCGTAAATGAGGCGGCTGTTATAAAAAGGCTTGAAGCGTTAAAACGGCAGGGTATAACAACTGCCTATTGCGGCAATCTTTCTGCCGTGGCAATTGCTAAAAATGTGGGATTTAAGGTTATAGGCTCTATTGGTCTTAACGCAAATAACAGCGAGAGTATTAAAACATACAAGGAAATCGGTGTTGATGAGATAGTGTTGTCTGCCGAAATTTCACTTAAAGAGATTAAAAACATAAGCACCACAATACCCGTTGGTATTTTTGCTTACGGCAGACTACCGCTTATGCTTACACGCAACTGTCCTTTAAAAAATGGTCGAACCTGCGCCGAGTGTGATAAAAAGGGTTATGTTACCGATCGCAAAAATATACAGTTCCCAATTATGTGTCGCAGCGGTTACAGCGAGCTGCTTAATTCTGCGCCGCTTTATATGGCTGACCGAATTGATGAAATACCGCCTGTCAATTATTTACTGCTTTATTTTACAAACGAAACTGTCGATGAGGTAAACGAGATAATTGGAAGATATAATCACGGTGAAAAACCAATAGGGGATTACACCAGAAACCTGTACTATCGAGATTTGATATAAAATGAATAATGAATATTGAATGATGAATAATGAATAATTATTGTGTCCCGACTTTGTCGGGACTTTTTTTATATTTGTTGGCAAAGCCAACACCAAAATTTTTTATTATTCATTGTTAAAAATTTACTTTGTAGTAATTTTTTTCAATTTTTTTAAAAAACTGCTTGACATCGTGGTTTTGCGGGTTTATAATATGTAATTACTAATGATGGGGGAATTTGCGCCTTTTTAACGGATTGGATGAAGTTTTTGAGGTGAAAATCCCCAAATTTTAAGTAGGAGTGATATAAAACCTATGGAGCCAAACAAAATGGTAAAACCTGTCCAGATGGGTAAAAACACTCGTATGACATTCTCTAAAATCAATGAAGTTATTGATATGCCTAACCTCATTGAAATTCAGAAGGATTCATACAATTGGTTCATCACCGAAGGTCTGATGGAAGTATTCAAGGATATGTCTGCTATAACAGACTATAGCGGCAACTTAGTCCTCAGCTTCATCGACTACCGCATTGATGAGCAGCCAAAGTACAGCGTTACCGAATGTAAGGCGCGTGATACAACTTATGCCGCCCCCTTACGTGTAACCGCAAGACTGCTTAACAATGAAACAGGCGAGATTAAAGAAAGCGAAGTTTTCATGGGCGATTTCCCGCTTATGACAGATTCAGGTACCTTTGTAATCAATGGTGCCGAGCGCGCTATTGTATCTCAGCTTGTGCGTTCACCCGGTGTGTATTTTGCTAAAAAGGTTGATGAAAAAACAGGTAAAAAGCTGTTTTCATCTACAATTATTCCAAACCGAGGCGCTTGGATAGAATATGAAACAAGTGTTAACGATGTGCTTTATGTTCGTATCGACAAGAACAGAAAGCTCCCCGTTACTACATTTGTGCGCGCTTTGGGTATTGCTACCAACGAGCAGATGCGTCAGCTTCTTGGTGAGGACGAGCGTCTTGCTGCAACACTTGAGGCAGACGAAACCAAGACGCCAGAGGATGCTTTGGTAGAGGTTTATAAAAAGCTAAGACCGAGCGAGCCTGTAACAATTGAGGGCGCAAGAACATATCTTGAGCAATTATTCTTTGACCCTCGTCGTTACGACCTTTCCCGCGTTGGTCGTTATAAGTACAACAAAAAGCTTAGCATAAGCGCTCGTATTCGCGGCAAGGTAGCATCTCGCCCGATAGTTGACCCCAGCACAGGTGAGATACTTGTTGACGCTGACACCGTGATCAGTCGTGAATTGGCTGATATGGTAGAGGCAAAGGGCGTTATCGAAGCTTATGTTAATGTTCAGGATTTTGAAGGCAACGTACATGAGGTTAAGGTGCTTTCAAACGGTATGGTAAATCTTTGTGATTTTGTAGACCTTACCGCAGAAGAACTTGAAGAGCTTGACAAAGCAGGCGTTAACGAAAAGGTAAGCCTTGAAGTGCTCAAGGGCATTATGGAAGAATTCAGTGACAAGGAAGAGTTAAAACAGGCTCTTATCGACAATGTCGCAGCACTTATTCCGAACCACATTACTCTTGATGATATTTTTGCAAGCGTAAACTATTTCTTAGGATTGCCTCACGATGTTGGCAATATTGATGATATTGACCATCTTGGCAACCGTCGTATCCGTTCGGTAGGCGAGCTTTTGCAGAATCAGTTCCGCATAGGCTTCTCACGTATGGAGCGTGTTGTTCGTGAAAAGATGACCCTTCAGTCACAGGATCCCGAAAACATCACTCCTCAATCACTCATAAATATCCGTCCTGTTGTAGCTGCAATTAAAGAGTTCTTTGGCTCTTCACCGCTGTCACAGTTTATGGATCAGACAAACCCGCTGTCAGAGCTTACTCACAAGCGCCGTTTATCAGCACTTGGTCCCGGTGGTTTGTCCCGTGACCGTGCATCATTCGAAGTGCGTGACGTTCACTACTCACACTATGGACGTATGTGCCCGATTGAAACACCTGAAGGTCCTAACATCGGTCTTATCTCCTATCTTGCAACCTATGCAAAGATTAACAAATACGGCTTCATTGAGGCTCCTTTCCGCCGCGTAGACAAGGCTACGGGTCAGGTACTCCCTGAGGTTGTTTATATGACAGCTGACGAAGAAGACGAGTTTGTAGTAGCTCAGGCAAACGAGCCTTTGGACGAAAACGGATACTTTGTTAACAAAAAGGTTAATGCCCGTGTACGTGATAACTACAGTGAGGTAGAGGCATCACGCGCTGACTTTATGGACGTATCGCCTAAGATGGTTGTGTCTGTAGCCACCGCTATGATACCCTTCCTTGAAAACGACGATACCAACCGTGCGCTCATGGGCTCTAACATGCAGAAGCAGGCGGTCCCCCTACTTAAGCCTGAAAACCCGATTGTTGCTACAGGTATGGAATATAAAGCAGCAGTTGACTCGGGCGTTGTAGTGCTCGCAAAACGCGCAGGTGTTGTAACCTATGTAAGCGCAGATGTAATTAAAATCCGTGCAAAGAACGGCGAAATTGATGAGTATAATCTCATTAAGTTCCTGCGTTCTAACCACGGTACCTGTATAAATCAGAAGCCTATTGTATCAGTAGGTGACAAGGTAGAGGAAAAAGAGGTTATTGCCGACGGTCCCGCAACCAGCAACGGTGAAATTTCACTTGGTCGTAACGCCCTTATCGGCTTTATGACCTGGGAAGGCTATAACTACGAGGACGCTGTATTGCTTAATGAGCGCCTTGTTCGCGAGGATATTTATACCTCAATCCATATCGAAGAGTATGAAATTGAATGTCGCGATACCAAGCTTGGACCCGAAGAAATTACCCGCGATATCCCCAATGTTGGTGACGATGCGCTTAAAGATCTTGACGAACGCGGTATCATCCGTGTTGGCGCCGAGGTTAAAGCAGGCGATATACTTGTAGGTAAGGTAACACCTAAGGGCGAAACCGAGCTTACTGCCGAGGAAAGACTCCTCCGCGCAATCTTTGGTGAAAAGGCTCGCGAGGTTCGCGATACTTCACTGCGTGTTCCTCACGGTGAATACGGTACAATTGTTGACGTTAAGGTATTTACCCGTGAAAATTCATCTGAGCTCAGCCCTGGTGTTAACGTTGTTGTTCGCTGCTACATCGCTCAGAAGCGTAAGATTTCTGTCGGCGATAAAATGGCAGGTCGTCACGGTAACAAGGGTGTTGTATCGAGAATACTTCCAAGCGAAGATATGCCGTTCTTACCTGATGGTACTCCGCTTGATATCGTACTCAACCCATTGGGCGTTCCTTCCCGTATGAATATCGGTCAGGTTCTCGAGGTTCATCTGGGTTATGCCGCAAAGGCTCTCGGCTGGAACATTGCAACACCTGTATTTGACGGCGCTCACGAGTCTGATATCCGTGAATGCTTTAAGATGGCAGGTATGTCAGAGGATGGTAAGGTTCAGCTTTATGACGGTCGTACAGGTGAGCCGTTTGATAATAAGGTAACCGTAGGTTATATGTATTACCTTAAATTGCATCACTTGGTTGACGATAAGATTCACGCTCGTTCAACCGGTCCGTACTCACTGGTAACCCAGCAGCCGCTCGGTGGTAAAGCACAGTTCGGCGGTCAGCGTTTCGGTGAAATGGAAGTTTGGGCGCTTGAGGCTTACGGCGCAGCTTATACACTGCAAGAAATTCTTACCGTTAAGTCGGACGACGTTGTTGGTCGTGTTAAAACCTATGAAGCAATCGTTAAAGGTCAGAATGTTCCTAAGGCAGGTATACCCGAGTCATTCAAGGTTCTTGTAAAAGAGCTTCAGTCACTCGGTCTTGATATGCGTGTGCTTGATAAGGAAGGCTTTGAGGTTGACCTCAAGCAGACCTTTGATGATGACGATGATATAGGCCTTTCAAAAGCTGCTATCACAGAGGATGTATTTAGCGAAGATACCGTTGAGGATGGCAATTTTGACGGCTTTGGCCTTCAGGATGAGAACGGCGAAGACATCGTTGAAACAAATGAATATGCAGACGATGACTATTCAGAAGAAAATTGATGGAGGGTGAGAGATTATGTCAGAAGAAAAGAATTTATCATTTGAATCTATAAAAATCGGTCTCGCTTCTCCCGAACAAATCAGAAGCTGGTCTTATGGCGAGGTTACCAAGCCCGAGACCATTAACTACCGTACACTCAAGCCCGAAACAGGCGGTCTTTTCTGCGAACGCATTTTTGGACCTACAAAGGATTGGGAATGTCATTGCGGTAAGTATAAAAGAATTCGTTACAAGGGCAAGGTCTGCGAACGCTGCGGTGTTGAGGTAACACGCGCAAAGGTTCGCCGCGAGAGAATGGGTACCATTGAGCTCGCAGCCCCTGTATCACACATCTGGTATTTCAAGACAATTCCGTCACGTATGGGACTTGCTCTTGACGTATCACCAAAAGCGCTTGAACACGTGCTTTATTTCTCACAGTATATCGTAACCGATCCAGGCGATACACCGCTTGAAAAGAAGCAGATTCTTAACGAAAAGCAGTATCACGAAATGCGTGAAAAGTATGAAGACGCATTTAAGGCCGGTATGGGTGCCGAAACAATCAAGGAATTGCTTGCTGAAATCGACCTTGACAAGACCTGTGCCGAGCTTCGCGCAGAATTGGAAGAGGCAAGCGGTCAAAAGCGTGCTCGAATTCTTAAGCGTCTTGAGGTGCTTGAGGCATTCCGCCAGTCAGGCAACCGTCCCGAGTGGATGATTCTTGACGTTATTCCGGTTATTCCGCCCGATTTGCGCCCAATGGTGCAGTTGGATGGTGGCCGCTTTGCAACAAGCGACCTTAACGACCTTTACCGTCGTGTTATTAACCGTAACAACCGTTTGAAGCGTCTTTTAGAGCTTGGAGCTCCTGAAATAATTGTCCGCAACGAAAAGCGTATGCTTCAGGAGGCTGTTGACGCTCTTATCGACAACGGCAGACGCGGTAAGCCCGTTACAGGACCCAACAACCGCGCACTTAAATCACTTTCTGATATGCTTAAGGGTAAGCAGGGTCGTTTCCGTCAGAACCTTCTTGGTAAGCGTGTTGACTACTCAGGACGTTCAGTTATCGTTGTAGGACCTGAGCTTCAGATGTATCAGTGCGGTGTGCCAAAGGAAATGGCACTCGAGCTCTTTAAACCATTTATTATGAAGCGCTTGGTAGAAACCAAGTCTGTTACCAACATCAAGACTGCGCGCAAGATGGTTGAGCGCGCTTCGGCTGAGGTTTGGGATGCGCTTGAATTGGTTATCAAAGAACACCCCGTTCTTCTTAACCGTGCGCCTACACTTCACCGTCTTGGTATTCAGGCATTTGAGCCTGTACTCGTAGAGGGTAAAGCGCTCAAACTCCATCCGCTTGTATGTACCGCGTACAACGCCGACTTTGACGGCGACCAGATGGCTATTCACGTGCCGCTTTCAGCAGAGGCACAGGCAGAAGCAAGATTCCTTATGCTTGCTGCAAACAACCTGCTCAAGCCCGCTGACGGTAAGCCCGTTGCAGTTCCTACACAGGATATGGTACTTGGTTGCTACTATCTGACACTTGTCAAGGCAGAAGAACCCGGTGCAAACAAGGTATTCCGTGACAAAGACGAGGCTATGATGGCTTACAACGACGGTGTTGTAGGACTTCACGCTCCTATCCGCGTTCGTATGACCGATAGCGAGGGCAAATCAGCACTTGTTTGGTGTACTGTCGGTTTCCTTATTTTCAACGAATCTATTCCTCAGGATTTAGGCTTTGTTGACCGCTCTAACCCCGATAACGAATTAAAACTTGAATGGTGCTTTGAGGTTAAAGACCCAAGCAAAAAGGTGGTTGAGTCTAACGACGACATTATTCAAAACAAGGTTGGCAAAAAAGCACTTGGTAAAATTATTGAGCGTTGCATTGATACTCACGGCACAAGCGAGTCGTCAATCGTGCTTGATAAGGTAAAGGCAACAGGCTTTAAGTTCTCTACCAAGGGTGCTATCACCGTTGCAGTTATCGATGCTGTTATTCCGCCTGAAAAGAAAGAAATTCTGGGCAATGCCGAAAAGCAGATTGACACTATTACAAAGAATTACCGTCGCGGTCTTATCAGTGATGATGAGCGTAGCCGCCATGTAATTGAAATATGGAACAAGGCTACCGAAGATGTTGCTGACGCACTTAAGGGCAACCTTGACGAGTTTAACCCCATCTATATGATGGCAGACTCAGGCGCCCGTGGTTCTATGAGCCAGATCAGACAGCTTGCAGGTATGCGTGGTCTTATCGCAAATACCGCAGGTAAGGTCATCGAAGTTCCGATTCGTGCTAACTACCGTGAAGGTCTTAACATTTTGGAATACTTCATTTCTTCACGTGGTGCGCGTAAGGGTCTTGCTGATACAGCGCTTCGTACCGCTGACTCGGGTTATCTTACCCGTCGTCTTGTTGACGTTTCACAGGATGTTATTGTTCGTGATATCGACTGCGGCACCGAAGAGGGTCTTACCGTATTTGATATCAAAGACGGTAACCACCTGCTTGAATCACTCGAAGAACGTCTTGTTGGTCGTTTCTTGTTGCACGACGCCGTTCATCCTGAAACAGGTGAGGTTATCTGCACAAACGACCATATGATGACCAAAGAAGATGCTAAGCGCATTGTTGATGCAGGCATCGAGAAGATTGAAATCCGTTCAATTCTTACTTGCCACAGTCACCACGGCGTATGCCAGAAGTGCTACGGCGCAAACCTTGCAACCAACAAGCCTGTTACAGTAGGTGAGGCAGTTGGTATTGTTGCTGCTCAGTCTATCGGTGAGCCTGGTACACAGCTTACGATGCGTACCTTCCATACCGGTGGTGTTGCCGGCGGCGACGTTGCCGACGTTACACAGGGTCTTCCCCGTGTTGAAGAGCTGTTTGAAGCTCGCAGACCTAAGGCTTGCGGTCTTATCGCTAAGATTGACGGTCGTGTGCGTATGGTTGAAGAAAAGCGCAGCAACGTGCTTGTAATCACCAATGAGGAAACAATGGCTGAAGAAAAGATTGTTATTCCTTACGGTTCACGTACACTTGTTAATGACGGCGATTATGTAAAAGCTGGTGATATGCTTGTTCCCGGTGCTAAATATCCGCAGGATATTTTAGAGGCGCAGGGTCCCGAGGCTGTTCAGGAATATATTATTGCTGAAATTCAGAATGCTTACCGTACACAGGGTGTTGATATCAACGATAAGCACATCGAGGTTATTGTTCGTCAGATGATGCGTAAGCTTCGTATAATTGATTCAGGCTCTACCGAGCTTCTTGCAGGCAGCAGCTATGAATACAAGGAAATTGCCGATGCAAATGCTGCCGTTCAGGCTCGCATTGATGCAGGCGAAGAAGGTCTTGCAAAGGCCACATATCAGGCAACCTTGCTTGGTATCACAAAGGCATCTTTGGCTACCGAGTCATTTATGTCAGCCGCATCCTTCCAGGAGACTACACGTGTTCTTACCGAAGCCGCTATCAAGGGCAAGGTTGACCCGCTGTTCGGTCTTAAGGAAAATGTTATCATCGGTCAGCTTATCCCTGCAGGTACAGGTATGAAGCACCCCGACATCAACCCCGAACCCGTAGCAGAGGAAATTGAAGAGATTGAAACCGCTATCGAGGTTGAGGCAGCAGAAGCAGTTGAAGCTGTAGAAGCATAAGAAAAAATTAACACGGACTTGAGATTTTTCTCAAGTCCGTGTGTTTTTGTATATCAGATTGTTTTATTGTTTCTTAAGCTTGCTGATAATTAATAAAACCACACCAACAATAAGCATTAAAGCACCAACAATAATAGTTATAATAGAAAGCTTTATCATATTTTATCTTTCCTCGATTTTATATATTTTCCTATAAAGAAAACCGCGTAAAAAGAAATTATTACAAAACCGCAAGCTGTTATTTCATTACCGAACGATATGATTAAATTATTTAAAGGTAAAAAAGATGAAAGTGCAATGCCGGTTAACCAAATTGAATTTATGTGTTCAAAAAATATTAATATTAAAAAAGAAGTGATAACAATTAAAAAATATATTTAAACAAAAATTAAAAAATTTTTACTATGTGAAAACATAAAGGTCATAAACCTAAATGAAATTAAAAAAACAATAGAAACCTAAAGGTTTGAAA
>JAFTTE010000057.1 GCA_017466905.1 Clostridia bacterium | reverse complement strand
GCCCAAACAGTAGAAAGAACGGTGTTTACGCCAAGTTCTTTACATTTAGCGATAATAAAGTCAATTTCATTATCGGTATCGGTCGGGAAACGATTGACTGCAACAACACATGGAAGCTTATAAACACTTTTAATGTTAGATACGTGACGTAAAAGGTTGGGTATTCCCTTTTCGAGTGCTATAAGGTCTTCGGTATCAAGTTGCTTTTTATCAAGTCCGCCGTGCATTTTAAGCGCGCGAACGGTAGCAACCACCACAACCGCATCGGGTGCAAGACCTGCCATACGGCACTTGATATCAAGAAACTTTTCAGCTCCCAGATCCGCGCCGAAGCCTGCCTCGGTAATAGCATAGTCGCCCATTTTAAGAGCAAGCTTGGTAGCCATTACAGAGTTACAGCCGTGAGCTATATTTGCAAAAGGTCCGCCGTGCACAAAAGCGGGTGTGCCTTCAAGAGTTTGTACAAGGTTTGGCTTGATAGCGTCTTTAAGCAACGCTGTCATAGCGCCAACAGCCTTTAAATCGCCCGCTGTAACGGGTTTATCGTCGTAGGTATATCCAACTATTATGCGAGAAAGACGCTCTTTAAGGTCGGTTATAGAGCTCGCCAGACAGAATACTGCCATAATCTCACTTGCAACGGTGATGTCAAAACCGTCTTCGCGCGGAACACCGTTTGCTTTACCGCCCATACCGTCAACAACAAAACGCAACTGACGGTCGTTCATATCAACGCAGCGCTTCCAGGTAATTTTGCGAACATCGATACCAAGAGCGTTACCCTGCTGAATATGGTTATCAAGCATAGCAGCAAGTAAATTGTTTGCCGCGCCTATAGCGTGAAAGTCACCTGTAAAATGAAGATTTATATCCTCCATTGGTACAACCTGAGCATAACCGCCGCCTGCAGCGCCGCCTTTTACACCAAATACAGGACCGAGTGACGGTTCACGCAGAGCCACAGTAACATCCTTGCCAATACGTGCAAGGCCATCGGCAAGACCGATTGTAGTGGTGGTCTTGCCCTCGCCTGCGGGTGTTGGTGTAATGGCAGTTACAAGTACTAACTTGCCGTCCTTGCGGTCGGTATCATTCAGCAAAGATAAATCTATCTTTGCCTTGTACTTGCCGTATTGTTCAATATATTTTTCATCTACTTTTGCCTTTTTAGCAATTTCGGTTATGGGTTGCATCTTACAACCCTGTGCAATTTCAATATCAGATAAATAAGCCATTTTATTTAGCCTCCGATAATATTATTTAAAATACTTAACAGCCGCTTCAAACATACGAATATCATATTCACCAAGTACGTTTTTGTAAAGTCCTTCGCCGATACGCTCGCTATGACCCATTTTACCAAATACGCGGCCGTCAGGCGAAGTGATACCCTCTATAGCGTACATTGAGTTGTTGGGGTTAAAGTGAACATCACTTGTGGCATTACCGCCAAGATCAACATACTGTGTTGCAATCTGTCCGTTTGCAGCAAGCTCTTTAATAAGCGCGTCGGGAGCTATAAATCGACCTTCGCCGTGAGAAATCGGCACATTGTAGATATCGCCTACATTGGTGAGCGAAAGCCACGGCGATTTATTAGATGCAACACGCGTGCGAACAATGCGTGACTGGTGACGCGCGATTGTGTTAAATGTAAGTGTCGGACAGTTTTCATCGGTATCGATGATTTTACCGTAAGGCACAAGTCCAAGCTTTATAAGCGCTTGGAAACCGTTACAGATACCGCACATTAAGCCGTCACGGTTATCTAACAAATCGGTAACGCCGTCTTTGATAGCGGCGTTACGGAAGAACGCTGTAATAAACTTACCGCTACCGTCAGGCTCATCACCGCCCGAGAAGCCGCCCGGTATAAATACCATCTGAGCGTTTTTAAGTTTAGTAGAAAATTCTTCTATACTTGACTGAATACCCGAGGCTGACAGGTTCTTAATAACAATAATCTCGGGATCTGCGCCTGCATCACGCATAGCCTTTGCGCTGTCAAATTCACAGTTAGTACCCGGGAAAGCAGGAATTAACACCTTAGGCTTTGCAACCCTAATAGCAGGTGCGGGATACTTCTCAGCCTTGTACTCAAAGTTTTGCATAGGAGTCTTAAGATCTGCAATATTGCAACTGTAAACCGATTCCAACTTATCTTCATAGATACCAAGAAGTTCGTTAATATCAACACTTTCACCGCCGAGAGTGATTTTACCGTCGTCAGTAACAGTACCAATAAGAATACCATCGTCAACAGTTTCGGTGACTTCAAGTAAAAATGCGCCGTAAGAATAATCAAACAGTTTTGCAACGCTTAAATAATCTTCGTACTTAAAGCCTAAACCGTTACCGAAAGACATCATCATAACAGCCTCTGCAATACCGCCAAGACCGGGTGTGTAGGCTGATACAACCTTACCCGAACGCATAAGCTCTGTAACTTTATTATAGGTAGAAATAAGTGATTTAGTATTAGGCAGATTTGTATCTTCGTCATAAATGGGAGCAAGCAAATATAGTTTATTGCCAGCATTTTTAAATTCAGGTGATACAATATCCTTAATTTTTTCGGTAGTTACGGCAAAGGAAACGAGTGTTGGCGGAACATCTAAATCTTCAAAAGAACCGCTCAGAGAGTCTTTACCGCAGATAGAACCGATTTGGAGTTCTTTTTGCGCCATAACTGCACCAAGCAAAGCCGCCAATGGTTTACCCCAACGCTTGCCGTCTGTACCGGGTTTTTCAAAATATTCTTGGAAAGTAAGATATACATCCTCAAATTTAGCGCCCGTAGCGATAAGCTTTGAAACAGATTCAACAACTGCCAGATACGCGCCGTGATATGGGCTTTGCTCGGTGATAAAAGGATTATAACCCCAAGACATAAGTGAGCAATCATCGGTATGCTTTTTCTCTACCGAAATTTTCTGCACCATTGCCTGAATTGGCGTTAATTGATTCTTACCGCCAAATGGCATAAGAACAGTACCTGCGCCGATTGTAGAGTCAAAACGCTCTGAAAGACCGCGCTTTGAGCACATATTAAGGTCATCAGCAATCTTTTTATAGTTTTCAGCAAAACCACCGTCAACAGGTCCACCAAAGGCTTTTGGCGCTTCAGGAGTAATAACAATGTGCTTATCAGCGCCATTAGAATTTAAAAATTCGCGGCTGATATCAACTATTTTATGACCGTTCCAATTCATCACAAGACGAGGCTCATCTTTAACCACTGCAACAGGGCAAGCCTGAAGATTTTCTTCGGCAGCAAGTGATAAGAAAGCATCTACATTATGAGGTTCAACAACCACAGCCATGCGCTCTTGTGATTCGCTTATAGCAATTTCTGTGCCATCAAGACCCTCGTACTTTTTAGGAACAGCGTTAAGATTAATTTCAAGTCCGTCAGCAAGCTCGCCGATAGCAACCGATACGCCGCCTGCGCCAAAGTCGTTACAACGCTTAATCATCTGTGTAGCAGTCTTATTACGGAACAAACGCTGTAATTTTCTTTCTTCGGGAGCATTACCCTTTTGTACCTCTGCGCCGCAGGTTTCAACCGATTGTGCTGTATGCGCTTTTGATGAACCGGTAGCGCCACCAATACCGTCGCGACCTGTGCTACCGCCTAAAAGGATAACTATATCACCGGGTGTCGGTACTTCACGGCGTACATTTTCAGCAGGAGCCGCCGCAATAACGGCACCAATTTCCATACGCTTCGCAGCATAACCGGGGTGATAAATCTCATCTACAATGCCCGTTGCCAAACCAATCTGGTTACCGTATGATGAATATCCAGCCGCCGCAGTTGTAACAATTTTACGCTGTGGCAATTTACCAGGTATTGTTTCGCTTACAGGAACTGTTGGGTCAGCCGCACCTGTAACACGCATAGCGCCGTAAACGTAGGCGCGACCTGAAAGCGGGTCACGAATAGCACCGCCAATACAGGTAGCCGCACCACCAAATGGCTCAATTTCGGTTGGATGGTTATGTGTTTCATTTTTAAAGAGAAGTAACCATGGCTCGCTTACGCCGTCAACATCAACATTGATTTTAACGGTGCAGGCGTTGATTTCTTCTGATTCATCAAGTTTATCTAGTTTGCCGTGTTCTTTTAAGTATTTAACCGCAACTGTCGCAATATCCATAAGACATATTGGCTTTGTGCGACCGAGTTCCTTGCGAACCGCAACGTACTCATCATAAGCACTTTGTAAAAGCTCATCCTCAAACTTAACATCATCAATAACCGTTAAGAAAGTAGTATGGCGGCAGTGGTCAGACCAATATGGATCTATCATACGAATTTCGGTGAGAGTTGGCTCTCTGCCCTCTGTTTTAAAATAATTTTGACAGAATGCGATATCATCGGCATCCATTGCAAGACCCATATCACGCACAAACTGCTCAAGTCCTGCGCGATCAAGGGCTAAAAAGCCGTCAAGAGTTTTAACGGTTGTGGGTATGTCATACTTTGCAACCAATGTTTCGGGAAGTGATAAATCAGTCTCGCGCGCTTCAACAGGATTGATAACATACTTTTTAATCTCTGATATATCCTGTTCGGTAAGATTGCCGTAAAGTGCATAAACCTTTGCAGAACGGATTACAGGACGATCGCCTTGTGAAATAATCTGTATACACTGCGCCGCAGAATCTGCACGCTGGTCAAACTGACCGGGCAGAAACTCAACAGCAAAAACAGTAGCATCATCTACATTAATTTCGCTTGTAGCAATATCAAGCTGTGTCTCTGAAAAAACGGTGCCGATAGCATAGTTAAACAATTCTTCTGTAATGTTTTCAGCGTCATAGCGGTTAAAAATTCTGACATCAGTAAGATTAGTTATACCAATTAAATTTTTCGCTTCATTTAATAGTCCTTTTGCTTCATTAGCAAGTTCTTTTTTCTTTTCTACATATACTCTGTAAACCATCATTTTGCCTCCCCTGCTTTTAAAGCCCTTGCGCCGATATCGTTACGGTAGTAACGGTTATCGAACTTAATTTTTTCTACCTTTTCATAAGATGCACCAATCGCATCTTTAAGGGTGTTTTCAACAGATGTTACGCCAAGCACTCTGCCGCCGTTTGTCAACAACTTACCGTCTTTAAGCGTAGCACCTGCAACATAAGTGCTGTCAAGTAAATCGGTAGGTATTGTGATTTCATATCCTTTTTCATAAGAAGACGGATAGCCCCTTGATGCCATTATTACACAGCAAGCGCTTTTATTGCTGAACTTAACTTCAATTTCTGCTAAAGTTTCATTGGTAACCGCTTGCATAACGGTTAAAAGGTCGCTTTCAAGAAGCGGTAAAACAACCTGAGTTTCAGGATCACCAAAACGACAGTTGTATTCAATTACCTTAGGACCGTTTGGTGTCAGCATCAAGCCAAAGTACAAACAACCTTTAAAGGTCCTGCCCTCCGCCTTCATAGCGCGAATTGTTGGCAAAAAGATTTTTTGCATACACTCTTCTGCGATGTTGTCGGTATAGTAGGGATTTGGTGCTACTGTGCCCATACCGCCTGTGTTAAGACCAGTGTCATTGTCACATGCGCGTTTATGGTCCATTGAGGAAATCATAGGTACCACAACGTTACCGTCAGTAAATGAAAGCACAGATACCTCGGGACCTGTTAAAAACTCTTCTATAACGATATTGTCGCCGCTTTTACCAAACTGCTTATCCTGCATAATTGAGATAACAGCATCTTTTGCTTCCTCGCGGGTCATTGCAATTATAACACCTTTACCAAGAGCCAAGCCGTCAGCTTTAATAACAGTTGGTATAGGTGCTGTTTCAAGGTATTCGAGCGCCTTGTCAACATCGTCAAACACCTCGTAAGCCGCGGTGGGAATACCGTATTTTTTCATAAGGTTTTTAGAAAAAACCTTACTGCCTTCGATTATTGCCGCCGCCTTGTTTGGACCAAAGCAAGATATACCTTTTGCTTGTAATGCGTCAACACAACCGAGCACCAACGGATCATCGGGTGCTACAACTGCGTAATCAATATTATTGCCTATTGCAAAATCAACTATTTTCTCAACATCGGTAGCAGCAATATTTACACAAGTGGCATCTGCCGCAATACCGCCGTTACCGGGTAGTGCATAAATTTGCTCTACAGTTTTATTTTCTTTTATCTTTTTGATGATGGCGTGCTCTCTACCGCCGCCACCTACAACTAAAATATTCATATAAACTCCAAAATCAGATATTAATGGTGAAATAAACGCATTCCTGTAAATGCCATAGCCATACCGTACTTGTTGCAGCAATCAATTACTACATCATCACGAATTGAGCCACCCGGTTCTGCAATATATTTAACACCGCTGCGCTTTGCGCGCTCGATATTATCGTCAAACGGGAAAAATGCATCAGAGCCAAGTGCTACATCGTCAATAGTAGCAAGGTATGCCCTTTGTTCTTCAATAGTAAAGCGTTCGGGCTGAACGGTAAAATACTTTTGCCAGTTACCGTCTGCGCAAACATCCTCTTCATTCTGATTGATATAACCGTCAATAACATTATCGCGGTCAGGACGACCTAATGTATCCTTAAAAGGAAGATTCAATACTTTATCGTGTTGGCGCAAGAACCAGGTATCAGCCTTGGTACCTGCAAGGCGTGTGCAGTGAATACGCGATTG
>JAFTTE010000056.1 GCA_017466905.1 Clostridia bacterium | reverse complement strand
TGTTTAGTGATTCAAACCATTCACGAGCGGTCTTCACGGGCTTGGTGCTGTGGTTAAGATATTCCTGCCATTCGGGAGTAACACTTTCCCAAGTAGTTTGCATAAAGCCGATCAAATGCTCGTCTGAAATATTTTCCTTGCAGTATTTAACAAGTAGCTCGAAGTTCTCTTCAAAATATTCAATACTGCCTGTTGGCAACTGGTCAAAGCCTACTTCCTCTAAAATATCAAGGGGACGTACCCGAATTTCATTTTCCGGAGCCAAGCCTTCCTTACCGAATTCATTAAAGTAATACCATACGCACTGTATTATATCTTTAGGACATTTTTCTACAAATTCCTGCGGCTTGTGACGCGCGTAGTCAGACCACATCATAGTGCGTGCGCCGTTTGCGCGAATGCAGTCATTGAAAAATTTAAGGTCGTGCCACCAAAGGTCATTCTGGCGGATAACTACAAAATCATATTTTGCCTGATTTGCATAAACCTCTTCATCAAAACCGATGTGCATATATCTCGCATTAAAGAGTTTACACACCTCATCAATCAAATCCTTACACACCTGATAATATGTAGGGGTAGAAATCATATATGAATAAATGCCGAGCCACGCATCGTGGCAGGTAGAAAAATTAAGCTTAGGTATAACTTCAATACCTATATCGTGCAGACGGTTGAGCTCAGCAGCCATTTCTTCGTGAGTCCAGGCGCCGCGGCAGGCGATTTCGGGGTGAGATTTATACTGCAAAGCCTCGGCTACGTCAAGAATAATGGTATTTATGCCGTTTTTTTTGATGTGTGAAAGATATTCCTCCCACACGGTACGGTCAAAACGTATGTCGGCAGATGCGGGTGATTTCCACAGCTTCATTTCGTCCTGACCGTGGTAGTTGCCTTCTTCGTACCAAAGGTTTGTACCAAGATGAACCAATGTGCTCCAGATTTTCTTACTCATAAAAGCTTCTCCTACTTCAGAAAATAGCATATAACCCATATTATAACTATAAATATATAATATTGCAAGCAGATTATAAGCTAATTTTTGTGCATTTTTAAACTTGTTTTACAATTGCAATTGTGTTATACTTGCTCACGTACGAAATTTTTAGACTCTCATAATGGTTATTATTAGTCGAAACAAACCAACTCCTGATTTGTTTTGACAAGTAATAATCGTTTTCAGCCTAAGAATAAATTTTAAAAATCAAGAGGGGATTTTTGTGCAATTTTTATTAACCTTATCAGTAGCAATTTTTGCTGGCCTTATGTTATCTCGACTTGCTAAAAAGGTAAAATTACCTGCGGTTACGGCATATCTTGTAGCGGGTGTGCTTATAGGACCTTATGTGCTGGGCGCTTTGGGTATAGAGGGCATTGGCTTTGTAAGCCATGAAGATGTGAAATCATACGGCCTTATAAGTGATGTTGCGCTCGGCTTTATCGCTTTTGCGATAGGCAATGAGTTCAGACTTGCCCAGCTTAAAAAGATAGGCAAGCAAGCGACAATTATCGGTATTTTTCAGGCGGTGTTTACAACATTGTTGGTAGATGCCGTACTTATTGGCTTGCATTTTATAATTCCCGACAAATTTCCGCTTTCTGCGGCAATAGTTTTGGGTGCTGTGGCTGCCGCAACAGCGCCTGCGGCTACTCTTATGGTAGTTCGTCAGTATAAGGCAAAGGGCCCCGTTACTGATGTTTTGCTGCCCGTTGTAGCGCTTGATGATGCTGTTGGTCTTGTGGTGTTTGCGATATCCTTTGGCGTGGCAAAGGCACTTGACAGCGGAACGGTTGATTTGATTTCGGTTATTGTTGAACCAATCGTTGAAGTGGCATTGTCACTGGGCTTAGGCTTTGTTATGGGCGCTATATTTACTTTCTTTGAAAAGTTTTTCCATTCGCGTTCAAAGCGTCTTGCAATGTCGGTAGCTTTTGTGCTGGCAACGGTGGGACTTTCAAAAATCAGTTTTGAAATAGGTGGCGTACACGTTGCGTTTTCTTCGCTTCTTGTTTGTATGATGCTCGGTACGGTGTTCTGCAATATGTGCGATTTTTCAGAAAATCTTATGGACAGACTTGACCGCTGGACTGCGCCGCTCTTTATACTTTTCTTTGTGATAAGCGGTGCCGAGTTTGAGCTATCTATATTTAAAGATGTTACAATAGTTGTTATAGGCATTGTATATATAGTTTCTCGCTGTGTGGGTAAATACCTCGGTGCGCGTATCAGCTCGCAGGCAACAAAGTGTGACCCGAATATAATTAAGTATTTGGGTATTACATTGTTCCCACAAGCAGGCGTTGCACTTGGTATGGCAATCAAGGCTGAAGAACTGGGTCCCGTTGGTCTGGTTGTTGCAAATATTACGTTGTTTGCGGTGCTCATTTATGAGCTTGTAGGTCCTGCACTTACAAAAATGTCATTGCTTAAAGCGGGCGAAATCGACCCCGAGGGTGCTGTGAGCGAAAGAAAAAAATAAAACCTTTAAAACGAAAAATTGCTCTGCTTTTTTCAAGCAGAGCAGTTTTTTAATTTGTCATCCTTGTTTTACTTGCTCAATTAATTCGCGTAAGTTATTTTTTAACTCTGCGCAAACTATTTGACCGTCGTTTTGCTGCCATTTTACAAAACCGTTTATTTCGTCAACCATTACTTTTGCCAAAATCTTTCCATCACCCTTTAAAATCAGTACGGTTTGATACATATTATTGCCATTTCCGTACATAGTGCCGCCAAAGCCTGCATGAACAACGCAGGATAATATGTTTTGCTGTGTTTCAAGGTCTATGGTATAACTTGGTGCTTTTGAAAAATCTATGGTGTATATGTTTGACGAATCGTAAAGCTGGACCGAATAAGAGGTTTTGTTGTCAATTTTTATACCGTATATTACTTTAGCATTCATACGGTGTTCAAATTCGTGTACCGTAACGGTTTTTAAATAATCATACTTTGCCTGTGTGTTATCCTCTTGTGTGCTGTCATAACCGTTCATAGAGCAAAATTCAGCATAACTCTCTGTATCAAATTCGATGTTTTTTGTATATGCTCCCACAAGCAGATAACGCTTTATTTCCTTGACTCCCTCATCATAACAGTAGTCATAAAATTCGTCCTCGGTCATTTTAAGCGTTTGCTTTATATATTCGTCAAGCTCAAGCCCGCTTATATATGCTAAGTCCTTGTGCTGCTTAACAACCTTTTCGCTATAAGCCGCGGCTTCTTTTTTGTTTATGTAAAACTCACATTTTTCGGCAACCTTGTCAAGAAATTCGTTATCGGCAGAATACTTGTTTTCTTGCTTTTTAATTTGTTTTAATCGGGTTTCACACAGCGATAAAAATTCTTCCTCGGTTTGAGCGCCGTAATAGTCAAGTATATATTGGTCGGATGAGGTGTAGGTTTCAAAATAATTTATTGATTCTACCGTTATATTGTATTGCAGGATATCTCCCTTTTTATATTTTTCGGTATCAATTGGTGAACTTAATTCACACTTAAAAGGTTCTCCCACAACAGCGCCAATAACAGCATTTTCAAACTCTTCGCCGTAATTGCCCGAACCTACCATAAGCGGCTCGCTATCTGCATTTGCCACTATTTCAGAATTATACCGCACAACATAGCTTACAACAATCGCATCACCCTTTTGTACAGTATTTCTATCAGTCACTTCAATCATTTTTTCGTGTAATAGCAGTAAATCATCAACATATTTTTTTAGTTCTTTATCAGATATTTTTGATGGAAGATCGTTATATACGTTTACAAAATCATTTCCGTTGCTATCATACAGCAATACAATTTTTGATTTATCAATACCGTTTTCCTCAAGGGTGTTTTTAACAATATCATTTAACGGTAAGGTTTCTTTTGCTGCACAAGAAGAAAAGGAAAATAACATTGCACCCAACAATATAATCGCTGTTATTTTAATTGCGAAAGTTTTTAAAAAAATCACTTTTTCCATTATTATCTTCCTTCCCAAATATGCCTTAATAAATAACGACACCCAATACATTTTTTATATTTTTAACCTTAACAAAACAAGAAGATGAATCATCTCCGCCACTTACACACAGGGGGACGGTTCTCTGTGCGGTTAGAATTTTCTCACAATATTAAAACTTACCCCTGTTAATCTGCTGATTTGTCTTATCGACAAACCACTTTCACGCAATTTTTTCAAACACTTATCCCGAATTCTAATATCTAACATTTGAAACTCTGCTACGTTTTTACATTTTGAAATCTTTTCAATTATCTTTTTAGCCTGCTCGTCAGTGACTTTTATTTTCGGCTTGTCCTCTACGTCCAGACAACTGTCAAACACCTTTTTGTTATTAAAGGCTGTAACACAGGGGACGCGTGTGAAATGATTTTTAGTTAATTTAATGAAAATAGGGCAAAGCAAACCTATATTTAAAATTCACTTTGCCGCCATCATCACTCCTTAATCAATGAATTTTTCTCTTTTTCTTTAACACAGAGAACCGTCCCCTGTGTCTGCCCTGTGTCTGCCCTGTGTCTTGTGCCTCTGTGTGCCCCGAACCGTCCCCTGTCTTGCCTTAACTAATTCAATTCAAACACAACTATTTCTGGTATAGTAGATTCGTGTCCCGTTGAGTCTTTTACTTTAATCCAAATTGGGAAAGACAACTCAATTTTAGTACCAACAAATATGCTATAATAAGGACCGTCGTCCGATATTCCGTTATCTATCACCATGTCGCCGTATGCATCTTTTACATAATTATCTATTCTTTCCAACAATACATCTGTATCTACGCCTTTAATTGCTATGTTATCATATTTTCCAACATCGCTAATAAAATAAGATCTGAGTTCTCCAACTGAATTAAGCGTAATACCAATACAATCTGATGTTCTTACGCCGTTAATGAATTTTACAAACGTGTAATCATAACAATCAAGAATATCTGTTTGGGTATATAAAACGTCATCATATTTATAATCGGGGAATATCATTTCTAAATATTTTTTAGCAAGTTCATCTGAATGCTCGTTTTCATTCTCAAAAACTTTTATAGGTGTTTGAACAAAAAAAGAGCTTATATCACCGGTTGGTGAAACTTCAATTTCCACAATGTTGTTTTTATAAACGTCATAGTCTTCGCCTGTATATGTGTTTTTCTCACTTTGATAGTATTCTAAATCACGATACTCTCTATCAAAAACATTAAAGTTTTTACTTTGTATTTCGCTTTTTGTATATTTCTCAAATGCGCCAACTTTTTCCACATGGTATTCTTTGGGGATTTTAGAAACAAGACTACTGTTAGAAGCCTTAAAAGTCATTTTTGCTGATTGAGCTTCAACCTTAACAATCGTCTTGTCTACTCCGCAAGAACACAAAACTAGCATGCTAATAATTACGACTGCAATTATATATTTTCTCATAAAAAATCCTCCGTCAAAACAATCAAGATACCAATCTTTGAGTATCACTACCCTCATAGTATATTTTATCTAATCCATAAAAGGCACCATTATATTGTTTATCTACTTTTGTACGCGCAGATATAATGGCGCCATAAATTGAAAGACCGTTGCCAGAACTTACTAAAAATTCTTCTAACCAAGTATTCATTTCTGCGATTCCAGTGACACCTTCCCAACCTATAACCGTCATTGCGCCTTTACTATGTGTCATATTTACCATATTGTTTTCTTCATCTCTACCCTCGCCGGCGTTACAGGTTCCGTAGATTACGCAGCGTTCATTGGCAAATTCATCTTTAGCTAATGCTAACATATCATAATATGTTAATTCACTCTCTCCCTCTGTAGAATGATTGAACAAAACGCTCCTTTGAGCACCATGTGTATGAACAATCCAAATCATAGAATTTCTCATTCTATTTAGTGCTTGAGTTGCTGTTACTCCGGTATAGATTCCGTTAGTAGCAGTAACACCTATATTTGATATTGCATTTTGTACAGAAGTCGTATAATAGTTTCTTCTTGCACTTGAATCGGAATGATTTATACCATATAATGTTATTGCACCGTGAGACGGAGTATGAGTGTATGTTTTAGGACTACCAGAAAGATAATACACAGCTCCCTCTGCTCCATAAACATTTACGGTGTAGTTGCCAGGTAGATAATCTCGCCAGTCTATTGTGTAACTAAATCCATGATAACCATTACCGTATCCTGCGCTTTGCAAATCGCTTCTATAAGTGCTTGCGTTTGCGGTGAAATCATATTCGTCGCCCGTGTCGTTATTAACCAGATTAAAATAAACCTTTACAGGAGAGTTCGGTAAATCGCTTCTCCATATCCAACCTCTGATAGCAGTAGACGACACCGAATCGAGCCAGCCGGTCGGTGCAACAACAACCTTAGTATCAGTATATTCAAAGGTCCATTTTTGATTTGTTGCACCTGTATATGTTGAAATAAATACATTACCTGCGGATGTCGATGTAGTACCCGAGGACGTTCCGTTTGAGGTACCGTATGCAGTTAAACACATATTTGAATTTCGTTTCATAACAATTTTATACTGACTGTTTCCAACGGGTATTATATCTATCTCTTGCGATGGCGGTTCAGTAGGAGTATATAATTTTATGTTCGCACCATTTACTAAATTACCGCCAGTGTCATAAACATCTAAGCATCGATTCTTTCCGCCCGAACTGCACATAGAGTAAATTTGATATGCATCCGTCGCAAGATTATATGACACTCTCCATTTTTGTTCGGTGCTACCGTCATATGTCCACTGATAAACATTTGTGCCATTTGCATCTATACCATAGTGTGCATTCAGGTATTTTCCACTACCTACATTTTTGATTCTATATACGCCATTATCCGTTATTGTATGTGTTTGCGCAAGGGGCGCTATCGTATTGCCATCGTCTGATTGTACAATCGGTTCGGGCAATATAGGTGCTGAAGTTTCAGCTGCCGCATTAAACGATATTGTCAGCAGTAATGCAAAGCATAGCAATACCGCTATAAGTTTCTTTTTCATATGATATTCTCCTAAAACTTTTTTTGTAATGACATTCTTGGGTTTCTGATAAACTGTACATTGGTATCGCTTCCTTTCTTACGGTATAAAATGCTATTATACCTTTCTACTGCTATAATAGCATTAAACTTTAATTTTGTCAACAATATTTTGTGTAGCAAAGCATTGACAAAAGAAAATATTTTTGTTACCATAAACTTAAACAAGAGAAAGGGTGTGTTCAATGGGTATTGCAGAGGGACTTAAGCGCGGCACGATAGAGTTGGCGCTGCTGTCGCTTTTAAGTCAAAAGGATATGTACGGCTATGAAATTTGTCAGCAATTAAAGGAAAACAGTCACGGCTTATACGTTGTAACCGAGGGCTCGCTTTATCCCGTGCTTTATCGTTTGATTGAAAAGGGCTGTATCACCGACCGCAGCGAAAAGGTGGGTAAACGCCGCACGCGCGTGTATTATCATATTGAACAGTCAGGTGTTGACTACCTTAACGAAATCAAAAACGAATATTTTTCTATGCACAATGGACTTTTGCTTGTGTTAGGTGAAGCTGACGGGGGAAACCGAGATGAATAAG
>JAFTTE010000055.1 GCA_017466905.1 Clostridia bacterium | reverse complement strand
TAGTTCATTTTATGTCGCAGAAGTTTTACATGATGTAAAACCCATCTATATTATAGTCCGATATAGACTTTTTGTCAATAGTCCATTTTAGAATTCATATAATAATTTTGAGGTGGATAAAATGGACTATGTAGACAGATTAACAGAGCTTCGTGAAGACCGCGATTTACATCAAAAAGATATTGCCGAATTACTAAACTGTCAACAATCTGCGATATCAAAATACGAGCAAAGAAGAAGTAAATATAAAGTAGAAGATATTATAAAACTGTGCACATATTACAATGTATCCGCAGATTATATATTAGGTCTTCCTGATTTACCGTATCCCGAGAGATAGCAATATTATAATAACACGATTTTGTGTTATTGTCAACACATATTTGTGTTCTTTGATATATTTATTCTTGAGGTGTTCTTATGGAATATATTTATCAAAGAGTTCGTGATTTAAGAGAAGACCACGACAAAACGCAGGCTCAAATAGCAGAGATATTAAACGTTTATACAACTACATATCAGCGATGGGAACGGGGCGAAACCGAAATACCTTGTCACATTGTGAAGCAACTAAGCGTTTATTATAATGTTTCATCCGATTATATTTTAGGTCTGCCCGATTTACCGTATCCGAAGAGATAATTGGTTTAATTTATAGTGTAGCCGATGTTCGTCTAAAAGTCAATAGTCGTTTTTCGTCTTGTTAAAATATATTTGGTGATATATATGACAATAGCAGAACGACTTAAAAGTTTAAGAGAAGAACACAAAGACCATTTAAATCAAACCGAATTAGGAAAAAGACTTAATAAAAGTCAAAGAGCAATTTCAAGACTTGAAACAGGCGAAGCTCATTTACAAGATGACGATTTAATAGCATACTGTAATTTTTTTAATGTTTCGGCTGATTATATTTTAGGTCTGCCTGATTTACCATATCCCAAAAGATAATTAAAAACAACCCGAAAAAGAGAAGGATCATTCTCTTGTTTGGGTTGTTTTTTAGTGTTATTCTGTGCCAAAGTCACAGTGTGATATTTCCCGTTCGGGAAGTGATATTGAAACCTTAAGGTTTCAGTGATATTTTATTCGCCATAAAACTCGGCGTAGCCGAATAACACTTGTCGTAAGACAAATATCACTGCTTTAGCAATATAACTCGCCTGGGGGCGAATAAAACTGCGATTATTTGTCCAAATAATCGCACGCGGCAAGAGCGGCTATGGCACCGTCGGCTGCGGCGGTTGCTACCTGACGGATTTTTTTTGTGCGGCAGTCGCCCGCAACAAAGATGCCATCAGCATTTGTAAGGCAGTTTTCGTCAGAATCTACATATCCCCTGCCGTCGAGATTTACCAGTGTTGTAAAAGCCTCGTTCTGCGGTATAAGACCGATTGCTACAAACATGCCGTCTATGTCGAGCTGCTTTTCGTTGCCACTGTTATCTGCAATGGTAATGCCTGTAAGTGTGGTATCACCCAAAATACCTTTAACGGTGTGACCGAGAATTATTTCAACATTTTCTTTGGAGGTCAGTTTTTCTTGCAGTTTTTGCTCGCCCGTAAGAAAATCAAGGTTTTGAACAACATAAACTTTTTTCGCCAAATCGGCAAGCAGAATAGCCTCTTGCAGCGCCGAGTTGCCGCCGCCGATAACGGCTACATCCCGACCCGCATAAAACGCGCCGTCACATACCGCGCAAAATGATATACCCTCGCCTACAAAATCTTCTTCGCGGGTCAGTCCTAACATACGGTGCTTGGCACCTGTTGCGATAATAACGGTTTTAGCTTCATATTCGCCGCTGTCGGTAACAACGGTTTTAATGTCGCCCTGCTTTATCTCTAAAACCTCGGCGCATTCGACCTCGGCATCAAGACCGAGTGCTTGTTCAACCAATTTTTCGGCAAATTCGTTGCCCGTAACCTCGGCAAAGCCCGGTATATTTTCTACCTTGGGCGAAAAGGTAATCTGACCGCCAAAGGAGCCTTTTTCGATAACGAGTACGCTTTTGTTAGCTCTGCGAGCATATATTGCCGCGGTAAGACCCGCAGGTCCGCCGCCGATAACTATAATATCATACATAATAAATACTCCATTAAAGTAATGTGGCAGGTTATTAGCCTGCCACATATTTTTATTTAAGCATTA
>JAFTTE010000054.1 GCA_017466905.1 Clostridia bacterium | reverse complement strand
GTTATAGTATGCTCCTATTTTATCATCTAGTATATCTTTAGCAGGTACGTGAAAATTCGTAACCTTTGGATTATTAAGATACTCATCCGCTCTGGGATCCAAGATATTATATGGTAAATATCTGCCGCATATATGATAACGATTGAGTAAAGTATCATAATAATTTTTATAAACTTTTTGTGTGTTGTCGGTCTTGTGACGGAAAAAAAGCCATTCGGCATCAATACCAAAACTGGTTTCCATATACTTTTCGGGATTTATTGCAAAATTCCAGACACAAACCCAAAGCTGATATTTACCATAAACCGCGCCATCTTCATAAAGCACTACCGTAAGTTCATAATTACCCGGTTTTGTATCAAGGTATGTGGATATATTTATGCGATACGTCACGTTTTTCCACTCAGAAAGGTCGAAACAACCATCATCCTGCACCACAGGGTCAGGCCACAAAGCGCCCTCACAACTTACGTAGTGTTCACGAAGAAGTTCTACTGTAAAACCCGCGTCAGTGTTATCGATAACCTCTATCTTCATATTCTTGCGTTCGCCCTGTTTTGAAAGAATTGAAAACTGACATCCTTCGGTAGCGTTTTGCGCCACATAAAGAGTAAAAGCTTCTATTCTGCCAAAAGGCTGACAGGCCTTTGGCAATACCTTTTTTTCGGGCGCGTTAAACATTACGTGTAAATTCTTTTCCATCACGGATTAACCTCTTTAACATAAATAACAACAAGTACATTTTACCATATAAAATATGAAAAAACAATCTTTTTTTAGTAGTTTTGTTTATTTGTTTTAATCATATAAAATATATAACGGCTCTGCTTGGCAGAGCCGTTATATTACTACATAGAATAATATTCACTTAATTTATTACCGATTTCGTCACGAACTCGGGCAAGCAGACGGTGGTCATCACAATATTCACGCACATTTGTTGTAATTTTATTTATTTCTTCAACAACATAATCTCTGCCAAAAGCCTTTTCGGCGAGCTCAAACATATGATAATCTTCGATGGCAGAACGTATAATCTCTAAGCGAAGCGAACCAACAGGTCCGTCTATGCCTATTTTATCTCCGTTATAAAACAGTGAGCCGTCGCCAAAGCAGTAGTATGAAAGCTCGGGCACAGGGCTTGTAACGTCCCAGGGACTACCGTTGTTCCAATGTGTTGTCTGCCAATAAAGGAAACCTTTTATACCGTAAAGATACTGTTGCCAGAAAAGTACTCTGTGATAAAAGCCTTCCATATCAATAAATAGGTTGGCATACGGCAGCGGTGGCTCCCAACAACAGTACCACCAGGTACGGTCACCCTTTTCTGCTTTATCGTTCATATAGCCTTTAAGCCAATCAGCTTTAAACAGACTGCTTTTAGGACACCATACAATATTGTATGGTGAAAGCAAGTCAACAGCGCGTTTACCCTCGCCATCGCGTGGGTCCATATAGTAAGGCACTACCTGCTTATGATCGGGGAAGAGCTTTTCAAGACGCTCGTAAACCGCCTTTATTCTGTCATAATCCGCCATACATTGCGGTTCATCAACCGCATAAAACATCGCTTTATCAAACCAAACGGGGTTTGATTTCAGTTTGTTGTAGTATGCAACAAGCCGTTCGTCAGAAACCCCTTCAAGTGGCACGTGAAATGTTGTAACACGAGGGTTACTCATATATTCATCAGCTCTAGGGTCAAGTATATCGTAAGGTAAAAATCTGCCACAGACGTGATATCGGTTAAGCAGAGTATCATAATAATTCTTAAACGTGGTTTCAGGGTTCTCAGTTTTGTGCTGTAAAAACAGCCATCTTTGATCAATACCAAAGGAGGTATCCATATACTTTTCGGGGTTTATTGCAAAATTCCAAACCTTTAGCCACAAGTTATACTGCCCGTAAAGCTCCCCGTTTTCATAAAGGTTTACCTTAAAATCATAGTTACCTGGGATTGTGCCAAGCGTGGTAGAAAAATTTATAATATATGTAACATTTTTAAGCTCTTCCAAATCAAAGCAGCCGCCGTCGCAAAAAACAGGGTCGGGATAAAGCGCGCCCTCACAGCTGACGTAGTGTTCGCGAAGCAGTTCTACCTTAACACCCTTGTCAGTATCCCCTACTATTTCTATTCTTAAATTTTTACGTTCGCACTCTTTAGAAAGCACCGAAAACTGACATCCCTCGGTAGCGTTTTGTGCGACGCAAATACTATAGCTTTCTATTTTACCAAACGGAAAATATGTTTTGGGTAATATTTTTTTATCCATAGAATTAAACATTATATGTAAATTCTTTTCCAAATTCCTTACCCCTTTCTTTTTTTAGAACAACAGATTTATTCTAACATAAAAAAAGAAGAAAAACAATTGCAAAGCAACTGTTTTTCTTACTATTATTTATCGTAATTTTATTATTTATCATTATTCAGCGAGTACACATCTGCCACTTCGCTTATTGTTATGTAAGCATGTGGATCAATTGTATGCACAATATCCTTCATCCGCGCAACCTGAAAACGATTGACAATAAAATAGATCATCGCCTTATCTTTATTTGAATATCCACCCTTGGCATCAAGCTTGGTTATGCCGCTTTCAAAATGATAAGATAGCGCGTCGCATATTTCGGTAGGATGCTCGGTAATTATAATTGCAGATTTAGCTCGGTCAAAACCGTCAACAATGAAGTCGATGGTTTTAAGTCCGGCATAGTATGTCACAATAGAATATAACGGTAAAATCCAACTTTGCATTGCAAGACCGCAAATTATATAAAGCATCAAATTATAAAGCATAACAAATGTGCCCACGCTGATACCGATACGCTTTGCAAATATTACTGCCATAACTTCAATGCCATCCATCGCACCGCCGTAACGGATAGCCAAGCCACTACCTATACCCGATATTATACCGCCAAACAAAGCGCATAGTAAAAGATCTGTTCCTGCAAGTGGGGATGCAACGCTTACATCAATGGGTAAAATATCCGTTATAAGCCATGCCACAACCGAGTAAATTGAAACAGTATATATAGCATAAACCGTAAAGACTTTCCCTTGCTTTTTCATACCGTAAATAAAGAGCGGGACATTAAGAATCAGCAAAAATACAGAAAGTGATAGCGGTGTCACCTGTGACAGCAAGATTGATGTGCCCGATATACCGCTGTCATATAAATTTACGGGCGATATAAATATGGTTACACCTATCGCGTTAATAATACCCGCGATGGTCAGCATTAAAATGTTTTTTAGTTTAATCTCTTTTAAAAAATTCATCACAATATTCCTTTTAATCTATTTATTATATAATACCACATTTTTCTTTCTATTTCAAATTTATGTTGATATATTTACAAAATATTAAAAAAATGTAAGACCCTGCCGCAAAAGCAGAGTCTTGATCTTAAATTTAATGTGAATTGTGCATTATTTATTGCTGTAATACTCGCTCAGTTTATTGCCTAACTCGCGACGGACCTCATCAAGCATCCAATGAGAATCGATATAACGGTAAACACTGCTTGTGATTTTGCTTACTTCATTTACAACATATTCGCGACCAAACGCCTTTTCTGCAAGGCGGAACATATAGTGGTCCTCAATTCCGTAACGCAAAATTTCTAAACGAAGCGAGCCAACGGGTCCGTCAATACCTATACGGTCGCCGTTATAAAGCAGTGAGCCGTCACCAAAGCAATAGTTAGAAAGCTCAGGCACTGTTGCGGTTACATCCCAAGGGGAGCCGTGCTTCCACCAGTTTACCGACCAATAAAGCATACCATTTATGCCGTATAAATACTGCTGCCAAGCGATTGTACGCTGATAAAAGCCCTCCATATCTATAAATACGTTGCTGTAAGGAAGACCGGGTTCCCAACAGTAGTACCACCAGGTGCGGTCACCTAATTTTTCACGCTCGAGCATAAACTCGCCCATATAATCATCCTTGAAGAGACTGATTTTGGGGCACCAAACCTTACAATGACGACTGAGCAGATCAACCGCGCGCTTGCCTTCTCCGTCACGCGGATCCATATAAAAAGGCACTACCTGCGCATGATTAGGATAGTATTTTTCAATGTGGTTATATGCGTTTTCAATTCTTTCATAATCCGCCATGCATTGCGGTTCGTCAACAACGTAGTAATACGCCTTTTTAAGCCATTCGGGATTTGTTTTCAGCTTATTATAATAAGCCGTAATGGTCTCAGGCTTTGCGTCATAGGGTATGCGGAAGGACGTAACGGAAGGATTGCTCATATATTCGTCAGCACGTGGATCAAGAATGTCGTATGGCAAAAAGCCCGCGCAGATATGATAACGCTCTAACATAAAGTCATAGTACTTTTTGTAGAGCATGTTAATATCATCAGGCTTACAAATCTGCTCAAGGTAGCTATGCTCCATACCGAAGGCGGTTTCCATCAG
>JAFTTE010000053.1 GCA_017466905.1 Clostridia bacterium | reverse complement strand
GGTCACGGAGGCGGTGACCGTGGTATTGTAAAAACACTTTAAGATTATATTATCGGTGAATATAGCGGTAACTGTGTGCCGACTATTAACGAGTCGTGTTATAATCACCTTATAGTTTTTGCCGCAGAGCAGTCGCGTACCGAAAATTGTGTTATAGATGTAGAAGATTATATAAATGGCTTGAAATAATTTAATCAATATGATATGATATATTAAATTAATCGCATTACGGTATGAACTAAGGTTTATGTCGTACTAAAGGAGATTTTATCTTATGATTAAAGTAGGAATTGCAGATTACGGGCTAAACGTCTGGTACGGTAATATGCACGATTATGAGTGGCGCCTTTCTATGCTTAAGGAATTAGGCTTTGACGGCATCGAGCGTCTTGAAGCCGCAACCGCCGACCGCGCGCTCGAATATAACGCGTTTGCCGCTAAAATGGGTATGGGCTTTGCCACCTGCCGCGGCACTAACGCCGCAGACACCCTCACCTTTAGTGCGGGACTCGGTAAAAAATACATATGGGTGCAGTCAACCGCAAAAGATTTTGACACATTCTGCCGTCACGCAAATCATCAGGCAGAACTCGCCGCACAGTACGGCGTTAAAGTGGGTATTCATAATCACTTGGGCTCCCCTGTTGAAACGCAGGAGCAATTAGAGGAATTTTTGGCGCGTTGCCCCGATTGCTGTCTGGTGCTTGATATCGGTCATCTGCACGGTGCAGGCGGCGACCCACTTTATATAATAGAAAAATATTTTGACCGTCTTGTAACAGTCCACTTCAAAGACTATGTTATCAAAGACGAAAATGCTTCCTACTGGCAAGACCGTCTTCGTTTTTGTGAGCTCAGTGGTGGTGTTATGGGTGATATTCCGAAAAAGGTCGCCCAAGCTTTAGTAAAAAAAGGTTATAGCGGTTGGGTTATGGTAGAGCATGATACCCATTTACAAGACCCACGCATTGATCTTAAAATCAGCCGTGATTATCTTAAAAATTGCGGTATATAACAATAAAGGAGATAAACATTATGTCAAATCCAATTAAATTAGCTCTTGTAGGTATCGGTCGTGCAGGCTGGGGTATGCACACAAGAGAACTTGAAAACAAAGCCGACAAATACCAGTACGTTGCCGCGTGCGACCTGCTTCCCGAACGCGTTGACAAAATGGTAGAAAAATACGGATGCAAGGGTTACAGCAATATCGATGACCTTCTTGCCGACAGCGATGCAGAAATCGTTTGTATAGCAACACGCTCTTGCGACCACTTTGAGCACGGTGTAAAGGTGCTAAAGAGCGGTAAAGATCTTTTAATGGAAAAGCCAATGGGTCTGACGTTAAAACAGGCTGAGGATTTATTTGCAACTGCAAAGGCAGAAGGCCGCAAAATATATATGCGTCACAACCGTCGCTTTGAAGCGGTTTTCAACGAGGTTAAAAACGTAATTGAGTCGGGCATTCTTGGTAACGTATACGAAATCAACATTTCACAGGGTTCTTTCCAGCACCGCGACGACTGGCAGACTTTAAGCGAGTTTGGCGGCGGTCAGTTGCTTAACTGGGGTCCTCATATTATTGACCATTCATTGCGTCTCTTGGGCTCTCCGCTTAAAAATATTACAGGCGAGCTCAAGCAGGTAACCGCAGGCGGCAACTGTGAAGACCATGTTATTATTCACTATGAAAGCGAAGCAGGCAGAACCGTTAATATGTGCATCAGCGGTGGTATGGCACTGAATGCAGGAAGAAAATTCAGCGTTTACGGCGACCGCGGCGCAATGCTTTGCGACGATTTTAATATTAAAATGCGCTACATAGATCCCGAACAGGAAATTCCCCCTGTTGTATCTGACCCAGGCACCCCCGGTGCAAGCTTTGGCGCAAGCGGAACCTACGCATCGGCAACAGAGGTCAAGTGGGTAGATAAGGAATATAAGCTTCCCGGCGAAGACCTTACGGTTATCTGGGACTATATGTACGAAAGCTATCGTAACGGTGCCGAATACCCCATCAAAGAAGATGAGGCACTCGAGGTAATGCAGGTAGCAGAAGCAATCCGTAAAGGCACAAAATTTGATTTTCATAAGTAATTTTGGTGATAAATCTATGGAAAAAATTGTGCTTGGCAGAAAATGCATTTTATCGCCCGTGAAGGATTGTGATTGGGCAAGCGAAATGGTACTTAATCCTGCTATCATAAAGGATCCTGAAAGCGGCCGCATACATATGCTTGTGCGCGTATCGGGTCCCTACCCCGAAAAACAACTTGATGGCAAGCCACTGCCCTACCCCATATTTATGGCTTACGGCTATTCAGACGACGGCGGTAAGAATTTCGAATTTGACTTTGAAACACCCGCTCTTGCGCCTGCTCTCGAATATGAAGCTGACAAGCTTTGGGTTAAAAATGGTCGTGGCGAACGAGTTCCAGCATACCACAACGGCTGTCTTGAAGATCCTCGTCTTTTCTTTGTAGAGAGTGATTGCTATCTCACATTGGCGTGCCGTATGTTTCCACCTGGACCTTACTGGGAGCAGGATATTCCCACTCAGTGCGCACCCGATTGGGCATTACAGCCTGACTCACCCTTTAACATTGGTGATAACTACACCGTAACTGTACTTTATAAGGTTGACCTTAAGGCATTGGGTAACAAGGATTATGTCAATGCATTTACCTTTATCACCCACCTTACCGACCCCAAATACGGTCAAGACCGTGATGTTATCATTATGCCAAACAAAATGATGATTGACGGTAAGTCCCAGTATGTTATGATTCATCGCCCTGTCACACCTGACAAATATGATGAATTTGAAGTATCATTACCTACAATGGTAATATCTGCAGCGCCCGACTTTTACTCTGTTGCCGACAATGCTACCCGCCGCGAGATACTTTACACACCGCAGTTTAATTGGCAGGGCACCCGTGTAGGTGCGAGCACTCCTGTGATAGATATGGGTAACGGTGAATGGCTGCTTTGCTTCCACGGCAAGCAGGATGACGAGCATGGCTATGCGCAGTCGTTTATGGTGCTAAAGGAAAAAGAAAACGAGTTCCCTGAAATTACACACCTATATCCAAAACCCTGGATAACAAACGAAGCCGACTTTGAGCGCCCTGCAAAATTCGGCATACCCTGTGTATTCTTTACGGGACTTATAAGGCAAGATAACGAGCTGCTTGTAAGCTATGGCGCGGCTGACGAATTCGCCGCAACAATGACACTTGATTATAACAAGCTTGTAGAAATTTTGCGCAAATATCCATATAATAAATAATAGTTGAACAAAAGAGCACTTGAGACTTTAAAACTCGAGTGCTTTTTTATTCAACTTAACAATAGACTTTCAAAATTTTCTGTGATATAATACATTGGTTTGATTAAGGGGGATAATTATATGAAAGAGTTTTATTTAAAACCCAAATTTTTTGAAACGGTAAAAGGATATACCAAAGACCAGCTTGTAAAAGACATTGTAGCGGGTATAATTGTGGCAATTATTGCGTTGCCGCTTTCTATAGCGTTAGCTTTGGCATCAGGGGTGGAACCTGCTTGTGGCGTATATACTGCCATTTTTGCAGGTTTTATTGTAGCGCTGTTAGGTGGCAGCACCGTGCAGATTGCAGGTCCCACAGCGGCATTCGCTACCGTTGTTGCGGGTATTGTAGCTACAAAGGGTATGTCGGGACTTATTATCGCGTCACTTATGGCGGGCATAATACTTATACTCATGGGTGTGTTAAAGCTTGGCTCACTTATAAAATATGTGCCAAAGACTATAACTGTAGGCTTTACCGCAGGTATTGCAGTTACCATATTTTTAGGTCAGATAAAAGACTTTTTGGGAATTACATACGGCGAGGGTGTAAAACCCATTGAGGCGCTTGAAAAGGTAGAAGCCAACATTGAGTATATTTCTACATTTAATTGGCAATCATTGGTTGTAGGCGCAGTTTGTCTTGCTATTCTTATTGTTTACCCCAAATTTGAAAAGCGTGTTCCCCCATCTCTGATAGCAGTTGTTGTCGGCGCGCTTTTGGTTAAATTTATACCCGCGTTAGACCACGGTGTTTACACAATAGGCGAGCTTTACACAATTCCCTCAGGCTTTCCACAATTCACGTTAGGCAATGTTAACATCGACCTTGACACCGTACTATCACTTATACCAAACGCATTAACCATCGCTATTCTTGCGGGTATAGAGTCTTTGCTTTCCTGTGTGGTGGCTGACGGTATGACAAACACCAAGCACAACCCCAACGCCGAGCTTGTGGCGCAAGGTCTTGGCAATATGACATCGGTATTGTTTGGCGGTATACCCGCCACAGGCGCAATAGCCCGAACTGCCGCAAATATTAAAAACGGCGGCAGAACGCCTGTGGCAGGTATGGTACATTCTATAGTATTACTTCTTGTGGTTTTATTCCTGATGCCTCTTGCAAAATTGATACCTATGCCAACAATTGCGGCAATACTGTTTATAGTTGCATACAATATGAGCGAATGGCGAAGCTGTGTAAAAATAGTTAAAGAAAAGCATTTTACTGATATTCTTATAATGGTGCTTACCTTCGCGCTCACAGTTATATTTGATTTGGTGGTTGCCATTATTGTAGGTCTGGTCCTTCATTTTGCAATAGTTCTTTTAAAGAAAATCGGAAAGAAGGCATAACTTGATTAAGGTTAAACGATACGCTTTATGGCTGTTGCTTGCTGTTATAACAGGCGGCGTGTGCGGTCTTTGCGGTGTAGTTTTTTCAAAAGCTGTAGGGTTTGTAACCGATGTCCGCGCACAAAACGGATGGCTTATATATTTATTGCCAATAGGCGGCTTGATATCGGTAAGCGTTTACAAGCTTTGCCGTGTTAAAAACATAGGAACTACAAATGTTTTTGACTGTGTCCGCACCGAACAAAGCTTGCCAAAGGGATTGGCACTTTCCGTCTTTTGCGGCACTGCAATATCGCATCTGTTCGGCGCATCTGTCGGTCGCGAGGGCGCCGCGTTGCAAATAGGCGGAGGCGTTGCAAACATTTTGGGACGCGCCTTTAAGCTTGATGAAGATTCCCGCCATATAACAGTTATGTGTGGTATGGCGGCGCTTTTCTCTGCCGTATTCGGCACACCGCTTGCGGCTTGGATTTTTGTGCTCGAGGTTATTCTGACACAGCTTTGCTTATCTGCCGCAATACCTGTTTTGCTTTCAAGTGTTACGGCATTTATAATCGCTACACTACTTGGTATTCACCCCGAAAGATTTGATATTGGTATATTACCGCAATTTTCGATATCTCTTGTATGGAAATCGGCAATAATTGTAGTGGGTTGCATTATAGCATCCTTTGTTTTTTGCAAGAGCTTAAGCCTTGGTAAAGCACTTTTTAAAAAGATATTAAGAAATGAATTTTTGCGTATTGCAGTAGGCGGCGTGCTTATAGTTGCCCTTACCCTTTTTGTTGGAAACCGTGAGTACAACGGCGGCGGTATCGATATTATAGAGCGCGTATTTAATGATGAAATTGTCCACTATGAAGCATTCGCACTTAAAATACTGTTTACCGTAATATGTGTGTCGGCAGGCTACAAGGGCGGCGAGATTATACCCACGCTGTTTATAGGCGCTACTTTGGGCGGTGGACTTGCATTGCTTTTAGGACTTCCTGTTGGAACAGGTGCTGCAATCGGTATGGCGGTACTCTTTGCCACTGCTACAAAATGCCCGTTTGCAACAATACTGTTGTGCGGCGAAATGTTTGGTATTACCTGCGTCCCACTTATAATACCCGTAGTAATTATAAGCTTTGCCCTGTCGCATCAGTTACAAGGACTTTACAGCAACTCAAAAGATATAATAAACTTAATTAAGAAATATAGAAAAAAACTTGAGGGTTATGCGTGATACTCCAAGCGGAGTATCACGCAACTCTATTCGCCTTCGGCGAGTGATATTGCTACGCAGTGATATTCGGCTTTCAGCCGAGTATTATTTGCTTCGCAAGTTATAGGCGAATAGAATATCACTAAACCCAAAGGGTTTAATATCACTTTCGCAAAGCGAAAATATCACGCTGCCAAGGGCAGCATATCACTTAACAGACAAAAGAAAGAGAAGACTCGTTGTAATAAACGAATCTTCTCTTTTCTGTTGTTAGTGGGTTTGGGCTACCGCCAAACCGTATTTGTACTTACAAATGCGATGCCGGTTCTTAACAATAATTGAAAGAAAATCAAATCCTCCGATAAGAATAACACACTTAATCCTCAAGTTTTTTTATTACAGTTTTGTAACCTTGCTTGACAAATTAACTTCCGTATTGTACTATTGTGATAGTACAATAGTACAAAGAAAGGAGATGGCTTATGGCTTGGAATTTTACATCTGACAAACTTATTTATATGCAGATTGCCGAGCGCATAACCTTATCGGTGTTGTCGGGCGAGTATCAGCCGGGGGCGCAGATACCGTCTGTGCGGCAGTTGGCACTTGAGGCGGCGGTTAATCCCAACACCGTTCAACACGCATTTTCTGAGCTTGAAAACGAGGGTATCATAATCTCAAAGGGTACTATCGGACGATATGTTACAGAAGATATGGCAGTTATTGAAAACTGTCGCAAAAAAACTGCTGAACAGACCGTAAAGGCATTTGCCAAAAGCATACAGCCACTGAATTTATCTAAAGAAGAAATCATTAAAATGTTAGAGGAGGAATTAAGTTGAATATTCTTGAGTGTAAAAACCTTAGTAAATCTTACCGAAAAGGTGTACCTGTGCTTTGGAATCTTAATTTAGAAATTCCCGCAGGAAAGATTGTAGGCTTACTTGGTCCTAACGGTTGCGGAAAATCCACCCTTATAAAGTTGATATCCGGTCTTTTGCAACCCGACAGCGGCGAGATATTAGTAGGCGGCAATCCAATAGGCGAGCACAGCAAAGCGCTTATCTCTTATCTTCCTGAGCGTACATATTTTAACTCCTGGATGAAGGTCGAAGAGCTTGTAATGTACTTTGAAGAGTTTTATGCCGACTTTGATACTAACCGCGCATTTAAGCTGTTATATGACCTCGGCATTGACCCAAAAGCAAAGCTCAAGGCGCTTTCAAAGGGTACTAAAGAAAAGGTTCAGCTTATTCTCGTTATGTCAAGAAATGCTAAGCTTTATCTTCTTGACGAGCCTATAGCGGGCGTAGACCCTGCCGCGCGCGAATATATTTTAAGCACGATTGTAAGCAACTATAACCCCGAGGCTTCCATAATAATCACCACCCACCTTATCACCGATGTTGAGCAGGTGCTTGATGACTTTGTATTTTTGTCTTACGGCGGTAAAATTCTGAACTCAGGCAATGCCGAGCAGGCGCGCGCTGAAAGCGGAAAAACCCTCGACCAACTTTTCAGGGAGGTATTCAAATGCTAAAAAAACTTTTAAAATACGATTTAAAATCGGTATTTAAATATTGGTGGATTGCAGCCATCGCTTCTCTTGGATTATCCGCAGCAGGCGGCTTTTGTATATCTGTTATGATGGCTGAAAAAGACGTGCCGGCGCTTATCGCAGTTTTAATTGTCCTCACCCTTTTGTTTTCAATTATCGGTATTGTAGCATTTTCTATTCTTTCTTACATCCTATTATATGTAAGATTTTATAAAAACTTTTTTACTGACGAGGGTTATCTTACCTTTACCCTGCCTGTAAAACGCAGTCAGCTGCTTAACTCAAAGCTTATTACCTGCGTTTTAACAATGCTTTGCACTGCTACGGTTATTTTTGTAGATATAGCTATTATGCTGGCAATTGGTGCCGACAAATCTTTCTATCGCGAGTTGCTATGGGCGCTGTCACCATTATTTGAAGAATTGCTTGAAGCACCCGTATCTGCCTGGATTTATCTGTGCTGCTGGGGAATTATGTTTTTGATTTTCTTAGTACTATCAAATATATTTTCTACCCTGTTTATGTTTGCCTGCATTACCTTTGCATCGGTTATTACCAAAAAGCAAAGGTTATTACCGCCATTGGTATTTATTATGTAGCAAACGGTTTTATATCAGGCTTTGTGCAAATTCTTTATATTTTCGGTATTGGTACTGTAGGTGAGTGGATATCTACTCTTCAGGACAATGTTGTACCGCCCTTTATTACACTAATTGCAGCGGGCATAGTTGTTTTTGCAGCATTGATATGTCTCTTGCTTTACACACTCGAATACTTTATGCTTGACCGCAAGCTTAATTTAAGTTAAGGGGGATTTTAAAATGAAAAAGAAAATATTATCTTTAATAATCGCAGTCCTACTGCTTGCCCCCAGCTTTGCATCTGGCGTTTTAGATGCATCTGCTGCGGTTGTTGACGTTATATCTATCAGCGACGATTACAAAACTATTGTCTATAACGGTGACAACTATATCCGTTTTGATTCTTCCAACGTTGAATATACTTATGACAGAGGTTTTACGGGCACTGTATACGGTAACCCTGAAATAAGAACCGTCATTTGCGACGCAAGTATCAATGACACAATAATATCAGCCGATATATATTTTAATGACGGCAGTAATCTTAATGCATATTTTATCAACGAAAATTACTATTCCGAATATCAACGGCTTGCATACAATGCCAGCGAATATACCGTTGACCTTTATTATCCCACAGATAACAAGGTCAAAATGACAGCTACCAGTTTTTCAGACACAATCACAACACTTGCAGGGGAAGAGCTTTGGACAATCGATGATTATTTCGAGGTCAATGCGTACAGCAGTGACGGCAGCTTTTATATACAAAACGGCTCTTTACTGTTAATAAATGATGAGTACTATTATATAGACTATAATTTAAATGCTATTGAAAAAGCCGATGAATTTTATCCCGAGGATTATGAACGTCTTGCAGCTTATAAAATCACCGACACCAAACGTCATAGCCGAGCTTGATGCCGCTTACGGTGAATACAACAGCGATTTTGTTGGACTTTTAGGCAGTGACTTTACCGAGTCTATAGGTATGGTGCTTTTGGTGATTGCCTTTGCAGTGCTACCACTTGCCGTACTTGTCGTATTTTTAATACTTTCAATTCGAGCAAAAGCACCCGCCTACAAAAAGCTGTTTACTACAATTTATATCACCGCCGCAGCAGAGCTTATTATATTTGCAGTTGTTATCATACTATTGACAGTATTCCTATAATATTTATTCTCAAAATTCAAGCCCTGACATTTAAAAATGTCAGGGCTTGAAATTATTTTTCCTTTTTAGATATCGCTTTAACATCTGATTTTGTGTATAGCACAGATGAAATAAGCATCATTACAATACACACAATAATCAAAATGTTTGAAACAGTGGGTGGAATAGTAAACCACACAATATGTATAAACATTGTGCTATAAAGCAAAACCGTATTTACCTTACCGTGCCACACTGCCGCCACAACGTAACCCGCTTTTTTAAGGGTTATCATATTCATAATAGCCGCGAGCACCTCTTTTATAATAAGTATCACAAGAGGTATCAGCATAAGCGGAAAACGGGTAACCAGACAAAACAGCATCACAATCTGTGTCAGCTTGTCAGCTACGGGGTCAAATGCCTTGCCGAAATCGCTTATCATATTAAATTTGCGGGCAATAAAGCCGTCTACAATATCGGTAAGTCCCGATATTATAAATATTACCGTAGTCCACAAATAATTTTCCTTTACACAGTAAAGCCAGACTATCACCGGTATCAGACATAGTCTGAAAAAAGAAAGAATATTCGGGATGGTAATAATTTTATTCTTATACTTATTCGTATTTTCGGTTACCGTAGAAATTCATCTCCTATTTTTGCAATACCCTATAAGTATAATCCTTTATTTGCCAAAGGTCAAGTATCTGATTTATTAATTTTGAGCAATCGGCACCACAAATACACCCTCGCCATAGGCTAAATCTACGCGGGATTTGTTTTCCTCGTCAAGCTCGACTATCTCGGGTGTACCGTCAAAGCCGTTGCCGCCATAAACCGCAACCTTTTTACAGTTTTTAAATGTTACTGTGGCTACGTTGTTTTTATCCTTTTGAGCATAGTTTACAAGCATATATGCTTCGCCATACTTATCACTTGTAAAACGGGTTATAGCAAGGTCGGCAGAAGCAACTGCAGTTTCATAATACAGTGTATCTTTAAATTCATTGAGCATCATAGCGGACATATCCATATTGCTGCTAAAGCCTACTGGATTTACCGCAATAACACTATCCCAATCGTAAGAAAGTATTACATCTGCATAAGACTGTATTTCTTTGTGAATATCCTGTACATAGTAATACAAATCGCTTGGTTTGTTATCAGGATCGAGAATACAATAATTATAAGTGTAATGTATTGTAGGTACAGTATAGCAATAATACTTTAAGGTATCGGCACCAAAAGCAAGCGCCATATTAACCTGTAATCGCATATCCGCCTCGGTAAGCTCGCTCGCAAATTCGAGTCCCGCACTTGATTGCATAATTATTGACAGCTCGGCATTATACTTTTGGGCGGTTTGGGCAACCGCCTCGTAGGTAATAAGCCAATCATCCCAGCGCGGATAGCTGTTATGCTCTTCATTAGGGAATGGATAAAAATCAACCTCAATGAGCGGTTTTTCAAACTTGCTCATAATATTCTCGGCATAATATTCAAGCTGCTCATCATAGTTGGCAAAGCCGTATGCCGTAGCGCTGGCATGTTTGGGTGTAATAGTCATAAAATAGCGCGCATCAGGGTACACCTTTTTAAAATCTTCAATCAGCGTTTGAGATTTGTATTTGTCGATATCCTCTTTTTTTGGTTCGTCGGTTATCTTAACGGCTTTTATTATATCCTTATATTCATCATAATAATCATAATTGCTAAAGGGGGTACCGGCAAAATAATCCTCACCTTCTATCTCCCGAACATACCAGGTATCGCCATAGCCTAAAATCGCATCAAGACCTACTTTTTTGCAAAGTTCTAATGCCTTCATCGTACGATTTGAACCAAGATAATACTGGTTATCAGAGGTGCGCGGCATTTCATCATGATTTGAAAATGACAATGCGGTAAATCCCGCAGCCTTATACAATTGAAACCCCTCTTCCGATACATCGCGCGGTGCCCAAAGACCAGCAATAATAAATTCGCGATCATCATATTGCGGCAGGCTATCCTTCTTATCGCAAGCTGAAAAGCCAAAAGCCATAATACAAACCAGACATATACATAAAAGTCTTTTTAACATATCAAACCTCTCTTTATACTATCGGCACTACAAATACACCTTCACCGTACGCTAAATCCACACGTTATTTGTTTTCCTCGTCAAGCTCGACTATCTCGGGGGTACCGTCAAAGCCGTTACCGCCGTAAACCGCAACCTTTTTGCAGTTTTTAAAGGTAACTGTGGCTACGTTGTTTTTATCTTTTTGAGCATAGTTTACAAGCATATACGCCTCGCCGTACTTATCACTTGTAAAGCGGGTTATGACAAGGTCGTCAGATGAAATAGCGCTATCATAGTACTGCGTATCTGTAAACTCGTTACGCATCATTGTTGACATATCCATATTGCTACTAAAGCCTACGGGATTTACCGCGATAACACTGTCCCAATCGTAAGAAAGTATTACGCTTGAAAAGGACTGTATTTCTTTATGTATGTCTTGCAACCAATAATACATTTCATTTGGTGTGTTGTCCTGATTTAAAATACAATGCTCGTACATATAACTTTCTATTGTACCGTCAGCATTATAAGTAGCCGGCACCGAGTAGCAATAGTACTGTATGTGGTCAAAACCAAAGGCAAGCGCCATATTAACCTGAAAGCGCATATCAGCCTCGGTGAGTTCTTTTGCAAATTCGTTTGTTACGCTGCTTTGTATAATTGCAGTTTTGTATGCATCGTATTTTTTCCCTAAATTGGCAATCATTTCATAGGTTATCATCCAATCATCGTAACGCGGATATGCGCGATTTTCTTCCTTCACAAAAGGATAAAAGTCAACCGAAATGAACTTATTATCAAAATAAGTCATTATTTTTTCTTCATAAGTATTTACAAGCTCATCATAGGTAGCAAAATCCCAATATGTGCCGCCCGCGTGTTTGGGCGAAAGATTAATTATATAATTAGCGTTTGGATAAACCTTTTTAAAATCGTCCATAAGGGTTTTGTCTGCATATATGTCATAGTGATTTTTAGAGGGCTCATCAGCAATATGAACTCCTGTGATTATATCCTTATATTCACCGTAAAGGTCAAATTTGCTAAACGGTGTTTTGCCATTATAGCCCTTCCCTTCACATTGCTCTGCCTTCCAATCATTGTAGTTAAGTATTGCGTTAAGTCCCATTTTTTTGCACAGCTCTAATGCCTTCATAGTACGATCTGAACCAAGATAAAACTGATTTTCACTGCTGTTTGGCAATGAATGATTTATCATATTAAGGGTAGTGAATCCAATGTCCTTATATTGTTTAAAGCTTTCCTCGGTTATTTCATACGGAGCCCAAAAGCCCGAAATTTCAAAAGACTGCTCCTCGTACTCAAGTAAACCGTCTTTTTGCTCACAAGCCGTAAAACAAAACGTCATACAAAGTATTAAAAAAACAGCAATTATTTTTTTAATCATATACATCACCCTTTTTATTTATTAATTAAATTATATCTGTAAGCGGTTTTAAATTCAACGAATATACATTTTTTTAATAACATCTATTTAATTTTTAATAATACATATTTAATTTTATATAACAAAAAGTTCCTCCTAAGAAAGAGGAACTCTTTAAAAAATTATACAAGCGGAACAACAAATATGCCGTCGCCATAGGTAAGGTCGATTTTAAGCTTGCCGTTTTTATCAAGCGCAGTTATTTTTGGTGTGCCTGTATAATCCTTTCCGCCATAGATTGCTACAGCTTTACAATCTTTGAAGGTGACTTCTATATTATTGGTTTTGTCTCGGTCAGTAAAGTTTACAAGCATATATGCTTCGCCATGTTTTTCGCTTTCAAAACGGCTTATAAGCAGGTCTCGTGTGGCTGTTGCTGACACATAATGCTTTGCATTTTCAAACTTTTCATCCTCGAAGTTTGCATCATATTCAAGCGCACTCACACGGAACAGCATATCTTCTGAGCCTGTAATACCGATTGATTTGTCCCAATCGTAAGAAAGTATTACATCGGCTATGCCCTGTATCTCTTTATGTAACTTCTGGAGATGATAATAAACAGGGCTTGGGGTATTGTCTTGATTTAAGATACAGTAATCATACATACTGCTTGCAACTGTTCCGTCCTCGTTAAAACTTTGCGGTACGGAATAGCAATAATACTGCAATGTATCTGCGCCAAAGGCGAGTGCTGCGTTTATCTCCCAACGCAAGTCACTTTCATCAAGTCTTGTTTCAAACTCACCGCCAACGCTTGACTGTAGAATAAAACCAGGCTTAACACCGTACTTCTTTGCAGAATTTGCGATATACTCATAATTCATAGCAAGGGTCTGATCGTCCATCTTATTGCCTTGGTGGAAGGGATAAACGTCTACCGATACAAACGGATTGTCAAAGGGCTGCATAAATGTTTCTTCATAAATTTCCATCATCTGCTCATAAGACTCAAATCCGCGACTTGACATCGCAGTGTAGGGTATCAGATTTACAATAAATTTAGCGTTTGGATATACTTTTTTAAAGTCTTCAATAAGCGTCTTATTACCGTAAATAGGAATATGTCGTGTATACGGCTCGTCACAGATATGTATGCCCGTTATAATATCCTTGTATTCGCCGTAAAGGTCGTATGTGCTAAACGGTGTATCACCGTTATAACCCGCGCCCTCTACCTGCTCGGCTTTCCAATCGTTGTAATTAATAATAGCCTTAAGGCCTACTTTTTTACAAATTTCAAGCGCCTTCATTGTGCGCTCGGAGCCAAGATAAAACTGCTCTTCGCTGGTGTTGCCAAGCGAATGATTTATCATCGCAAGGGTATTAAATCCCGCGTCCTTATACTGTTTAAAGCTTTCTTCGCTTATTTCATACGGTGCCCAAAAGCCTGATATTTCAAATTGATGTGAGCTATAGCTTGGAAGCTTTTTGATATATTCTTCAAGCGCTATCTGAACTTCTGTCGATGAAGAAACCGATGATTGCACAGTGCTGTTATTTTTACCGGTGTCTTCGGATGCTACGCTTTGAGTACTTGACGCACTGGTTGGCGTGCTGCTGCTTTCATTTCTTACTATCTCAACTTCGCCCCAAATAATATCGGAAACGGTTGAAGTGTTCGAGCTATAGCTGTCACTCACTTTTCTGCAAGAAATAAGTGTTGCAAGCATTGACAACGCAATAATTACACATAATATTTTTTTTATTATTTTCATAAACTACTACCTCGAAAAATTTTATAAATTTATATAATCGGTGTTACAAACACTCCCTCGCCGTAAGCAAGCTCAAGTGTGAATTTTCCCTCTTTGTCAAGCTCGACAATTTTGGGTATACCGCTATAGTCCTCGCCGCCATAGATTGCAACAGCACCGCAATCCTTAAAGGTGGCGGTAACGGTGTTTGCGTTGTTGCGGTCAGCAAAGTTTACAAACATATAACCCTCACCGTATTGCTCGTCTTCAAATCGGGTTATAAGCAGGTCGCGTGTGCCCTTTGACTCTACATAATGCTTTGCATTTTCAAACTTGGTCGGATCATTTTCGTCCCAACCCGCTACAGAACTAATGCGGAAAGTGTCAGAGGTTTCGCCCCACACGCCGATAACCTCTTGCCAATCATAAGCCAATACCACATTAGCAAATTTTTGAACCTCGGCGTTTATCTCTTTAACATAGTAATACAAATCGCTTGGTGTTTTGTCATCCTTTTCCAGCATACAGTAGTTATAATCTATTCCTTTTGGAACTGAATAACAGTAATATTGCAGATTATCCGCGCCGTATGCAATAGCAGCATATACCTGCCAACGCATATCGCCCTCACTAAGCGAATCTTCAAACTCAGCACCTGTGCCAGACTGCAAAATAAATGTTTGTTCGGCATTGTATTTTTTTGCCGTCTCAGCAATCATTTTATAATTCTGAGCAAGGTCAACGTCGGTATTTGGAGCCTGAACATGGAAAGGATAAAGGTCAAGCGAGATGTACGGATTTTCAAACTGACTCATAATTCTTTCGGCATAATCGTCAAGCAGATGCTGATACGTAGGATACCCCCAGCCGCTTGCATTTGCTGTTAAAGGAATAAGATTTACTATATACTTTTTATCGGGGTAAACCTTTTTAAAATCATCAATCAATTTTTCCGCTGATATAACATCCATTTCCTCTTTGTTAGGTTCATCGTTTATATGTATACCTCTTATAATATCCATATACTCGCCGTAATAATTGTGATTACTAAAGGGGGTGACATCAAAATACTCATCACCCTCATTTGCGCGGTTAAACCAAGATGCCCCGTATGCTATATAAACATCTATACCTACTTTTTTACAAAGCTCAAGCGCCTCCATAGTACGCTCAGAGCCTATATAATACTGATTTTGGCTTGTGCGCGGCAACGCATCGTGATTTGTAAAGGACAAAACATTAAAGCCAGCGTCCTTGTACTGCCTGAATGCCTCTTCAGTCAATTCGTTCGGCGCCCAAAGGCCCGATATTTCAAACGCGTCTGCGGGATACTCGGGCAAATCAGACTCGTCATATTTTTCGCCACAGGCAGTAAAGCAAAATACCATAATCAATACCAAAAAGGTTGATAAAACGTTTTTAAACAATGACTTAAACACCCCAAAACAATTATTTAACATTTACCTTAAAATTTTAACATAATATATTACTGCGGTCAAGCAAAAAAACAAGGACTTTCCGCTTGGAAAGTCCCAATTTTAATATTATTATTATTATGCAATTGGTGTTACAAACACTCCCTCGCCGTAAGCAAGCTCAAGTGTGAATTTTCCCTCTGCGTCAAGCTCGACAATTTTGGGTGTTCCGCTGTAGTCGTCACCTCCGTAGATTGCAACTGCGTCACAATCCTTAAAGGTAGCGGTAACGGTATTGGTGTCGCTGCGGTCTGCATAGTTTACAAGCATATATGCCTCGCCGTAAGTATCACTTGTAAATTGGCTTATAAGAAGGTCGTGCGAAGCCGCGGCAGACACATAGTGTGTTACGTCTTTAAATTCTTTATAGTCAAAGTTTTCATCATATGACTGCGAGCTAAGTCGGAATGTGGTCTCCTCTGCACCTACGATACCTATTGCTTCATCCCAGTCGTAAGCAAGGAAAGCGCTTGCAAAGGACTGAATTTCATTGTTGATTTCCTGAACATAATTATACAGCTTGCTTGGGGTGTTGTCATTGTTAAGTATGCAATAATTATAGTTGCGATCGCTGCTGCCCTTTGGCACCGAATAACAATAATATTGCAGATTATCAGCGCCAAACGCCAGCGCAACATACACCTGCCAGCGCATATCGCCCTCGCTTAAATCCTCTTCAAATTCATTGCCTGTGCTTGCTTGCAAAATAAATGTTTTTTCAGCGCCGTATTCCTTTGCTTTTTCGGCAATCATTTCGTGATTGGTTGCTAAATACAAATCCACATCGGAAACCTGCGTATGGAAAGGATAAATATCAATCGAAATGTACGGATTTTCAAACTGACTCATAAAGCTTTCACCATATACATCAAGCATATCCTGAAACGATTCGTATCCCCAATAGGTTGCACCGTGTATAGGAATCAGGTTAACTATGTAATCGGCATTGGGGTACACCTTTTTAAAATCGTCAACAAGAGTTTTATCTGAATACAGCGCAATATGAGAATCTGCCTTAGGTTCGTCACAGATATGCACGCCGCTTATAATATCCTTATACTCACCGTAAAGGTCGTATTTACTAAAGGGCGTGTCGCTGTTATAACCCGCGCCCTCTACCTGCTCGGCTTTCCAATCGTTGTAATTAATAATAGCCTTAAGGCCTACTTTTTTACAAATTTCAAGCGCTTTCATTGTGCGCTCGGAGCCAAGATAAAACTGCTCTTCGCTGGTGTTGCCCAGTGAATGATTTATCATAGCAAGGGTATTAAAGCCTGCGTCTTTATACATCTGAAAGCTTTCTTCGCTTATCTCATAGGGTGCCCAGAAACCCGAAATACCAAACTCCTGTGTTTCGTATTCAGGAATGTTGTTCTTTTCACCGCAAGCAGTAAAGCATAACGCAATAGCCAATACCAGAATAATTGCTAAAAATTTCTTTAACATTTTTAACACCTCAAAACAAGTTATTTAATATTTACCTTAAAATTTTAACATATTATATTATTTCGGTCAAGCAAATTAAGGACTTTCCAAACGGAAAGTCCTTAATTTTATATCTTAGTTTTTTTCTTACACAATCGGTGTTACAAATATACCTTCTCCGTAGGCAAGCTCAAAAGCAAGAGTACCGCTTTCGTCAAGAGTAACTATTTCGGGGGTATTGCTCCACTCGGCACCACCGTAAACTGCAACGCTATCACATTCTTTAAAAGTAATGCTTACTGTGTTAACATTATCACGGTCGGTAAAATTAACAAACATATAGCCTTCGCCGTACTGCTCGTTTTCAAAACGGCTTATAAGCAGGTCTCGTGTAGCTGTTGCTGACACATAATGCTTTGCATTTTCAAGCTTTTCATCCTCGAAGTTTTCATCATATTCAAGCGCACTCACACGGAACAGCATATCTTCTGAGCCTGTAATACCGAGTGATTTGTCCCAATCATAAGAAAGTATTACATCTGCAAAGGTTT
>JAFTTE010000052.1 GCA_017466905.1 Clostridia bacterium | reverse complement strand
TTTCAACACTTACACAGTCATAAAAGCTGTAAAGCTCGGTACCCGAAGCCTTTATAGCATTTATAAGATTCTGCATTGTAAGGTAGTTGTTATCGGTACCAAGGTGCTTAACGTTCATATCAAGCAGGCGAAGATTATTTTGTATGCACTTAAGGCGCAGCTCGTCATTAGACTTAAACACCTTCGGCACGCCTGAGGTACAGTATTCATTGAGAATTTTGTCAACCTCATCAATGTAAAGGTTTGCAACATCGTCGCCAAGCTCTTCGCCCAAGGTGCCGCCGTAAGCGGTACCAAGGTTAAATTTACCGTCACTGAATGCGCCCGCGCCCGCATAACCGCTCGTGATGCTACAGATTTTGCAGTGAACACAGGTGTTGTTTTTGCTTGCAGGGCATACGCGCTTTTCAAGCTCGTTGCCGCGCTCGGTTATAGCAATAGTCATATCGGGGCTGTTACGGCGCAAACGGTAAGCCGCCATAAGACCGCCAATACCTCCGCCGATTATAACGGTATCAAACTTTTTCATTTTAATCACTCCATAAAAAAGGGCTACCAACCGAATCGGTTGCAGCCCTTACTGCTTATCTATTTTACATTACGTAATTCAAAAAGTCAATAAATAATAAATTTTCGTTATCTTCGGGAGGCGAAAAACCTCCCCTGCGCAAGAAACTTAAATTTTCATCGTAGGGAACGCACTGCCTCCCTTGCCCTAAAGGGAGGGGGTACCACCAAAGGTGGTGGAGGGATATGCGTTCCGTTAAGTTTAGCAAAAAATACAAGCCTTTAAGAATCTTCACAACTCCGTTGTTCAGAATGAAAAATGGGTATAGCGTAATCTAAAACATTTTGTCATTCAGAGCGTAGCGAAGAATCTTAAAAACTAAACAGAACGGATGAATACGTTCCCTACAAATATAATTCAAGCCCCTGCGTTGTGCAGAGGCTTGTGCGTTTTTTAATTGTGCATTGTCGATATGTCGGGCTGTGCCCGACTCGATATTTTTGCTTTACAGCAAAATCGATATGTTTTCTACGAAAACTCGATATGATATAAATCTCTCGCTTTTTGACATATCTCGTCTTTGACGAGGTATGCAAAAAGCATATCGAGTGCGTAGCACATATCGAATTGCGTTAGCAATATATCGCAAATCTCGTCAGAGATTTATATCGCTGACGCAAGCACGGCTTGCGTCATATTTCGCTTTCTATCATCAACAAGCGATTATATTTTGCGACGCGGTCGGTGCGGCAGGGCGCGCCTGTTTTTATCTGCCCCGCGTTTGTTGCTACTGCAATATCGGCAATGGTTGTGTCCTCACTCTCGCCCGAACGGTGCGAGATAACCGCCGCATAACCCTTTCCCTGTGCCATACGCACTACATCTAATGTTTCGGTAAGGGTGCCTATCTGATTTGGCTTTACAAGTATAGCATTTGCCACACTCTTTTCAAAGCCCATATTAAGTCTTTTTGGGTTGGTAACAAAAAGGTCGTCACCTACAAGCTGCAGCTTGTCACCAAGCTTCTCGGTAAGCTTTTGCCAACCGTCCCAATCGTTTTCTGAAAGACCGTCTTCGATAGATATAATCGGGTATTTTGAAATAAGCTCGCTGTAATACTCAATTAACTGCTCGGCAGTAACGGTTTTATCGCGTTTGGGCAGTGTATATTTACCGTCTTTATACCACTCACTCGATGCGACATCAAGTGCTATCTTAATCTGACCGCTGTAGCCCGCCTTTTCCACTGCCTGCAAGATAAGCTCTATCGCCGCCTCGTCACTGTCAAGATTGGGCGCAAAGCCGCCCTCATCACCCACACCTGAGGCAAGTCCGTTATCCTTTAAAAGCTTACCTAAATTATGGTAGATTTCACTGCATATACGAAGCCCGTCAGCAAAGCTTTGAGCACTGTCTGGTATTATCATAAACTCTTGAATATCAATATTATTTGCCGCGTGCGCGCCACCGTTTAAAATATTCATCATAGGTCGCGGCAAGGCAGTGGCATTAACACCGCCGAGGTGTTTATATAACGGTATTTTTTTGCAGTCAGCCGCCGCTTTTGCTACGGCTAAAGACACCGCAAGTGTAGCGTTTGCGCCAAGGCGGGATTTATTCTCGGTGCCGTCCGCCTTTATCATAGCCTCATCAATCTCACGCTGATTAAAAACACATTTTCCTTGCAGTAGATTGTTGATTTCACCATTGATATTATTTACTGCTTTTGTAACACCCTTGCCCATATAGCGCGTGTTGTCACCGTCGCGCAGCTCGTGCGCCTCGTACATACCTGTTGATGCGCCCGACGGACTTATGGCAAAACCGCAACTGCCGTCTTCACAAACCACCTTTGCCGCAACAGTAGGATTGCCGCGTGAGTCCATTAGTTCAAAGCCCTTAACCTCTTTAATATTCATAAAAAATACCTCCTTTTTTGTTATTTTCTACTTTATTTTTTAATTTATGTATGTTATACTTATTCTGTATTAATATGTTCAGGTGAGAAAAATGGAATTTAACAATAAAGAAAACCTTGACTCAAAGCAAGGTAACATTATATACGGCAGAAATCCCGTTATGGAGGCGCTGCGCTCGGGTCGCGAGATTGACAGGTTGCTTATAGCTCACGGTGTAAACGGTGGCTCGGTTACCGCAATCCGCGCTAAGTGTGCCAGCCGCGGCATACTGATAAAAGAAATCAGCCCTCAAAAGCTTGATTATTACTGCGGTGGCGGTAATCATCAGGGCGTTGCCGTAATGATTGCAAGTCAGGAATACTCTACCGTAGAAGAGATACTTAAAACCGCAGAAGAAAGACAAGAAAAACCTTTTATTGTAATCTGTGACGAAATAGAAGACCCGCATAATCTGGGTGCCATCATCCGCACGGCAGAGGCCTGCGGTGTTCACGGTATCATAATACCAAAGCGCCGCTCGGCGTCACTTAACGCCACAGTTGAAAAAACCTCTGCAGGCGCACTTGCGTATATGAAGGTAGCTCGTGTTACAAATATTGCCAACACAATTGATGAACTGAAAGAAAAAGGTATATGGGTATTTGGTGCCGATATGGACGGCGCGCCTTATACACAGACCGACTATGATATCCCCTGCGCTATCGTCATTGGTAACGAGGGTAAGGGTATCGGCACATTGGTTGCAAAAAAATGTGACGGCATAATCTCACTGCCAATGTGCGGCGAGATAAATTCGCTTAATGCATCGGTTGCCGCAGGTGTGCTGATGTATGAAGTAGTACGAAAAAGAAACTCTAACTAAAATATATTGGTGGGAAAATAAATATGGGATTTTTCTCAAAACGAAAAAATGAAAACAACGGTTTTATTATAAATACCGATGACGAACCTATAAAAATATCAGGCAATACAAATATGGCACCTCACGCTAT
>JAFTTE010000051.1 GCA_017466905.1 Clostridia bacterium | reverse complement strand
TTTCAATACCAAACAACAAAAACCGCTGTAGAAATAACTACAGCGGTTTGATTTTAATTTTCTTTTGTTTCGTCAGCGTCGATATAGATATCTTCACACCCATTTTGCGCGCTAATCAACAAATTTATTGCTTTTTCGACACTGTCAAGCAACTTTAAGTACATTTGCTTGTAATCAGGCATATTTAACCCTCCTTATATAACAATATTATTTTTGTTATAACGGCCGAAAAACAAAAAGTGCGCCCACCGAAGCAGACGCACAAAAAACGCAAACTCCGATAGTCGCCAAACTAGTTCAATATAAAAGCATTTCTGCATTCACACTGATGGAATTTGCATTTTTATCAAATTCATTGTGTGAATACAAAAAGGCACAATACGCCCATATAGAAATACTTTTAGTACTATATGAACTAGTTGGCATAATTATATTATCATAAATTAAATTCACCGTCAAGACATTCGACAAAACTTGTTAAAACATTACAAAAAGACCGAAAACTTTTTAAGGTTTCCGGTCTTTAACTTAAATATTATTTTTTCTTGTCTTTAGGTCTCTTAATTTTGTTAAGCTTTGCATTAAGCTCAAGCAACTGCTCTTTGGTAAAGTTCATATCCATCATTCCACCCATAAGGGTAAACAGACGTAGTACCGTAAAGCCACCCATCATAGACATCATTTCGGGTCCTACCTCAAAGCCCATTGCTTCCATTTTGCCGTCCTTGCCTTTGCCACCCATAAGCTTGCCAACAAGACTCATAAACAGCATCTTGCCCTGAAGCGTTGCAAGCACATCGCTCATTTTATCATTGAGTGACAAATAACCGTCAGGCATATCAATATCAAACCAGTTGATAATCGCGCCCTTTTCTTTAAGGCGATAGTCCTCGTTAAATACGTCTACCTTATGTATTTTACCGCAGTCTTTAAATTCACCTGCAACTGCAACGAGCTCGGTTTCGCCTTCATTTTTAACTTCAAAATAAAAGAAGTGGTCTGCGGCAGTCTTTTTACCAACCGAAACACCATTTGCAAAAAGCTCTACCTCGGGAAGATTTGAATAAACGGTAACCTTTGTAACGTCTTCTACGCGGTCAATATAACGCTTGCCGCAAAGGTGAACAAACGGATCATCCGAAAGCCATGCCTTATATGCATAGAAAGCATCTTTTTTGTACTTACGGTCCATTGTTACAAGACCCTTGTGGTTTTGACCATTCTCTCCGCCTTCGCTACGGGCATCGGCACCAAAGTCAAACATATTCCATACGTGTGTTGCCCACATATATTTGCGGGTAAAGAACTGCTTGATAAGCTCTTCGTGATAATACGCCTGATACTCTTCGGTATAGTCACCCTGCATAGGATGAGAAGTATGCCAATTAAGCGCCTCACAACCATACTCTGAACAACCAATTGGAATGTTGGGGTTGGTTTCGTGGAACTTATCAAACCACGGACCGTTCATATCGGTCTCGCCGCCATACCAACCAAAGTAATGGTTGTAGGATACTACATCAGAAATTTTCAGATATGGGTCGTCCATTTTGCACATTGAAACCGCCGCAACAGTAGTAAGACGGGTCTTATCCATCTCGTGACACATATCATTAAGTATACGATGGTTTTCAAGCAGATCATCATCACTACCGCCGATACCGATTTCATTTGAAAGACCCCATACAACGATGCAAGGATGGTTATAGTTTTGTGTTACAAGCTCTTTCATTTGCGAAATAGTATTTTCGCGACCTGTAGGCATATACTTTGAAATATAGGGAATTTCTGCCCAGATAACAAGACCCTTTTCATCGCAAAGGTCATAAAAATATTGGTCGTGCTGGTAGTGAGCCAAACGGATTGTGGTAGCGCCTACCTCACAGATAAGCTCAACATCTTCCGCGTGATGCTCAGGAAGAAGTGCATTACCAATACCCCAACGGTCTTGGTGACGGGATACGCCGCGGAGAGGATATTCCTCACCATTAAGAATAAATCCATTTTCGGGATCAATTTTAAAGGTACGGCAACCAAAGCGTGCTGATACATTATCAAGAACCTTTTCGTCCTCAACAAGCTCGGCTTTTGCAGTGTAAAGATATGGATCTTTACGACCGTGCCATAAATGAACGTTATTTATTGTAAGGTTTACCTTTGTGTCATTTGCAACGGCTTCTGCCACAACGTTGTCTTCTTTGTCACAAATGGTATATTTAATATCCTGACCTATTTTTCCGTTGGTTATGTATACCTCTATTTCAACATCGGCGTCATTGCCGTTTATAGCGGGTGTCACCTTTATACCGGGTCCACCATAATAATCAAGGTCAAAATGCGACTCACTTACACAAATAATATTTACATCACGGTAAAGTCCGCCATAGAAGGTAAAGTCGGCCATCTGTGGATAAACGCGGTCATTGGCAGAGTTGTCAACCACGATAACCAAAAGGTTGATTGCTGCCAGATTTTCGGTGATATCCACACGCCAGGTAGAATAACCGCCGTCGTGGCTTGCAAGTTTTTCACCGTTTAAGTAAAGCTCGGCGGATGAGTTTGCACCCTTTATTTCAATATAATAACGGTCACTTTCGGGAAGGTCTATTTTGCTGAAGGATTTTGCATAATAACCTTTGCCACGGTAATAATCGTTTCCACCGTCTTGACCGTCAATAGCATTCCAAGTGTGTGGAAGATTCACAAAATTCCAGTCCTTATAAATCTCGGTGGGAATTTCAGTAGCTTGTTTTGAAAATGCCCATTTTGCATTAAAGTTAATAATTTGTCTCATTAAGTTGCCTCCTAATATAAAGTTCACATCTATTGTATCACGAAAAACAAAGGATGTGTAAATACTGTGTAAATTATTTTAAAAGCAGCGCCCTGCTTTTTCAGGGCGCTACATTAGTCGTAAATTTTAATTATGCCTCTTCGCTTGATTCTGCAACAACAGGAGCCTTCGCTCTGCGAGCCTCGAGATCAGCAGTCATTTCAGCAACTTTTTTCTTGTTGAGATTATAAATAAATGCAATAGAAATAAACATTACGATTGCGCTGAATGAATAAAGTGCTGCAACAAGCCATTTCATATTCACTGCTACCGCAAAGGTCTGATCAGCGCCTTTTTCACCAACATAACCAAGAAGTCCCATTATCAAAATAACGGCCGAAGGCCCAAGGCCCTGGGCGAGCTTACGGAAAAATGAGTGAAGCGAATAAACTGTACCCTCTTCTTTTGTTCCGTTTTTCCACTCATTGTAGTCAATAGCGTCAGCCATAAGAGCCCAAGATACACATGTGTAGAAACCAAGACCTAATCCAAAGAATACCTGAGCTATTACGTAACCAATAAGGCCTGCGGAGCCATTACCAAGTGGGAGGAAGAGAAGCAATGCACCAAATACGCTTACCGCAGAACCTACAGTACAAGCCTCTTTTTTGCCGTATTTATCAACAATTTTTTTGATAAATGGCATAAATAAGAACATGGGCAGATAACCGATGAGCATTATAATACCAGAAATTTTTGCATTGCCAAAATATGACTGGAACAAAACCGTTGTTGCTGTTGACGAACCCTGCATACCAAGGAACATTGCCATAGCAGCAAGTGTAGCGCCGATTGCCGGAGGGTTCTTTAAGAAGTTACCCATTGCCTTGAACACATTGAACTTAGGAGCATCTTCACTGATAGTAACACTGTTTTCTTCAACACGGATGGTAGTCTTCTTAAGCATAAAGATAAAACAAAGAAGTCCTATAGCGCCCATAATTAACGCCGCAACAAACACAACTTCACCCTTAAGGTTATTACTTGCATCATAGCAAAGCAGCGGCAATAATACCATTGGTACAATATTACCAACCATAGAACCGATCGAACGCCAAGTAGAAAGCTGCGCTCTTTCAGAACCGTTGGTTGTAATAACCGACATCATAGAGCCGTAAGGCACATTAGCTACGGTATAGAAAGCATCCCAAAGAACATAACCCAATACGAATAGTATGCAACGCATTACCTTGGGTGCATTAGGAAGCGGGAGATAGAAGAACAGACCTGAAAACAAAAGACCGAGAGCGCCTATAAATATGTAGGTTTTGAACTTACCATTTTTATATCTTCTCTTATCGGCATCAAACATCGAGCCAAGCAGCGGGTCGTTGATAGCATCCCAAATCTGAACTACCAAGAAAAGTGTTGCATAAAGAGTTTCGCCAAGAGCCATAAACTGTGTCCAAAATATAGCCATTATAGAGCTTTTAAGGGCAAAGCTCATATTACAGCCAAGGTCGCCGGCAGCATATGCCACCTTATCGCGCATACCAAACAGTCGATAACCGTTTGCATCAAGCTTAGGTGCTTTTTTCATAAATATTCCTCTTTTCCTTTTTTTGGTTTTTATAAAATAAAAGTAAAAACCTATTAAATTAAGTATAACTTATTTTCAAAATCAGCGTGAGTATTATTTTTATGCTTTTTTGTATTATTTTTAGATTCAACAATAAAATTGGATTGATTTTCAGTATGTATTGTACTATAATTATCAAAAAGGTTTAAAGATTTTATTTATTTTACATAATTTTACAGGGGGTATTATGAGTTATCAAAGTGAACTTAAGCTTTTAAGCGAAACCTTTAAAAAATGTCGCGTCCCTGTTTACACTGTAAGACGGGGTGAATCGCTTGACAAGCTCCTTGATGAAAACTTTAAATTGTTCTTTGTAGGCGGAGAAAATCTGATTACCGAAGCGTTTTTTGACAAAATTGCCCACAATACCATCTACCGCTTAGTAAGCAGCTTTGGTCTATGCTATGTTTTTTTAAAATTACCTGAGTTTCAGGACGAAAAGGTTTTATCTATCGGACCGTATTTTTTAGAATTTCCGCAACCAAAAACACTTCTTGAGATAAGTGAAAAATACAATATCCCTCCCCAAAGATACAAACTGCTTGAAACATTTTTTGGCAATATACCCTGCATAGCTGAAAACAGTCATCTTTTCGTGTTACTCGATTCGTTTGCAGAGCATATATGGGGTAAAAGCACCTTTGCGCTACTTGATATTAACGAAAGTTTTCTGGTTAAAAATCAGCTGATACAACCCGATATACAAGGTGGCGCCGAAGATATTTTGATAAATATGAAGCTAATGGAAGAACGTTATGCCGCCGAAAACGAAATGATGTGCGCCGTATCACAGGGTCAGCTTTACAAGGCGGCAAATCTGCTGTCAAGTTTTGAGTCAATGCCATTTGAAAAACGACTCGATGACCCGCTACGCAATTTAAAAAATTATGGTATTATTATGAATACCTTGCTCAGAAAAGCGGCAGAACAGGGCGGTGTCCATCCAATGCATCTTAATGAAATATCGTCAAGTTATGCAAAACGCATAGAGCAAATGCCAACTGTAGCCGCTGCGCAAAAGCTTATGAGTGAAATGTATCACTCTTACTGCTTATTAGTTCAGAAGCAAAAAACCGATAAATTTTCTTCACTTGTGCGAAAAGCGGTGCTTATGATTGATGCGGATATTTCATCCGACCTGTCACTGCACAAGCTTGCTGCCAAGCAGAACATAAACGCATCGTATCTGTCTACGATTTTTAAAAAAGAAACAGGTCAGACCGTTACAGAATATATCAATACCAAGCGTATACAGTTGGCATCTCAACTGCTTGCGACCACATCTCTGCAAATACAAACTGTGGCTCTGCACTGCGGAATTATGGATGTACAGTATTTTTCAAAAATTTTTAAAAAGCATACGGGAAGCACACCTAAAGATTATCGTGAAAAAGCAAAAAATAAAGGTTTGTCATAAAGACAAACCTTTATTTTTTTACAAGTTTATTTTACTGTTTCATCTGTAATTGTAGCAAGAGCCTCTTCGGTGCTCATACCGTTTGCAATTGCCTCTTTACGCGCGGCATTTACCGCCTGAATAGTTTTAACGCGTTTGCCGTCAAGCTCGTAGCCCTTCATGGCAATGAGAGTTAGCACCCACGCTACCATAGGAACCAAGCAGAACAGCGCAATAACCACCCAGTTCATACCGTCAACATAGGGGGTTTCTTTGGTAGGCAAATCGTGAACATTAATAAAGAGTAACGCAACACTTACAACGGTTGCCGAAAGCGATGATACAAGCTTATCCACAAGGCTAAAGAGCGTCCCCATAATACCCGGTATAAACTTACCCGAACGATAGGTTTCATAGTCGGCACAGTCTGCAACCATAGGTATCGGCATATCAGCGGTAGAATAATAAGCGCCGTAGCCTATACCAAAGAACAATATAAACAATATTGTGTAAAGATTTATCGAAAGTTTGCCGTCAGTAATAAGGCTTAAATTAAACGCGGGATTGCCCTGTTGCCATAAAAGAAGCAGCACCAACACACCTACATAACACAAAAGCGCTACAGTTACATAGGTCATAAGAGATTTCTTTTGACCGTGCTTTTGTGAAGTACGAACGGTAAGAAGGAAGAACGGCGCCGAGAAAACATAACCTAAAACCATCATAGGCAAATATAATCCATCATAATTACCCATAAGGCAAGAATACAGCATTATAAGAACCGTTACATTGGTAGCAATTGAAAGCGCGAGTTTGCATCCGCCGCCTGCTACCATAAGGCGCTGAAGCGGTTTATTTGCCTTGATTATAGAAACGTATTCTGAAATCTTGACATTCTCTTGCTTGCCGCCAAGACCAAAGTATTTTTCATTATCCTTTTCCCAGATGCCTATGATTGCAAGAATAGTCAAAATAATTGATACCACCACACCTATCGGTGTCATAATTGCAAACCAGGTAGCATTATAGTCACCTGCAAAACTGTCACCCGCAAGGATGGGACCTACAAACTGCATAACACCCATACCAACAAGTGAGCCTATGGTGTTAAAAATGGTAAATAGCGGTCGCTGTTTCGGGTCATTAGTAAGCACAGGCTGTGCCGAACGGGTAACAGAGGTCTGGAAGGTGTAACCCAGAACCCAAACAGCATACAGTATTATAAACACAGTATAGCGCAACCACATTAAATTATTGGGTATTAACGGAGTCAGCATATAAAGCAGTATTACCGATACCGCCATAGTAATATTACCTATAACCATAAAGGGTCTGAATTTACCAAACTTTCCGTTGGTTTTATCCATAAGCGCGCCGATTATAGGGTCGGTAATGGCGTCGAAAATTCGCATACCCGTAACCATAAATGACGCAAATACCATTGCAAGACCTAATACCTTGTTACCAAAGGTTGCAATATAACTTAAAATCAGCACAAAATAAACATTTGTAGCGCCGTTATTCATAGGAAACAGCGCAAGCTGATAAAATTTTGCGCGGTTCATACCTCTATTTTCGCTCATCTTTAATTTACCTCACAATTTTATTCAAACGATTATACCCAGTTGCCGCCATTGCCGCCATCTTTTTTAAGTTTGTAATTAAGATTTGGCTTTAGCACGTGACGGATCAAAGCGGTGTCTGCGCAGTCACCTGCCACAGCTTTAAGTTCGGTATCTTTTGTTATTGTAACCTTAAATTTAAATATTTTATCGCCTGTTTTTCGTGCAATCTCTTGACCGTTGGCGTAAAGTATTACCTCTTTGCAATTTGAATACACTTTAATATCATTTATGGTCTCAACTCGGTCAACATACCGTCTTCCGCAGATATGCACAAACGGTTCTTTTGACCAATACGCTTTGTAAAGATAGAAGCTGTCCTTTCTTATCTCGCGGTCAAAGGTTACAAGTCCTTTGTGGTTCATACCCGGCTCGCCGCCCTGATTACGCGCATCGGCGGCAAAGTCAAACATATTCCATAAATGTGTCGCCCACATAAAAGGACGTTTTTCAAAAAATCGCAGCATATACTCGTGATAAATGCACTGGTATTCTTCGGTCTGGTCGCCGCGGTAGGGGTGTGATGAGTGAAGATTTGTCATCGCTTCGCAACCGTATTCAGAATAACCTAACGCACGGTTTGGATAAACCAGATGGAAAAAGTCTACCCACAAATCGTTAAGCCATAAAAATGGCGTATACCAACCGAGATATAGATTCCAGCTGACGATATCAGATATATGAGCCACGGGATTGAACGGTCCGCATACTGCGTAACACGCAAGCGTTGTAGGGCGGCTGGGATCCATTTCGTGCACCAAATCATTAAGCACACAGTGGTTATCAAGCATATCCTTTTTATTTTTGGTAGAAATTGTAATTTCATTACTGAGTCCCCAAAAACAAATTGACGCGTGATTATAATTTTGAATAATAAGCTCTTTCATCTGCGATATTGTGTTATCGCGACCTGCGGGCATATGCTCTGAAATATAGGGTATTTCTGCCCATACGACAAAGCCGTATTTATCGCACAAATCATAAAAATACTGGTCGTGCTGATAGTGGGCAAGACGTATTGTGTTAGCGCCTATTTCGCGAATCATATCAATATCCTGCTCGTGATGCACAGGGCTTAGCGCATTGCCAAGACCCTTACGGTCCTGATGGCGGCACACACCGCGCAGAGGATAACTTTTTCCGTTTAAGAAAAAGCCATCTTTTGGGTCAACATAATAACTTCTGACACCAAAATTGGTAGTTACCTTATCAACTGCAACACCGTCTACCAAAAGCACAGCCTCGCAGGAATAGAGATATGGGTCCTCTATGCCATGCCACAAATGAACATCATCAATTTTAATATGAGTGTCACAACCCTCGCCTTCTGCTACAGTAAAGCCTAACGCATCCTTCAGCGTTATGTTTACGGTAGCGTTTTCAGCGTTATGCCAGGTTCGCACCCATACGTTTGCCGATGTTTCTTCAACCTCGGCAGAAACGGCAAGACCGCTACCGCCAAAGTAATCCATATCAAAGTGCTGCTTACTAAGGACTATAAGACGCACATCACGGTAAATGCCGCCGTAAAAAGTAAAGTCGGCTTTTTGTGGATAAACACGGTCATTTACCGAATTGTCAACCTCAACTCTAAGATGATTTTCTTTCTTTAAATGCTCGGTTATGTCGAGGCGGAAGGTAGAATAACCGCCGTCGTGTGTCATAACCTCTTGGTCGTTTATAATCACCTTTGCAGAGGCGTTTACACCTGCAAATTCTAAATATACACACTCGTTGTCATTATATTCGGGGGCAGCAAATGTTTTTTCATAAATACAAGTACCCCGACGGTAATCGTTACCGCCGTCAGCCCCGTCAATATTATTCCAAGTGTGCGGAATATTAAGCTCTTGTTTACTTCCATCAAAATAGGTAAACACCCAATTTTCGTTCAGCAGGTGTGTTTTTCTCATAAATTTCTTTCCTTTTAAAACAGTTTACAGGGAAGCGTCCCTTGGGACGCCTCCCGTAACCTGATTTTTTAAAATATTAAGCCTTTGCTTTTTTATCCTTTTTTGCTTGTTTGTAAGCGGCATATTCTTCTGTCTTGCGAAGTTTTTTACTGCCGAGTATCCACAATACAATGAATGCAACAGCCAACACTATCAATACTATTGCAGCTGTTTTTACCGTTTTTACAGTGCTTGGCGTAACAGCCTTAACTACTGTATCCTCGCCAACACCGTTCATACCTGATGAATTAGCCAAAGTATAAAGGTTGTGGTGACAAGCTTCTCTCATAGCGGTAACTATAACAGCGTCATCCTCGTAATCAGGCAACTGATTTACAATGAAAGGCAGCATAGCGTCAAATGTGGTAACACCGCCTGCCATAAGCGCGTCAACGCCGTTGCAGTAATTAACGAGAACATTGTCGGTAATCGACATACCATTATTGCCCCATTCGTTACGCATAATACCTGTCATAAGGTTTTTGTAACTGCCTGACCATCTTGTACCCCAACGGGTATAAGCGGTCATAACGCCGTTAGCGTCACATTCTTCAAGGGGCTTCTGGAATGCTTTAAGATAGATTTCACGGGCTGCCTGCTCGCCTACCCAAGCTGCCTGACCCAAACGCTCCTGTTCGCAGTCATTAAGAGCAAAGTGCTTGATAACAACATCTACGCCCTTGTCCTGAATAGCCTGAATTTCGGCGCCGCCGATTTCACCTGCAAGGAAACCGTCTTCTGAATAATATTCAAAGTTTCTGCCGCCATAAGGTGTGCGGTGGGTGTTACTGCCGGGACCGTAAAGACATACAACGTCAGCCGCCAAGCAGTTGTTACCTATAACCTTACCTACCTCATACATAAGTTCGGTGTTGAAGGTTGCTGCCATTACATCTTCGGATGTAAATGCGGTCGGCTCAATATCGCCAAGACCTGCGCCAAAGATTGCGGCGGTAAGACCCTGAGGTCCGTTTTCGTCACGGGCGCCGGGGGCATTAACCGATTCAGCGGGCATTCTCCAGTGGAAAGAGTCGCCGATAAGTGATACCATTTCATCGAAGGTGAGCTGATCAAGCAACTTATCCCAATCGGGATCGTCATAGTCCTTGCCAATCATATCATAAAGAGTAAGACCGTTATCTGCGCCCAAGGTTGGCATATCTACCTTATCATAATTATCAGCATTGTACTGAACGTCCTGAAGCTCGGCAATCATCTGCTTTGTAAGCGCAATTTTGTAAATTTCTTTTGAAGGCCAGGTTGCCTGCCAGTCAGAACGTGACAGATAGGTAATCTGATCATCATTACCTTCGTAAAGATTTAGGTCGGCATCTGACAACTGATTGGTAATTTCAGTACCATTCAGCGATTTTGAATAGGTTTCAGCATCAAAAGCGTCCTGAGTCCATTTATACGCTAAAGCTGAATTACCGTCAGCATCCATTTTACCTTCTGTATTTGCTACGGTATAGCCCTTTGCTGCGAGTGTGTTGTTAACAGCCGCGTGAGCGTCGGTAGCAACGGTAAGATAATAGTCGCCTGCGTCTAAGATATATGTCTTTGCGCCGTATGCATCGTAAGAAGCCAGGTCGCGCTTGTCTACATATATAGTAATAATTTCGCTGTGACCGGGTTCAAGCACCTTTGTTTTACCAAAGCCGCAAAGCGCAACAGATGCTTTTTCTACCTTGTTTTCCTTGTCATATTCGGTATAGGGTGACTGTGAGTAAACCTGTACGGTTTCCTTACCTGCCATATTACCGATATTGGTAACATTTACGCTTACCTCGAAATGATCGGTTTCGGCATTGTACTTAACGCTCATATTTGAATAATCAAACTGTGTATAGCTTAAACCGTAACCAAATGGGAACACAACCTTATCGCCGTAAGCATAGTCGCCTGCGTTGCCTGTACCCATAACATAGTCTTCGTAATGGGTTTCATAATATTTATAGCCTACATAAATACCCTCTTGGTAAATCATATAGGTAGAAGCATTTTCGGGAATGTTTTCGCCGTCAAAACCTTCGTATGTGGTGGGCACAAAGTTTTGCATAGCGGGTGAAGAATAGTTGTCGTAGCAGTATGTATCAACCAGACTACCAGACGGATTAACCTTGCCTGCCAAAATATCGGTTACAGCGTTTGTGCCGCTGATACCAACACCGCCTACCCAGAGGCAAGCGTCAACCGAGTATGTGTCATCCTTTAAGAAATCAACCTGCAAAGCGTTTGATGAGTTGATAAGAACAATTATCTTTTTGATTTTGCCGTCTGCTTTAAGGTCGGATGCGTATTTAAGCAGTGCTTTTTCTTCGTCACTGAGCGCCAAATAGTTATACGCTGTAAACTCAAGGTCATAACCCTCGCCGCCAACGCGTGAAAAAGTAATAATAGCTGCATCGCCGTATTCAGCGATAGAATTTTTTACATCATCTGTGTAAACATCCATCGGTACTTCTGCGATAGATGCCTGACCTGCAAGCACTGCGCTCTCGCCCGCGGATGCACTACGATTGTAAGCAGCACCTGCGCCTGTTTTATAAAAGTCCCACAAGGTCGGGTTTACAACAAGTCCTGATTTTTCAAGAGCTGTTTTAAAATCATCAGCTTTAGAGGCATCAACATTACCCGAGCCTGTGCCGCCATAAACCAAGTTAACCGAGCTTGAAGAAAGTGTGCTTACCTTGTCGCCCTCGGTTAGCGGCAAAGCGCCGTCTTTATTAAGCAATAATGCAGCACCTTCTGCCTCTACCTGATAGCAGATGTCATCGCCGTATTCGTACATCTCTTCATTTGATTCAAAATCGAGTTCATAATACTGGGCATCCTTGTCTTCGTTTTCAAGCTCCCAGAAAGTGCCGCCTGCAAATGCGGCAACGGTGTTGTCAAACATACCGAGCACAACGCTTACCGGCGTTACAATAACAGCAAACACCAGGCAAAGAATTGCAAGCGTTTTCCACGGGGTTACCTTTCTGCGCTTTTGCTTTTTGTACGCCTTTTTGGTTTGTTTGTACAGGGCTTTCTTTTCGTCCATAACAATTCCTCTTTCATACTGTTTTTTAGAGAATTTTTCCAAAATGTTTGAATAATATTAAAGTTTTATTATTCACATTGATTATAACATAGGTTATTTTAATAGTCAACAAAGTAATCCGTAAATTTTAAACCCCACATTTGACTGTGGGGTTTGACATTATTTTTCTTCGAGCATCAGACGCACTATCTCTTTGTCGGTCTGTTTCATACCAACCTTACCTATGTAACCGACACAGCTGATTGTTTCACCCGCATCTTCTTTTAAAACGCCCGTGAACGCTTCGTAGGTTTTATCACGCATAGCAAGAGCGTGTGCGAGCATTGCAGCATCAAGCGCCGAGGCGATTTTTGCCGCGCACGAGGTTTTTGCGCCGTCGCAGATAACGCCCGGAATATTTGCAAGGGTGTTATCAATTGTATTCTTTATCTGCATAACGCTGCCGCCTACAATATATGTAACAGACGCGCCCGCCGCACAGGATGCCGATATAGCGCCGCAAAACGCAGACAGTTTACCAATAAATTCTTTTTGGTAAACGGTAAGCAGTCCCGAAAATACGAGTGCGCGGTAAAGCTTTTCTTGCGGTATGGATTTTTCGCGGGCATATACAATAACTGGCACGCTTGAGGCAATACCCTGATTGCCACTACCCGAATTAATTATGACGGGCATATCGCAGCCGTCCATACGCGCTTCACTTGCCGCTGCGGCGTATGCGCGCATACGGGTTACAACATCCTCGGGGTAGGCGTCGCGTATAACCTTACCGATACCTACGCCGTAATCACCCGCCATACCTTCGTACGCAATATCCATATTGCACTGTATCACACGGTCAAGTATTGGCTTTACGAGTGAGATATCTATCGTATCGGCAAACTCTTTTATATTTTCAACACTAAGGGCAGAACGGTCAGCCGCTTGTGCCTCGCCGTCTATGGCATCATTTTTGAATATTTCTTCTCCGTTTTTGGTAATACGTACTATATTTATATGATCGTACCGCACCTCAACAGCAACAGTATCCTGATTTGATTTTGCCTCAATTATAAAATGCAGAGGTATTTCAGAGTCAAGATACTCGACACGACATTTACCCTCTGCTAAAAAAGCCACGGCACGCGCACGGGTATCGGATGTTACAGACTCTAACACCTCCATCATTCTGCTTGCATTACCGCCGAATGCGCCTAAGGCGCAGGCGGGTTCTATGCCTGTGAGCCCATCTGAATTTGGTATTGCCACACAGCGAACATTTTTTATAATATTGCCGCTGCAATATGCTGTGATGTTTTCAGGCAAAGCGCCAAGCACCTCACGCGCACGGGCAGATGCAAAAGCCAATGCAATCGGCTCGGTGCAACCCATAGCGGGAATTAATTCTTCTTTTAAAATACTCAAAAAATCGGATTTTATTTTACTGTCAAGCATAACTTCCTCCGCAAAAAACACTTAGGCTGACGAAAGTCGACCCTATACAGTCATAATAGCATAATATCTTATTAAATTCAATAAATTATAACCATATAAAAAGTTTGCATTTTAAAAAATTTAGTGATACAATAAAGAGGAAAATCACGCATAAAGGGGTTGTCAATATGGCGTTTGATCCTAAAAAAATGTTTGTTTACCCAATTAATAACGAACCTTATCCGCTCGAAAATCCATATGCCTTAGAAAATGTTTTTCTCACCAAAAAGGCAGAAGGCTTTGATTTACCAAAATACGATGAGATAAAAGACCAACTTCCCGCGCCAGTCTGGGACGGTCGCGAGGATGTGATCGCCTGTTATAACAGAGCCTGGGAAATTGCATTTTCAAATTTGCGCCATGCTAATGAAGAATCACGGTTTGTTTCGGACTTTATTGACTGCGCGTTTTTTACCTTTTCATTTATGTGGGATTCCTGCTTTATAGTAATGTTCGGCAAATATGCAGGGCATATTTTCAATTTTCAAAAAACCCTTGATAACTTCTATTCCCATCAGCACAAGGACGGATATATCAGCCGCCAACTCTTTCAGAGTGTAAACGGCGAGCGCTTTGCCAAGGATGACCCCGCTTCAACAGGACCCAACATTCTGCCGCTCGCGGAATGGGAATACTACTGCATTACCAAGGATACCGAAAGACTAAAACAAGTGTTTCCGCCGCTTCTTGCCTATCACAAGTGGTTACAGCTTAACCGCACGTGGCAAAGCGGTGGCTATTGGACATGCGGTCTTGCCTGCGGAATGGATAATCAACCGCGAGTACCCAAAGAGTACAGTCCTCTGCGCTCGCACGGATTTATGACCTGGCTTGACACCTGCGCCCAGCAATATCTTAGCGGCGATATTCTTATAAAAATTGCAAAAATTATAGACAGAGAAGACGATACCCAATGGCTGAAAGAGGAACAGCAATTTCTTAAAGCTCTTATAAATGAACAAATGTGGGACGAAAAAACCGCGTTTTATTACGATATGCTACGCGACGGCAGTTTAAACGGCGTAAAATCGATAGGCGCTTATTGGACAATGCTTGCAGGTATTACACCCAAAGACCGCGCCGATGCATTTGTTGCTCATCTTGACAACGAAAAAGAATTTAAACGACCTTTCCGCATCCCGTCACTGTCGGCAGACCACCCCGATTATTATGAAAAGGGTGATTATTGGCGTGGCAGTGTCTGGGCGCCTACCAACTATATGGTGCTAAAGGCACTTGATAAATACGGATACAACGATTTAGCCTATGATATCGCGACCAATTATCTCGAAAATGTGGTGTCGGTATTTAACAAAGACGGTACAATTTACGAAAACTATGCGCCCGAGCACATCGAACGCGGCAGTCACTCAAAGGATGAATTTGTTGGCTGGACAGGTCTTGCGCCCATAAATATACTGTTTGAATATGTATTTGGTATCCGTCCCGATGCCGAAAACAAAAAGATTGTATGGCACATAAACCGCCTTGAAAAGCACGGCGTTAAAAATTATCCATTGGGCGACTACCTTGTGGATTTAATGTGCGAAGCAAGAAACAGCCCCGACGAGCGCCCTGTTGTAACCGTAAGCGGTGACTCCGATATTACGGTTGAGGTTGTGTGGAAGGATGAAACATTCAAAATATAAGTAAAAATTCTTTTTATAACACCCTTATATGAAATTCATTGCAACCAAAAAATGCAGACAACGGATGTTGGCTGCATTTTTTGTGAGTACAACTGATTTTGATGCCCTCAACTGTTATGTTGTTTCAGGCGTATTATCTTTATATATTAAAAGAGCGAGAATCACAGCGCAAACGCCTGAAACTAACTTTCCTACAATCATAGGCACAACATAGCTGGTATCAAACGCCATGGTAAAAGCGAGATGACCACCAAATGCAAACGAGGCTGATACCGCAAATGCTGAATTTAGTACAGTGCCCTTCTTATCCATCTTTTCCATAACACCAAAGGATGAAGCATTGGTGACAAGGGTCCCGAGAAAGCCCAGCGCCGATACACCGTTAATACCTATTTTTGAACCGAATTTATTTAAAGGCTTGTTTAATAGCTTTGCAACTATAAACATTAAGGGCAATGCACCCGAAAGGGTTACGCAGGCATTAACACATATAAATGCGGCGTTTTCAAGTGTATCGAAATGCGGGCTGATTTCTATCTTTGTAAGGAATGTGAATATTGCACACGCAAGGCCTATGATAGCTAAGGTTTTCACAAAAAAACCAAAAAACTCAAAACACTTAATGCAGAAGTTGGTAAAGAAAACAAGTGCAACTCCTACTATTACCGCAAGAATAATTAGGGGAAGGAGATTTACGAGAAGAGCAATGGGGCTTAGATTGCAGAAAAGGCCTGCAACGAAGCTTCCTATGGGAACTGTTACAATGCCGCAAAGCAGGCCGAAGAAAAGCTCTTTGTGCTGGTTTTGTTTAACTATGCCAAGAGAAAAGGGTATAGTAAATGATATCACACATCCCATCATAGAGGATATTATAAAGGCATTATAGTTTCCAATATCCTCCGATATGCAGATGCTTTGCGCAAGCGGCATACCGCCCATATCATTTGCGAAAAGAGATGCGGGAATAATTGAGGGGTCAATGTGGAAGATGTTATAAAATCCCTCAAAAACAGGGGTCAACCATACGCCGATCGCAGGGGCGATAACAATCATCCCAAGCATAGATAATACCATAGGACAAAACAGAGAAAAAGCTTTTTTAAACTCATTGCCAAGACCCATTTTATTACCTAAAAGATAGTCAGCGGCACCTACTAAAGAAAATATCAGCACAACTATGGTTATAATGCCCATAAGCCAACCTCCTTAAAACCGTTGTCGGTAAGAATCCATTTAGATTTGAAACCTGCTTCGGCAATAAGGTTTTCCGCCTCCTCATAAAAGCAGTCAATAAAGTTTTTATCATGACAGTCCGAGGTGATTACAACACCAAATCCAAGGCGGTTAAATTCCTTTAAAAACTCCATTTGCGGATAAGGGGATGTACGGTATCCGCGGGAAATAGCACCTGTATTAACTTCAAAAAAAGGGATTTTTCCTTTCAATGCGTGAATTGCTTCAAAGCCTGAATTAAGATACTCCCTTGAAGAAACATCAATAAATTTGCCTTTTTCGTTGTTTTTGGTTACAAGGTCAAAGTGACCTATGATATCAGGACTGTTCTTTTCGGGAAGGCGGGCTATAGTTTCAAAATACTTTTTAGCAAAGTTAAGTCCGTTACCGCCAAAATTGATATTAACATACTCAAGGGTTTCCTCAAGACCACGGTCAAAACCTAAAATATTACCGTTAAAATCAAGATAGTGTACCGATCCTATAATGTAATCAAAGCCATCTGTCGGAACATCTGAATACATTTCCAGCTCCATACCACAGAAAATATCAATTAAACCCTTGTATTTAGACTTTAAAGCGCGTATTTCTGTTTTGTAGTTATCCATGTCCTTTACCGTCATTTGATAAGGGTATGATGAAAAACTCATATAAGAATGTTCGGAAAAACCTATTGAATCAAAGCCTCTGCGAATAGCCTCAGCAACCATTTCTTCGGGCTTATCTTTTCCGTCAGCATATGTTGTGTGAATATGTAAATTCTGTTTTTGGTTCAAAAAAACACCCCTATTAACAAACTATAGCATATTGTATCTGTTAACGAAAGAAAAAGCAAGTAAAAAACACCATACAACTGCCATTTTCAATCAACTTGATTAAGTTCTTCCCCAAACGGCAAAATGATACATAGCATCTTTTTGTTTTACTGTGTTTTTTCGGGCTGTCATCTATTTTGTCAGCACAACATGGTTGCGGGACGACTTGAACCAACGGTCTTGCCAAATTCTCTGCGGAGAATTTGACTTCGGTCACCTCGCGGCTTTGACAGTCTACCAGACTGTCATTCACTACCGCTCGGTCGCTCGCTTCGCTCTCTGCCTCCGAGTTATTCGCCCTCGGGCTCATAACCCGACAGTGCGAGTCCGAAATCTTATCCACACAATCAAAAAGAAAAATCTCAATCACCCGAATGGGTCATTGAGATTTTTTGGCTTGTGCTACCAATTTAGATGCCACCGTATTTTTAAGAAAAATGGCTTAAAATAAGGGCTTTCAAGCATTATCCCATAACCAAAGACCTTCGGGTAATATACCCGAGGGTCTATTTATTGATTTTTTACTTGCTACCAAAATAGATGCCGTTTACCAACTTGTTGTAAAATAATACTTTTCCGCAGCAAGCTCTTGCTTTTCGTGAGTTTTTACTTTGACATTAAATATTCTACGATGTCTTGTGTAGGTTACACGATTTAAATATATTGGGTGCTTTTTAATAGTGGCATTTTTGAATTCGTTTTCAACTAATGCCTGATTTAGCAATGCCAAAAACAGTTCTGAATCTTTCGGTTCGATTTTACATCTGATATTTATAACACCACCGTGTTCAGCACCAACATACAAGTTTTCATCACCATGGAAATCATTAGCTGTTGTTCCGTGGTCTACCCAAGTTGATGAGAATGTCGAACAAGTTTTTTGCCCTTGTGCTGCACATTCTTCACACAAGCTTTTAAATATGCAAATCTCATCTCGAGCAAGTTTAGTTAACTGTGCGATATGCAATTGGTTTTGAGTTTCAGCAACTACTTGTTTGTCAGGAGTTTGCTGTTTCAATTTATCCTCAAATGACATGTGTTACCACCTCTTTTTTTATTATAACATGGAACACAAAAAAATACTACCCTTTAGTTTTTCTTCTTTAAATTAAATGCCAAAAATAGCATTTTATCTTTTTCGTTGAATATGAATTCTCTTTCCTTGTCATAATATTTCATTTCAAGACGAGTATAAAATCGCAGGAAATCTCTATAATCATCGGGGTCGAGCTTGTCACCATATTCCCTTGAACAACGATGTGTGACTATAATGTCCTCTGCAAATTCCTTGATTTCTATCCACTCGGGTTCGGATTCCAATTCGGGATATCTGAATATGTAATAATAGAATTCCTTTGCCAAATGGTAAAAATCAAACTTTCTAAATAACTCTCTTGCATATATTTTTCGTTTTGTCATCCTATCAGCCCCTATATTATAAACGACGAAAGTGGTATTTTTGTGACATGTTTTTGAAAAATATTTTCACTCGTCATATATACAACAACTGAAAGGGCTAAACCGGTTACACTTTTTTATTTTTGTATGGGGATAAGCTCTAAACAATCATCTATTTTGCAGTTGAGAGCAATACAAATCTTCTCCCAAACAAGCGTTGAGATAGCACCTTTGCCTTGCTTCATTTTTGTGAGAGTTGCAACGCTGATACCTGCAATTTCAGCAAGTTCCTTTTGTTTCATATTTCTATCGATTAGCAACTTAAATAACTTTTTATAGCTTATTCTCATTTGATCTCCTTCCGTAAATAACAATTACCCTCATGAACCATTAGAACATGAGGGTTGTTATCTAAACCGCTTCGTGTGTAGAAAACGACCATACCTTCGTTAGCGGTTTTCAAACTTAATCGCTGTTGCAAATGCATCTTTAAATGAACGACCACTATCCGTAAATCTTATATTTACTACGATATCTCCAACCCTATATCTATACGGGTTTTTAATCTGTTTTATAAACGATTTTAGTTTTTCTTCAACAGGTAGAGAAGTGTCTATTTTAACATTCCTCAAATCTACAAGGCCATCATTATAGACTTTCGGTTTCTTTACATATTTTCTTTTTTCCATTTTTCAAACTCTCTCCGTCCTTCCTCGCTTTCAAAGAATTCACGAATATGTGGAAGAAAGCACCGAGCCATAGATTCAAGTTGCCATTTTGATGGTCGTGCATTTTCAAGGTTATATTTTTCCATATGTGTTACATTGCCTTCCTTATCGAAGTGCAGTATTGCACACGGTTGTCCTTTGTTTATTGCTTCTTCTAATTCTTTGTCCATTTGTTTCTCCTTATATAAATCAGAGTTAGGAGTTCCACAGAACTCCTACCGGTTATAGGCCACTCAAGCTTCTATAACTCAATCACTCTGATGGTTAACAAATTTAAAGAGAGTGTGAGTTCTGCAGAACCCACACTGGTCACAGGCCTCACAGGTTTCTGCAACTCGATCACTCTTTATTATCAAAAGCCGAGCAATTCATCTAATTTTTCATAGTTTTTCGGTTCGACTATCATTCTCAAATATCTTGGATAATTTATCCTCTGCAATTCGCATATATTTTGTTCGTATCTTTTCTCTGAATTCTTCTTTAATTTCGGTTCGAATCTCATCGAAGAGTTCTTCCCAATCAATTAAATAATTGCTCAAATTCTCCAAATCGTCCTTGACCTGATCAATAAGCAAATCAGTAACTGCATCCTTAAATTTTTTTGCATTTTCTTCGCCTAACACTTTAGTGATTGCGAGTAATTCTTCCATTGCTTTTTACCCCTATTTAAAAGTTGATTTTCGGATTCTCCAAAGGCCATATAAAGCCAAAGTCAGACCGCTTGATTTTACACGCAGGAACACCGTCTTTCCAAAAGACAAGACCTTCGATGTTATGTTCTTCAAGGTATTTTCTGATACCTTCGAAGGTGCGTTCTACCTCGACCATATCCTCGCCGTGTCGTACAAGGATATCTTTATCAAGGTTGTATTTGTTGCCGTTAAAATGGAGACCGACAGCTTCGTATGTACCTTCGTGTATTTCGGTTTTAGGGGTTGCTTCATAAGCAGCAATGAACCATCTGT
>JAFTTE010000050.1 GCA_017466905.1 Clostridia bacterium | reverse complement strand
TAAATCTCACCATCTTCGCGCAAGATTATCTTTATACCGTAGCCGCCCGGGACTGTATCACGGGTGGTTACAATGTTTATAAGATATGTAACGTTTTTCCATTCTTCTAAATCAAAGTGGGTATCATTTGGTACTACAGGGTCGGGGAAAAGCGCGCCGTCACAGTCAACATAACGCTCACGAAGCAATTCCACAGTAAAGCCTGCATCGGTATCGTTTACAACCTCTATGCTCATATTTTTACGTGCGCCCTCTTTTGACAGAATAGACATCTGACAACCCTCTGTCGCATTGCGTGCGACATAAATATTGTAGCTTTCTCTCGGTGCAAAGGGGTTATACTCCTTTGTACGCATTGTTCTTTGTGGTGTTATAAACCAAATATGCAAATTCTTTTCCAGAGCACCTAATCCTTACACAGAGATAGTAATATTTTAACATACGTATAAACAAAAAGCAATCGCACAGCGATTGCTTTTTGTTACTAACATTATTTAATATTTGTTATTTTTTTACAATCATAAACTTGGCACCGTTACCTATTCCTGCAGCGTTGGCGTCATCGGTGTCGATGTGCATTTCAAGTCGGAAATCCTTGTGAACGCGCACCTGAACATCGTAAAATTTAGTCTTGCGTTCACCATTTACTTCAACGTCTACATACTGACCGTCTGAAAGGCCAAACTGGGCGCCCTCATCGGTACTCATATGTATATGACGGTTAGCAATAATGCAACCCTCTTTCAGCGTTACAACACCCTTTGGTCCTATAATTGTAATAGGCGCCGAACCTGCTATGTCTCCAGATTCTCTTACAGGGGGTTTAACCTTTAAGGTAAACGAGTCAGTACGGGAAATCTCCACCTGTGAAGCCTTACGAACAGGACCTAATACTCTAACATTCTCAATAGGACGAAGTGACGGACCTACAATAGTAAGGGTTTCTTTACAAGCAAACTGACCGGGCTGTGACAGGTCTTTTATGGGGGTAAGCTGGTATCCTGCACCGAAAAGTGTTTCTAAATCGGCGGTGGACAGATGTATATGGCGGTTTGAAACGCCGACAGGTACGGTATCGTTACCGCCTGATGCTGTGTTTAACCCAAGCTCAGCCATAACTCTGCCGACTATTTCGGCAACCAAAGTATCATTATAAGCCATTGTGACCTCTCCTTATATAATACGGAAGCTTTCTGCCATTACGCAACGGCGCTGACGGGTAAAGCTGCGGGCGGATGTAATACCCTCGCCTGTAGGACCTGCAATTGTAAAGGTTGCGTGACCCTCGCCGCCAAAGCCTATACCTGCGTAAGAAGGCGCATTTTTAACAAATATTGTGGTTTCAACCTCGCGTGCGAAGCGTGAAAGATTGTCAACATTTTTAGAGTGCATATGCGATGTATGGCGGTTACCATGCTCGGCTTTAACAGCCAAATCTATAGCCTCGTCAATGTTATCAACACGAACTATAGGAAGAATAGGCATCATAAGCTCTTCCTGAACAAAGGGGTGATTAAAGTCGGTCTCACAAATAATGCAACGGATGTCATCGCTTACTGTAATGCCAAGCTTTGAAAGAATTACCTTTGCATCGCGGCCTACACAGTCGCGGTTAACTATCTTACGCACATTACCCTTTTTATCGGTTTTGTCAACCAAAACTATTTCTGCAAGACGCGCTGCCTGAGCAGAATCTATCATATATGCGCCGTTTTTGAGCATTACCGAGATAAGCTCATCCGCGATATTTCTGAAAGCAAATACCTCTTTTTCGGCAATGCAAGGTAAGTTGTTGTCAAAGGTACAACCGTCGATTATATCTTTACCTGCCTTCTGGATGTCGGCGGTATCGTCAACAATAACGGGTGGGTTACCGGCACCCGCGCCGATAGCCTTTTTACCGGATGAAAGAACAGCCTTAACAACACCGGGACCGCCTGTGCAAACAAGCAGACGGATTAGCGGATGTGACTGCATAATAGCGGCAGATTCAAGGGTTGGCTTTTTCATAGAGCAAACAAGCACTTCAGGTCCGCCCATAGCCTTACTTGCGCGGTTTACAAGGTCAACCGCGTAGTTAGATGTAGCAATAGCGTTGGGGTGTGGATTAAATACAACACCGTTACCTGCAGCTATCATACCGATACTGTTGCAGATTACAGTTTCACTTGGATTGGTGCTTGGAGTGATAGCGCCAACAACGCCAAACGGAGCCATTTCTACAAGTGTGAGACCGTAGTCGCCGGTTTTAGCCGCAGATACGATATCTTCTGTACCGGGGGTTTTGTCGGCTACCAGCATATGCTTTGCAGTCTTGTGGTCTACCCTGCCCATACCTGTTTCTTTAACTCCGATTTCTGCCATTATGTGCGCTTCGGCACGGGTCAGACGGCGGATTTCGGTAATGAGCTCTTCACGCTTTTCTACCGACATAGCGCGTACTGCCTTGTAGGCTACCTGCGCTGCGGCAATAGCGTCGTTCATATCATCAAACACACCTACAAACTTTTTACCTGCGTACTGTGTGCTGTCAAAGCTCGCGGTGGGGGCTGCTGCCACCTTATTAAGCACCTGACTTACAACCTCACGAATTTCGGCTTCGGTAAGATTTCTTGCCATATATAATCACTCCTTGAGAAACTTTTAATATATTAAATCTACATTTTTGCTTTTTAAATATTCAATCCAATTTGCACTTGGTTCTGTGTCGGTAGCGATAATATCAACATCGGTAACATCGCTTACCTTTATTAAAGAGATTTTATCAAACTTGCTTGAGTCAACAACCAGAATTTTGGTTTCTGCCGAATCAAATATAGCCTGCTTCATTTCGGAATCCTTTTCATTCGAATCGGTAATTCCGCGGGCAATATCAATACCCTTTGAAGAACAAACGGCATAATCCACGTGATAAGACCGTATTGTTTTTTCGGCGGAGGGTCCTACCAAAGACAGCGAACCGCGTTTTAACTTACCGCCTGTTGAGAAAACATTCCAATCATCTTTATCTGAAAGCTCTATAAGCGCTTCAACCGAGTTGGTAATGAGGGTAATGTTTTTCAGATTTTTAATATAGTTAAGCAGCAAAAGCGCTGTCGAGCTTGCATCTATCATAATGCAGTCACCGTCGTGGAAAAGGCCGCTTACTTTTTCAGCTATCTTTTGCTTCGCCTCAACATTGGCTTTTTTGCGCACGCTATGGGGCAGGTCTGTGCTGAAATTTTGTACCAGTACCGCACCGCCATAGGTCTTTTGGGCGAGGCCTTCTTTATCTAATTTTTCAAGATCGCGGCGGATAGTTTCTTCGGTTACATCAAACTCTTCGCTTAATTCCGAAACAATAACCTTGCCGTCTAAATAAAGTTTGGAAAGAATTGCATTACGTCGTTCTATTGCGAGCATTTAAACAGTTCTCTCTTTCTGAAAATTTATTATAAAATACTGTGCCACATTTTTTCATCCGGATGCGGTATTACGGCTGAGTCCAAGAACATACCGCTTTCTCCCGCGCCCTGCTTTGCCTTATCAATAGCAGCCTGAACTGCGGCAATTTCACCCGTGAGCAGCAAGTAAGATTTGCCGCACATACCGCGTGAGAGTCTGAGTTCTATTAAATCTACAAGTGATGTCTTAGCGGCTATATCAGCAGCAACTATTGCGGCACAGGAAGAAAATGTTTCAAGCACGCCCAAAGCATCGGGAGAACCTATATCGGTAGTGCCGTAAAGCGCTGTAAAGATGCTTTCGTGGGGGTTACCAAGCACAAACTTGTCAATCATCATATCGGGGAGCTTGGTTGCCGCCGCATCAACAGATGCGCGAACAGCGCTTAAGTCGCCCGAAATCAGCACCATATATTTACCGGGGCATACGGTGGTCGCCTCTATAATTTCGACCTCGGCGGTCTTTACCATTATATCAGCCGCCTGCATACCCGACGATACTGTTTTATATTCAACCATTGCAAGTGCTTTTTTCACTTTATGGCCTCCTATTGTTTCTGTATAATTATTGCAGTTTTACCTACTGCTGTAACAACACCGTTTACAGGGGACTGTAACGCTACACTCAGTCCCTCGCC
>JAFTTE010000049.1 GCA_017466905.1 Clostridia bacterium | reverse complement strand
GGTTACGGTGAAGAAAATGTAACCAAATATGCTAACGGCGCTTTAGCAGTTGAAGCACTTAAGGCTGGCAAGGTTGATTTCGTTATCATTGATAACGAGCCCGCAAAGGCTTATGTTGCAGCAAATGAAGGTCTTAAGATTCTTGATACCGAGTATGCTAACGAAGACTATGCTATCTGCTTTGCAAAAGAAAACACCGAGCTTCAGACAAAGGTAAACAACGCTCTTAAAGAGCTTATTGCTGACGGTTCTGTTCAGAAGATAGTTGACAAGTACATTAAGGCTGAAGAATAATCCTTACATTTTAAAAATTTAAGGGCGGTTTCAAACCGCCCTTATGTATGCATTTTAGAACGGATGTGATTAAAATTTTTGATTGGTTAAAACAGGTATGGACTTTTATTACGACACAGTGGAATGCCTTTACACACGAGATTGATTTTGTTTTTATTCAGGGTGACCGATACAAACAAATGCTTACAGGTATTCTTAACACCTTAAAAATCACCGCAGGCGCTTTGGTTATAGGTGTGCTTATCGGTATAGTTGTTGCTGCTATTCGCTCTTCTTACGACAAAAGCGGCGCAAAACACGGTTTTGGGTTTGCCATACTTAAAATCTTAAATGCAATATGCAAGGTGTATCTTACTGTTATCCGCGGCACCCCTGTTGTCGTTCAGCTTATGATATCCTATTTCCTTATTTTTGTATCTGCGCGTGACGGTGTCCCTGTTGCCATTTTTGCCTTTGGCATAAATTCGGGCGCCTATGTTGCCGAAATTTTCCGCGGTGGTATTATGGCTGTTGATAACGGTCAGTTTGAGGCAGGGCGCAGTCTTGGCTTTAACTATTTGCAAACAATGATACATATTGTAATTCCTCAGATGTTTAAAGCAGTACTTCCTACCCTTTGTAACGAGTTTATAGCGCTGCTCAAAGAAACCTCGGTTGCGGGTTACGTTGGCGTTATGGATCTTACAAAAGCGGGCAATTCCATTGCAGGCCGCACATATTCTTACTTTTTACCATTACTTACCGTTGCGGCAATATACTTAGTTGTTGTTATGATACTCACATGGCTTGTAGGAATACTTGAAAGGAGGCTGCGTAAGAGTGACCACTAATGATACTTTAATAAAGGTTGAAAATTTAGTTAAAAGTTTTGAAAAAATCGAAGTCTTAAAGGGCATTGATACCGAAATCAAGAAGGGCGAAGTGGTAGTTATTATCGGCGCGTCAGGCTCTGGTAAATCGACATTTTTACGTTGCCTTAACCGCCTTGAAGAATCCACAGACGGACACATCTATTTCAAAGATAACGACATCACCGACCCCAAGGCAAATATAAATATACACCGTCAAAAAATGGGTATGGTATTTCAACAGTTTAATCTTTTCCCACATATGACGGTGCTCAAAAACATGATAATCGCGCCTATGAAGCTACTCAAAATGAGCAGGCAGGATGCCGAGGCAAAGGCTATGGCTTTACTCGAAAAAGTTGGTCTTGCCGACCGCGCCGATGCATATCCATCACAGCTTTCGGGTGGTCAGAAGCAGCGTGTCGCAATAGTCCGCGCGCTTTGTATGGACCCTGAGGTTATGCTTTTTGACGAGCCGACAAGCGCGCTTGATCCCGAAATGGTTGGCGAAGTACTGGGTGTTATAAAAGACCTTGCCGCAAGCGGTATGACAATGGCAATAGTTACTCACGAAATGGGCTTTGCCCGTGAGGTTGCCGACCGCATCATATTTATTGACGAGGGCGTAATCGCCGAAGAAGGAACGCCGGAAGAAATTTTCGGTAATCCAAAGTGTCCCAGACTTAAAGACTTTTTAAGTAAAGTGCTTTAATAATGCACAATTATAAATCAAGCCACAGCTTTAAAACATAAGCTGTGGCTTATAATTTTGTCTTTAAGCTTCATGCACTTGCCATATCTCTATAGAAAGTGCTCTCGCATTAGTTTGTGTGCATTATGCATTGTGAATTGTGCATTAAAAATGCTGTGGTATTTCAAGTTCACTAAATCCTTCAAAGAACTCTCTAAGTTCACCTTTCATAATCTCAATGCCGCCTTCCTCGTTGCTTTCAAAATTCATTGGCATTACAGGGTCGTGAACACTCAAACGGAGCAAGAACCAACCGTTAGCTGTCGATACCCTTATACCCTCGCGATTATCGTCGGCAATAATATATCCGTCGTGGGCTGCTGCAAATTTCTCGAGTTTGTCAATCACGTTTTGACCATATGTACGGAAATCTTTTGCGCTTATATTAAAGCGGTATTCTGCCTCCTCTGACGGCATTTCCATTGTAGAAAGTAGCGCCTTAATATCAGTACCCTTTGCAAGCTCAATTATAATCTTTGTAGCAAGATACGCTCCGTCATCTAAAAAGTAGTTTTCGCGCAGCGCCGCGTGACCCGAGGTTTCAATTGCAAGCGGACAATCGACGCCCTGCTCACACAACTCTATCGCCTTGTTTATAACATTTTTATATCCGCGACGATAGCGGTAATGTACACCGCCTAAATCTTGTTGAATATACTTTTTAAGTCCGTCAGATGTAACCGAGTCGGTAACAATTGTGCCGCCCTTTTTACCACCCAAAGCAATATACGAAGCTATTGCAATAAGTCGGTTGCGGTTAATCTCATTTCCGTCACCGTCAACGCAACCTGCGCGGTCAACGTCGGTATCAAATATAACGCCAAAGTCGGCGCCACTTGCTTTTACAGCCTCGCAAATGCTCTCAATCGCCTGCTTGTTTTCGGGATTTGGTATGTGATTGGGGAACATACCGTCAGGCTCTAAAAACTGACTACCACTAATATCAGCGCCAAGCGGCGCTAACACCTCGTTAGCATAAAAGCCGCCAACACCGTTGCCTGCATCTACAACTATATGATAGTTTAAAAGCGGCTTTTCACCCTTTCCTACCTCACGGATTATCATATCACGAAGACGGGCAGCATAATCTTTCATATAGTCGCATTTTTCTATGTTGCCCTTTTGCTCGCTGATGCACTCTTGCGCTTCTGATGCAAGTGACAAAATCTCCGATATATCACTACCCTCAAGACCGCCTGTACCCACAAAAAACTTAAGACCGTTTCTGTCAAACGGATGATGACTTGCCGTAATCTGTATGGCGGCATCTGTATGTAAATCAACCGTTGTCATAAACATAGCGGGGGTTGAAGCCAGACCGCAGTCAATCACGGTAACGCCTGCCGCTGTCAGCGCCTGCTTTACACAGCCACTTATTCTGTCAGCCGTAATTCGCGAATCGTGACCTACCGCAATTCTTAACTCATTTGCGCCCTTGCTGAATTTATTAACACACCACACAGCAAAAGCCGCAGTAATATCATAAACCGCAGTATCGGTAAGTTCTACTGCCTTTCCGCCAAGATCCGACGCTATACCGCGTACATCTGTGCCGCTTTTTAAAAAACTGTAATCCATTATTTTCTCCTTTATAATCCGCCCGATAAAAATCCCGCGGTAAAATATCCTATCAGAATCAGAGCAATTACCGAAATGGTAATAACCGCCGATTTAATAAACAAACTCCAGAATTCCTGTCTTTTATTTTCTTCTGCCATAATGTCAACACCTTTCATAAAGAAAGTATTGACCGCAGACCGTTAAATATTCCGTACAAAAGGTGCCGTTTTATGAAATTTCACAAACACTTGCGCAGAAGAAAAATCAAACGATACCGTAAAATAAACACCCGTGAATATGCGATACTTTTCGACAGCAGCAACAGCCTTATTGACTTTGTATGCAATCTGAAAAGCGGCAGCATTATACGCAGTAGCCTTTACACCGCTTGCGGTTATTATCAACTGCTAATTTCTACCAATAGCGCACAAAATTTATCTAAAAGTAAAAATATTGTTTTTATAGATAAGTTACATATTGACGAAATAAAGTTTAAAAGCCGCCTTATATGTAAGAATAACGCAATATCAAAAATGCAAAAAGCCTTTAAAGACTCTTGATTTCTTTGACACGGGCGCCCATATCATCGGCAGAGAAAAGATAATTACCCGCTACCAGCACATTTGCTCCCGCCTCTACAGCCAGAGGCGCGGTTTCAGCATTTATGCCGCCGTCAACCTCAATGTCAACTTTGAGTCCCTGGCGCTCACATTCAGCCTTTATATCGGCAATCTTTTGGATCGCTATCGGCATAAACTTTTGTCCTCCAAAGCCGGGCTCTACCGACATTACAAGTACCATATCGCAAAGCGGCAAAAGGTCAAAAATCTCTTCTGCGGCTGTTGCGGGCTTAATTGTAATACAAGACTTGCAACCGAGTTCTCTTATCTTTTTAAGCGTTTCTGCGTTATCAGACCCTGCCTCATAGTGAAAACCGAGCAAATCGGCATACTTTGCAAACTCTTCTATATATCTGTGCGGACGGTCTATCATAAGATGCACGTCAAGCGGCAGGCTTGTGTGCGCCTTTATTGATTTTATAACGGGATTGCCAAAAGAAATATTCGGCACAAAAATACCGTCCATAACATCAAGATGCAGCATATCAACCCCTGCATCTTCAAGCTTTTTTATACTGTCAGAAAGTGTTAAAAAGTCGGATGTCAGCACCGACGGAGAAACCTTTACCATATTAATCACCATTTTATCATAATTATAAATCCTCCCTTGCCAATGGCTCCCTTGCCTAAAGGGAGCTGTCAGCTAAGCTGACTGAGGGATACGGGAGGTGTCAAAACAAAGTTTTGACGAAGGGATGCTATTTATTCTAATTTTAATATTTTTGCATTATATTGTCAACCCGTTATCTCCCAAAAATATCGGCGATTAGAGGGCGGAAAATCATCACACACCCCATATTCAGGGTCATAAAACACACCGTCAAAGTATAGTGACCAGTGCCAACATTTAGGCGTTTCAAGACTGAGTATCGCCACACGCGGCAAATCACTTTTGTTTTTTACCTCTACCCTATTTTCCTTAAAGCCTATGCTCAACGCTTTAAGCGCGTCTTTCATATCTTTAAGGGTAGTTTCCTTTTCGGTGTTTACGAGTTTAAATATCTCATACACATCCACGCCCGACAGCATCGCAAGTACCGCCTGCCCACACGCCAAAGGATTCGGCTCGTAAATATGCTTTACACTCTCAACTAACGGCATAAACAAGCACCCCCTAATTACACTGATTTGATTATATCATAAAAGCAAGGCGTCAGCATTGTTGGCGGTATAGCCGCCGCAAATGAATTGTTTCATTTTGCCTTTTAGCCATTCAATAAACATAAAAGAAAATTTTAATTTTCAAATGCGAAGCATTTCAACGGCAGTTTGCCGTTGTTTTGTGTTTATTATATCATAATTTGTTTGATATGTAAATCTTAAAAACATTTGAATTTGAAATAACACGGACGGTCAATGACCGCCCCTACGCAATATTTCTAATTTTCATCGTAGGGGCGAGCACTGCTCGTCCGAATATATACCCATTTTGCAAGCATAGTAAACAGATTTTGAGACTCTAATCACAAAATAAGATATGGACTACAGACTTGTTTTAACTATAATATAATCAGAAGTTTCTAAAAAACAATAGGAGAAGATTTTATGAATAATGTATTTTCAAATAATTTAAAAAGATTGCGCCAACAAAAAAATTTAACTCAAGAACAAGCAGCCGAAAAATTGAGTGTTACCGCGCAAACCGTTTCCCGTTGGGAATGCGACACCACACTGCCCGACGTAATGCTACTGCCTGACATAGCACGACTTTATTGCGTAACGATAGATGACCTATATAAACCCAATTGCATAGCATATAAAAACTATGCCTCTCGCCTTGCAAGCGTGTATGAGGCAACACGTGACCCACAAGATTTTATACAGGCAGAAGCAGAATTTAAAAAGTTACAAAAAAGCGGCGCTTTAACCACTGAGGATATGCGAGTTTATGGCATAATTCATCAATATATGATGAATTATTGCAAAGATAAGGCTAACCAACTTTTTGATACCGTTATTCAAAAAGGACCCGAGAACAATTTGGATACCTACAATCGCACAAAATATCAGCAAATAAATTTTTATGCCCAGATAGGCAAAGCTGATGAAACTGTATCAGCTCAACTTGAAAGGATGAAATCATATCCGGACGTTTCACAAGAGTGGTGTTTTTTAGTAGCGGCATATATGTGCGCAAACCGTAATAATAAAGCCTATGAGTATTTCAAACAGGCAATAACAAAATTCCCTAATGAGTGGGAACTGTATGTCCACGGCGGCAATATATGTAACAGACTTAAAAAATATGACGAAGCGTTTGAGTATTGGAATAAGGCAGACAGCCTCACAACCGAAAATTTAGACCAAAAATATTCAATGGCTTTTTGTTATGAAGAGTTGGAAGAATATGAAAAGGCATATAAAATCTGGTGCGAAATAGTAGACCACCTAAAAAATGGAGGCTACGATATTGAAGCCTCCACAGAAGAAAAACGCGCGCAAAAATGTTTTGAAAAGATAAATAACTAATAAATAATAAGCACCTGTAAAAAAGCAGGTGCTTATTTTTATACTTTTAGATTCTTCGTCACTAACGCTCCTTTGAATGACAAACAAATTTAGAACCTTCGAAATCCGTTTGTCATTGCGAACCGATTTATCGGCGTGGCAATCTTAAATACAAAACACTATACAAAATTCACCCTGCGGGTGAAAAAATATCACCTAATGAGTAGTTGTATGTTATAATATAAAAAAATAAAATAAAAATCGAAAGTTGCGCAACTTCAAAATCAATTTATGAGGTTAAAATTATGAAACTATCAATAGGTGAAAACATAAAGTTTTTCAGAAAATCAAAAGATATTACACAGGAACAACTTGCAGAAATGCTGGGGATTTCCTTTCAATCAGTATCCCGTTGGGAACTAAATATCTGCTATCCCGATATTGAATTTTTGCCTACATTAGCAGAAATTTTTGAAACTACGGTTGATAAATTACTGGGTGTTGACAATATCGCAGAAACAAAAAACGTCGACAAATATCTTAACCGATTTCAAGTTGCCATCAGTCAAGGCAAAATCGATGAGTGCATTTCTATTGCACGCGATGGTGTCAAAGAATATCCAAACAACTATGCCCTGCTTAATAAACTTATGTACGCATTATTTGTTGCAGGTGACGAAACAGGTAATATACCTAATTGGAAAGAAAATATTCAAAAATATGATGCCGAAATCACCGCTTTGGGTGAACGTATAATGAAATACTGCCCAGACCAAAACATTCGTTTAGAAGCCACCGCAAGACTTGCCTTTAATCACTGCGAAAACGGAAGAAAAGAAACGGGCAGACAAATCTATGATTCTCTTCCACCGATAACGCTTTGTCGAGAAAATCAAATGTGGTGGTCTTTACGAGAAGATGAAAAGTTACCGTTTTTACAAAGGCAAATAAAAAAATGCTATGAAATGCTTAAAAATTATATGCACACCTTAGCAACTTGTGGGAAGTTATCATCCAAAGACTCTATATCAGTTATAAATAAATGGGAAATGTTAAATGATTTAATGTGTGATAAACAACAAAGTAATATTTCCCTTTGGGAAAATGTTCGTGTCCCTTGTGATAAAGCAAAACTGTATGCAAAAATCGGTGACAAAGACAAGGTTTTAAATTTGTTGAAATCAGCCGCACAAAAAGCAATAGATTTTGACAACAGACCCAACACCCAAAATTATAATTGCCTTTTACTTGGCGGTGTTACAGTAAATAAAATCGATTTTGAAACTGCCGATTCACGAACACTTTGTGAAATTATGCGCAACAAATGGCTTGCACACAAAAACTTTGATTTTATACGTAACACACCGAAATTTCAAAAAATTATCGATATGCTAAATACATTGTAAAACTCGCGAAGCGAATATCACTTGGCGCAAGCCAAATATCACTGCAAAGCAATATCACTCGCCGTCAGGCGAATATAACTGTAAAATAAAGGAAGAGTCAAATGACCCTTCCTTTATTTTACCAAAGTTCCCCCGTCAGTTTTAAGCAAAATATAAATCTGCTCTTCCTCTAACGTCTGCACATTTATATATACCAATATTTCCCGATTTTCTTCGCCGCGGCACAAAAACTCATAACACCGCACCTCACCGCCGGAATCTGTAGGAATCAACGCTATTGATGTTTCTTCAACCTCGAGGTCACTGGCGATTTTCTCCATCGCTTGCTCGACAGTAAAATCGGGTATTTGAAACGCACGGTCAGTATGATTGGTAAGATACCCCGCTGTCTCCAGCAGCATTATCTCGCCTGTGTCCATAGCAACCCCCACCTTTATAAGGTCGGTATAGCAAATTGTCTGTCCGTCAAGGTAGGCAAAGTTTATCACGCATACACCCGCATCGGTATAATAGTAGGTATCTATCATATTTGATATCTGCATCTCTTCTAAAAACTTTTCGGCTTTTGACATCGCCTGCTCGTAAGAGAGCAAACTATCCCCTACTACGCGATTTTTTCGCATATAAACGACATATCCGCCAAACCTGCTCACCGTAACATTTACATTGTTATCAGCAAAGCGGTAGCATTCTATCTTGCCCTTTTGCATATCCTCAAAGCTTAATACGCTGTTTTCGCTTACAAACTTTTGCGCCACTGCCAAAGCCTCTGTTTCAGAATATTCCTTAGCGCTCGCGGTCATAAGCGGTTCCTTTTCTAAAATGTGGTCAGAATAAGGTCCATCATATATAAGGGTAGGATAATCCGATAAATTCTCCTCAAGTTCTGTAAGTGAAGCCGCAAGTCCCTGCTCGCTCACAACGTCATTTAATTTGTTCTCGACCAACTGTGCCCACTGCTCAGGTGAGTTATATTCAATACCTGAATCATTTATAACCTCTGTCACAACTTTTGCCGTACTGCTAAGTTGTTTTAATTCCTCGCGCTGTTTTTCGGTAACAGTATTTTCGCTCGTTATATTTTTTGCTACTGATAGCGCATAATTGCCAACCTGCGACAAAAACCGATAAATTGTGGACAGGTTGTTTTCACCTATTGGCAGGCTTGATAGCGCGCCTTTCGCAAGCTCAGCTTCGCTGAAAATCTCACTAGAGAGCGAACTCATCTTTTTTGCCGAAGACACATACACCGTTTTTTCTATCGCCATACTTATATTATTCAGACTGCTGTTAAGCTGCTCAAATGCTCTTGAATAACTGTTTTCTATCATAAGCATATACCTGCGACTTTTATTTGTTTCTTTTATGGCAAATCCGCCAACAACTAAAATTGCCGCCGACAAAAAGGATACCACCCTTATAAAAGTTTGTTTTTTTACCATATAAACACTTCCTTACTGCCTATTTTTTCCGCAAAAGCGAATTTTAATCAGTTTAACTATTGATTTTTTTTTGCACTTGTGATAATATTATCGTGATAAAGGCTGTGACGAAGACAGTAGCGTGTTTTACACACATACCTAAAGCGAGTTGACGACGGTGTAAGGTCAGCGGTATGAAAATGCGTGAATATCACTTCTGAGCCGCGGTGTGAAAAGTCTATACTTATTAGCATCTGCCGGTTATCTCCACCGTTAAAGGGAGTGCGGATACTTTAGTCCGTTCAAAATAGGTGGTTTAAACTCGCGATGTAATTATTCATCCCTGTCCTATTATGGACGGGGATTTTATTATTTAGAAATGCCTCCCTTGCCTAAAGGGGTGCGGGTGTCCTGTGGACACCTCTGCAAAGCAGAAGCACCGACCGAAACGGCAGTTGAGACGGGGACCGCTTGCGGTGGTGGGATATGCTATAGCAATCCCTCCAAACAAAATTTTCTATCTTCACCATTGAAAGGATTGTTACTATGTACGACAGCATCTCTCCAAATCTTAATTTTGTAGAGCAGGAAAAGAAAATCAAAGAATTTTGGGACGAGAACAAAATCTTTGAAAAGAGTATTGAAACAAAAGCAAAGGGCGAACCCTACGTATTCTACGACGGCCCCCCTACCGCTAACGGCAAGCCACACATAGGTCACGTGCTTACCCGTGTTATCAAGGATATGATTCCGCGTTACCGCACAATGAAGGGTTGTATGGTGCCCCGTAAAGCCGGTTGGGATACCCACGGTCTGCCTGTTGAGCTTGAGGTTGAAAAGCTTTTAGGTCTTGACGGTAAGGAACAGATTGAGGAATACGGTCTTGACCCATTTATCGGTCACTGTAAAGAAAGCGTCTGGAAATACAAGGGTATGTGGGAGGATTTCTCAAAAACCGTTGGCTTCTGGGCTGATATGGATAACCCCTACGTAACCTATGACAACAACTTTATCGAGTCAGAATGGTGGGCACTCAAGCAAATTTTTGAAAAGGGTCTGCTTTATAAAGGCTTTAAAATCGTTCCCTACTGCCCCCGTTGCGGAACACCGCTTTCTTCCCACGAAGTAGCGCAGGGCTACAAAAACGTTAAAGAACGCAGCGCAGTTGTTCGCTTTAAGGTGGTAAATGAAGACGCATATTTCCTTGCTTGGACCACTACACCTTGGACACTGCCATCAAACGTGGCTCTTTGCGTAAATCCCGATGAAACCTACTGCCGCGTAAAAGCCGCTGACGGCTACACCTACTATATGGCAGAGGCTCTGCTTGACAAGGTGCTCGGCAAATTAGCTACCGAAGAAGCACCCGCTTACGAAATTCTTGAAAGCTACAAGGGCGCAGAGCTTGAATACAAAGAATATGAGCCCTTATTTGACTTTGTAAAACCCACTTGCGAAAAGCAGAACAAAAAGGGTCACTACATCACCTGTGACGGTTATGTTACTATGACCGACGGTACAGGTATAGTTCATATTGCGCCCGCATTTGGTGAAGATGACGCCAAGGTCGGCAGAAAGTACGACCTGCCCTTCGTTCAGTTTGTGGACGGTCAGGGTAATCTTACCGCCGAGACCCCCTATGCAGGCGTGTTTGTTAAAAAGGCTGACCCGCTTGTACTCGTTGACCTTGAAAAGATGGGACTGCTTTTTGACGCGCCTAAGTTCGAGCACGATTATCCGCACTGCTGGCGCTGTGACACCCCTCTTATCTACTACGCTCGCGAGTCTTGGTTTATCAAGATGACCGCCGTTAAGGATGACCTTATCCGTAACAACGATACTGTTAACTGGATACCCGAAAGCATCGGTAAGGGTCGTTTTGGCGACTGGCTTAAGAACGTTCAGGACTGGGGCATTTCACGAAATCGCTATTGGGGTACTCCGCTTAACATCTGGACCTGCGAATGCGGCCATATGCACTCTATCGGCAGTATCGAAGAGTTAAAATCAATGTCCGACAACTGCCCTGATGATATTGAGCTTCACCGTCCATATATCGATGAGGTTACAATCAAATGTCCTCATTGTGGTAAGCAAATGCACCGTGTACCCGAGGTTATTGACTGCTGGTTTGACTCAGGCGCTATGCCCTTTGCGCAGCATCACTATCCGTTTGAAAACAAAGAGCTTTTCGAGTCACAGTTCCCCGCCGACTTTATCTCCGAAGCGGTTGACCAGACTCGCGGTTGGTTCTATTCACTTATGGCGATTTCAACCCTTATTTTCAATAAAGCACCTTATAAAAACGTAATCGTTCTCGGTCACGTTCAGGATGAAAACGGTCAGAAGATGTCTAAATCAAAGGGCAATGCGGTTGACCCGTTTGACGCTCTCGAAAGCTATGGCGCAGATGCAATCCGTTGGTATTTCTACACTAACTCTGCTCCCTGGCTGCCTAACCGCTTCCACGGCAAAGCCGTAGTTGAAGGTCAGCGCAAGTTTATGGGCACACTCTGGAACACCTATGCTTTCTATGTGCTTTATGCAAATATCGACAAGTTCGACCCAACCAAGCACACCCTTAATCCCGACAATCTTACCGTTATGGATAAATGGCTTATTTCAAAGCTTAACTCTATGGTTAAGGCTGTTGACGAAAACCTCGCAAACTACCGCATCCCCGAGGCTGCGCGCGCACTTCAGGACTTTGTTGACGAAATGAGCAACTGGTATGTTCGTCGCGGTCGTGAGCGTTATTGGGTACAGGGTATGACCGATGATAAAGAAACAGCATACCTCGTGCTTTACAACGCGCTTGTTACAACCGCTAAAGCGGCAGCGCCGATGATACCCTTTATGGCTGAGAGCATTTATCAGAATCTTGTTCGCAATGTTGATAAATCCGCGCCCGAAAGCATCCACCTTTGCGACTTCCCCGCCGTAGACGAAACCGCAATTGACAAGACACTTGAAGAGAATATGGAAAGCGTACTCCAAATTGTAGTTCTCGGCCGTAGCGCTCGTAACGGCTCAGCTATCAAAAACCGTCAGCCGCTTAGCACAATGTATGTTAAGTGTGATTTAGCTCTTGATAATTTCTATGCTGATATTATTAAAGATGAGCTTAACATCAAATCGGTTGACTTTACCGACGAGGTTGACAATCTTGTTTCATACAGCTTTAAACCACAGCTTAAAACCGTAGGTCCTAAATACGGCAAACAGCTTGGCGAAATCCGCACAGCGCTCGCAGACCTTGACGGCAATGCCGCAAAGGCAGAGCTTGACGCAAACGGTGAAATCGTGCTGAACCTTGCTTCAGGCGAAGTTCGTCTTGGCACCGAAGATTTGCTCATCGAAGCAAAACAAAAAGAAGGCTTCTTTACAGTAAGCGACCGCGGTATCACAGTGGCTCTTGATACCACACTTACCGAAGAACTTATTGAGGAAGGCTTTGTACGCGAAATTGTAAGCAAGATTCAAACAATGCGTAAGGAAGCAAACTTCAATGTAACCGACCATATCGCAGTAACACTTAGCGGCAGCGAAAAGGTTATCGCAATTGCCAATAAGCTGTCTGCCGAAATTGCAGGCGATACTTTGGCAGACTCAATCGTTGCAGGTGATATCGACGGTTACAGCAAAGAATGGGATATCAATGGCGAAAAGCTTACAATCGGTGTAAAGTGCATATAATTTCTTAAAATCGCTATATTATTATCGTATGGAGCGGATTTATCCACTCCGCTACGTAGCGACCGACTTCAAGGAGGATAATATATGTCTGAAAACAATACAAACAATATTCCCGAAATGGAGGATATAAGCTCCACTTCGGTTGAATTCAGAGCAAAAAAGAATCCCGTTATGGCATATACAAGCGGGCTATATAAAAATCTTGGCAATGTTATCAAGGCAATCGCTTTTATTATTGCATTTGCCATAATTATTGTGGGCTTTGTTATTGCATTTTTTCTGTTTTCAAAAACAGCCTTTTCAATTGCCATAAGCCTTGCCGCTATAATAGTTTTTACCCTTATAGCAGCGTGTGTATTCTTTCCGCTTTTTGGTCTTGGTCATATCCTCTGCCAGAATAATGAGATTCTGAAAATGCTGAATAAATAATTTGTTAAAAAAACAAAAAATCTCTGCTTGAATGAAATTAAGCAGAGATTTTTCATTTTTAATTGTAGCGTTATTTTATATCATAAACACTACGCAGTCTGATGGTTTTTGGTGTGCCCTCAACTATTTTTACGGTTTTACTACCTGCATTCATATCAAAGTAGTTGTCAGACAGTATAAAGTCACTGTCAAGCGAATCAATTTCAACCGCTTTAGCATAGCAATCGGCATAAACTGTAATTTCATCACCGTTTATCTCATAGCGCAGATTTGGGTCTTCAAAATCAAAACGCTTGTGCGCTGCAAACAATGTTGTGCCGCTTGATATAACAGCGCCGTCAACAGTATAAGAATAACTGATATACGTGGTATATGGACAGGTTTTGTTAAAGTCCATATTATCGAGCGTTACATATGAGAGCGCAGGCACGGTAACAGTCTGCTCGCCGCTTTTGATAATATTAGCTTTGCTGTCGCGAAGCTCCCAATTAACAGTACCAGTAACCTCATTTAATGTATCGTTAGTAACGGTAAGCTCGGCTGTGGTTACAAGCTCTATGTTGCGCTCGGTGTTAATAAACGGACGAACATCCATCTCTCCTACCTCACGGCAAGAGATAAGCACAGGCTCGTAAAAACGCTTTGAGTAATATTGCAACGCCTTATATCTGCCATAGCAATCAATACTTGCCCAGGATGCCACAGGCCAGATGTCGTTAAGCTGCCAATAAAGCGCGCCCATACAGCGACCGCGGTTGCGGCGCAGATGCTCTACGCAATACTTGATTGCTTCCGCCTGGAAAAGCTGTGTAGCATAAAGGAATGCAGGCAGGCTGTTGGGATACTTAAAGTTTTCAGACAGATATTGCATAAGGAACTGGTTTGCGGGAATTGAGCGCTGATGCATTTCCATAACACGAGAGAATACATTGCGGTCTTCGGGCAAGGTGTAGGAATTTACTGTTTTTTCACCTGGGTATGACTGCACGCCAAACTCACTCATATAACGCCAGTGTTTTGTGCGGTATTCGGTAATAGGTTTGCCGCACCAAACGTCGTAATAATGGCAATCGCCAAAGTTTTCGTTCTGTGGGTCCATAAAATGACCGATTGATGAGGGGGAAGACGGTACATAGGGTATATCGGGGCAAACACGGTCTGCCACATCGGCTAATACATCTTCAAAAATCTCTAAATAACGGGGATATTTTACAGGCTGCCATGTGCACCAAAGTTCAATCTCGTTATTGCCGCTTATAATTACAATTGATGGATGATGACGAAGTCTTGCTAAATTTTGTTCGGCTTCTATGCGGATATTTTCCATCATAGCATCGTCAGGGTTCATCGACGAGCAGGCAAACATAAGGTCAACAAATACGGTAATACCCATTTCGTCACAAATATCAAAGAAATAATCGTGCGGATAAAAACCGCCGCCCCAAACACGCAAACAGTTAAAGTTACAGCGGCAACATTGTTCTATCAGGTCGCGTGTGCGTTGCTCGCTAAGGCGCGACAAAATGTTGTCCTCAGGTACATAGTCAGCGCCCATCGCAAAGAAGCGAACGCCATTAACCTCGTGGCAGAATGACTCGCCCCACTTGTCCTTTTCGCGAATAAGCTTTACCGTGCGAAGTCCTATGCGGCGGCTCTGGCTATCAACAACGACACCGTTTTCGATAACCTCAATATCTATGGTATAAAGCGGTTGTTCACCAAGTCCGCGAGGCATCCAAAGTTGTGGATTTTCAATCTCGTTTTCGGCATTTGCCAAAAGTGTTGTTTGTGTGCCGTCGGGCGCGGTGCAGGTAATTTTAATTTTGGCTTCGCCGTCAAGTGTTACCTTGGGTGTCACAAAAACATAACCGTTTTCGTGACGCTGTGTAATATAAATATCACTTATGCGAACGCTGTCTTTTTTGAGCAGATAAATATCTTTCCATATACCTGCGTCGGGCAAACGAGGACCCCAGTCCCAACCAAACATACAATGTGCTTTGCGTATATTACCAAAGCCTGCCATAGCCTCTTTTGCATAAAAGGTTGGGGTTTCTGCCTCTTTTTCTTTTATGTAAGCATCGGCGGGGTGAAAAGCAAGTTTTATTTCGTTTTCACCGTTTTTTAGTTTATCGGTTACATCAAATTCATAACTGCGGTGCATATTGTCGGTGTAGGCAATGTGCGCACCGTTTACATATATATCACAAAGTGTATCAAGACCGTCGCAGCAAAGCAAAACGGTGTTGCTGTCGGGTGTATAATCAAACTTACGCGAAAACTCAAACTCGTTGTCCATAATACCAACAAGTTTAAGCTCGTTATCGCGGTAATACGGGTCATCTATCAGCTTGTTATCAAGTAAAAATGAATAAACCGAACCAGGTATAGTGCCCTCACAATCGTACTCTCCACCCTTAAGATGCCAAGTACCGTTTAAATCAAGCTTTTGCATAAAAAACTCCTTAAAATTATATTTTTCTCTTCAAAACAATAGCTGTTCTATTTGGCAGATAGCATTTAAAACCTACCCAGCCGATAGGCGTTGTAAAGGTTTGGTACTGAACCGAGGTGTCAACTCGGGAAAAGCCTCCAAACTGTCCGTCATCCGAGGAAAGAACAACGTTATATGTACCTTCTTTGCCCACCGGCACAAAATATCCGTCAAAGGATTTTGTTGGGTGAAAGTTAAAAATAAATACTGTATCTCCTTTAGTATAGATAAGGATCTTATCATCCTGATGAAGCCATCTGTTTTCGGCCGATAAAGAAAGTAAATCTTCTTCCCTTAGCAGTTTTATCATAGCCTTATCAAAATCGTTAAGTTCTCTGTATCTGAGGTCAGGATTATCTACAAGGCTCCATTGTCTACGGCAATAATGGTAACTCCATCCGTTGCCCTCGCGTGGAAAATCTATCCACTCGGGATGACCAAATTCATTCCCCATAAAATTAAGATATCCCTCTCCTGCCAGCGATGCGGTAATAAGGCGAATCATCTTATGAAGCGCGATGCCCCTGTCTATTACAAGATTACCGCCGAATTTGTTCATACCTGTATACATATCAGCATCGCAAAGTCTGAACATTATGGTCTTATCGCCAACTAACGCTTGATCGTGAGACTCGCAGTAGCCGATATTCTTTTCCTGTGCGCGACAGGAGGTAAGCTCATACCACAGCTTACCGATATCCCACTCATCGTCGGTACATTCTTTGATGGTTTTAATCCATAAATCAGGCACACCCATAGACAGACGATAATCAAAGCCAATGCCCCCATCCTGTATAGGAATACACATACCGGGCATACCCGACATATCCTCTGCTATTGTAATAGCGTTTGGATTTATTTCGTGAATTAATTCATTCGCCAACTGTAAATATGTAACTGCATCCGTATCGGTATTCATTGAAAAGTACATATCATAATTTGTAAACGCGCTTCCCAGTCCATGATCGTGATAAAGCATAGAAGTTACTCCGTCAAATCGAAAACCGTCAAAATGGAAAACTTCCATCCAATATTTAAGATTTGAAAGCAGAAAATGCAATACCTCGTCCTTGGCGTAATTAAAAAGCTTAGTTCCCCAAGCGCTGTGATTACCCTTTTCACCCTTGTGAAAAAACTGGTATACTGTACCGTCAAACTCATTGAGTCCCTCGTTGGTGTTTTTTACCGCATGAGAATGCACAACATCCAGCAAAACAGCAATACCCATTTGGTGTGCAGTATTTATAAGCTCTTTTAATTCTCGGCTTTTACCATAACGCGATGAAGCGGCAAAAAAATTAGAAACCTGATACCCGAAGGAACCATAATAGGGATGCTCCATTATAGCCATTATCTGTATAGTATTATACCCTAGTTCTTTAATTCTCGGCAGAATGTTTTCGGTAAATTCTTTATATGTACCAATAGACCCCTTCTCCTGAGCCATACCTATGTGGCACTCATATATAAAAGGTGTCTTTTCCGGTAGAAAGTCTTTATCTGTCCATGGAAAAGCTTCATTGGTATTTTCAATCTCGGCGCACCATAAATAGGTGTGCGGATCCTGAACCACGCGTGTAGCGTAAAGTGGAATTCGGCGCAGTATACGCCCTGAATTTATAACGACAGCCTGTACCTTTTGACCCACCTTCAGCGCATTTTTGCCCTTTAGATGAACTTCAAAAACACCGTTTTCAAGTTTGGTCATCGGGCAACTTTCAAGCTCCCAATTATTAAAATCACCTGTGAGATACATTGCATCAGCAGCAGGAGCCCACTCTCTGTAGACCCAACCGGTGCGAGTACGGTGAAAGCCAAAATATTTATGTCCGTTAGCGAAGTTTGTTATCTTTTTTAAGTTGCCTAACAATTCCCCTCTTTTATTGAAAAAAATTTCTGTTCTGAGATTAATATCTTTTTCAAAAGGTGCTAAATACGGGTCAATTTCCAAAATTTTCTTTTTCGTGCACACGCTCATTTTAATCCCTCGCTTTATAATCATTATACCATATAGTGGTAACAAATATCAATATAATTTAAAACTGAATTCAACGAAAAACAGAATATAAAACTTAAGAAAATCAGATGTCATTTAATTTTCTTACATATACACAACATTTTCAATTTTTGTCAGCTAAGAAGACACGATATCTATTATTTGGAAAAGTTGTAGCTTTCTTTAGAAAATACAAAGCAAATATCTATATGACAAAGTAATAATTCACTTATCATCAAGCAAATTTTATAAAAATTTTTGAGTACCACGATAACACAAGAAAGCATATTATATAATACACAACTCTTCAGGAGGTGAAATTATTGAGTAGATGGAATTTTTATAATAACAACAATAACTCTCATGAGAACGATAATAAAGATAGATATCAGAAAAATTGTGATGTCGAGAAACGAAATTGTGACTGCGGTTGTCAAAAAGATTCTTGCGCCGATGAATGTTCCTGTAACTGTGATTGTTCAAAATGTCCACCCGGCCCCCAAGGTCCTATAGGTCCAATGGGACCGCAAGGACCAATTGGTCCAAGAGGTTTGTCGGGACCAGTAGGTCCACAAGGTCCTGCGGGTGAAACCGGTCCCGTAGGCCCACAAGGTCCCGCTGGTGCGACTGGCGCTACTGGTCCGCAAGGTCCTGTCGGTGCAGTCGGCCCTATAGGTCCGCAAGGTCCTGCGGGTGAGACTGGCGCCACTGGTCCGCAAGGTCCTGCAGGTGAAACCGGTCCTATAGGTCCACAAGGTCCTGCGGGTGAGACTGGCGCCACTGGTCCACAAGGTCCTGCAGG
>JAFTTE010000048.1 GCA_017466905.1 Clostridia bacterium | reverse complement strand
TGGTTTGTGATGACGAAAGAGATATTGTTTCTGCTTTGCAGATATATTTAGAGTCGGACGGTTATAAAGTTTTTACCGCATCAAACGGTAAAGAGGCAATTGATGTTGTAAACGACAACGAAATTCATTTGATACTTATGGACATTATGATGCCTGTAATGGACGGCATAACCGCTATGGTAAAGTTAAGAGAAAGCAGCAATGTTCCTGTTATTCTGCTTACCGCCAAAAGTGAAGACACTGACAAAATTTTGGGGTTAAATGTAGGCGCTGATGATTATATAACAAAACCGTTTAATCCGGTTGAGATGCTGGCGCGCGTGCGCTCGCAAATACGCCGTTATACCAAGCTTGGCGGCAGTGTGGCACAGTCAGGTGACGATATATTAACAGTTGGCGGCATATATCTTAATGATGCCTCAAAGATTGTAACAGTTGACGGTGATGCTGTAAATCTGACACCTACCGAATATGAAATATTAAAATTACTTATGCAGAATAAAGGCAGGGTAATGTCACAAAAAGAAATTTATGAAGGCGTTCGCAAGGAGATGGCTTTCGGCGCTGAAAACACCATTGCTGTACATATTCGCCACCTGCGTGAGAAGATAGAAATAAATCCGTCAGAGCCAAGATACATAAAGGTTGTATGGGCACACGGATACAAGTTCGAGGGATGATATTATGAAAAAATTTATCGGTAACACAGCGCTTAAAATTTTAGCAGTTACTTTCTCTTTTATAGTTTTTTTCACAATGCTGATATCTGTGGTGGGCAGTATTATAATGCTGTTTTCTGATTTTTACACCCGCGATTTTGCAACGCTGGAAGAAAATATAATGGAAGATTTAGCGCGGGAAGAAATGTATAATTTAGTGTCGCTTTATGACGGTAGTGATAGTTATGTGGAATCATACTATAAAGATAAAAATGTTTTATACCATATTGAAAACACTTATTCCGGTGAAACCGTTTCAAATTTCAAAGGTCAGGATTATATTGCGGCATATTCAACAAGCGAATTTGTTACACGTTTCGTTAACAGCTTGGACGGTAGTTTTTATGATGCAGATGCTGTAAATTATGATTATGAAAATGATTACTATTATCATTATGCAACAAATATACAGGTATATGAAACCTCGCAAAAAGTCGAATTTACAATATATATTCCACGTAATATGCAGTTTACCGACCGATTCTTTTTAGTGGATAAACTAATAAATATCGGCTACGAAAACCGATATGTCTTTATTTTTACTGCGGTTATTTCACTTGCATTGTGTATTGCAATTTACAGTTATCTGTTTATATCTGTAGGTCACCGCAGTAATAGCGCCGATATTAAGGTAGCAATGTTTAATAACATACCTGCTGATATTTTAAGTGTGATTGTATTCTTTATATTCCTGTACGGCATCTGGCTACTGACGGAACTTTACGGTCTTGTAATTACAGTGGCTTTAGGCTCACTTATACTTGTTGCGCTTTATTTTGTGGTGCTTTGGTATCTGCTTAGTGTTGCTGTGCAAATTAAGGCTAAAACCATTATAAAACATACTTTTTTGTATTGGTTATTTAAGAAAATTTCTAAAATTGGTAGTGTTATAAAACATATTTACAAGAATTTTGCAACCGTTTATAAGGTTGCAATGATAATAGGTGCGTTCTTGGCATTTGAACTCATTTTTATGGGGCTTAACGCTTATGAAGCAGACAATCTTATCATATGCTGGATTGTGATAAGTGTTATTGCTGCAATTATATTGTTGCTTGCGGCTATTGCTTTTCAGCGTGTTAAGCAGGGTGGTGAAAAAATAGTAAACGGCGACCTTGACAACAAGATTGATACCCAATATATGTTTGGTGATATAAAGGATTTTGCTGAAAGTCTTAACAATATAAATCAAGGCTTGCAGACTGCTATTGACGACAAAATGAAAAGCGAACGCTTTAAAACCGAGCTTATTACCAATGTTTCGCACGATATCAAAACCCCGCTTACATCTATTGTTAACTATGTTGATTTAATTAAAAAAGAAAATTGCGAAAACCAAAAAATTAATGATTATATCGAAGTTTTAGACCGACAGTCAATCAGACTTAAAAAGCTGATTGAGGATTTGGTAGAGGCATCAAAGGCGTCTACGGGTAATTTATCGGTCGAGCTTGCAAGATGCAATCTTTCTGTGCTTATAAATCAGGCGGTGGGCGAATTCAGTGAAAAACTTGAGGCAAAAAAATTACAGGTTATGCAGTCGCTTCCCACGGAAGAGACGTATATATTGGCAGACGGCAGAAGGCTTTGGCGAGTTTTTGACAATCTGCTTAATAATATCTGCAAATACGCAATGAGCGGAACAAGGGTATATATAGACCTTGTTTGTGATAACAGCAGAGCTGTTATCACATTCAGAAATATTTCTGAACTGCCTATTAATGTAACTGCTGACGAATTAACCGAACGCTTTGTTCGTGGTGATCGTTCGCGAAATACCGAGGGCAGCGGTCTTGGACTCTCAATTGCTAAAAGCCTTACCGAGCTTCAAAACGGCAGCTTTGAAATCAGCACCGATGGCGACCTTTTTAAAGCTAAAATTACATTTGATACTATTGAATAAGGACACAAAAAAATGCAACAGTTTGAACTTTCTAATCTTGAAAGGCTAATGATAAAAAGAAAAATAAAACGCAAAAAAGTTATAAGAGCAATAATCATTATTATTTTAATTGCTGTATTATCTGTGTGTGGTGCGTTAGGTTATTCGATTTACAAAAACGGTGGGAAATTGCCGCCAAAGCAGTTAAATGCAAAATCGCTTACATCGCCTGATTATGTAGATGTTCAGCTAATAAATCAAGGATTTGCCAGAACGGGTGTTAAGCTTGTAGAAATTAATAACATCGTTATCCATTATGTCGGCAATTCGGGTTCTACCGCGCAAAATAACCGTGATTATTTTAATAAGCTTGATACCGATGTTTGTTCACATTTTGTTATAGGTCTTGACGGTGAGATTATACAATGTGTGCCGCTTGATGAGAAGTCTGCTGCCAGCAATAATCGCAATCTCGATACCATTTCAATTGAAGTATGTCATCCCGATGATAGCGGTAAATTCAGCGAGGCTACATATCAGTCTTTGGTAAAACTTACCGCATGGTTGTGTGACAATTCGGGTCTTAAGGCAAACGATGTTATAAGACATTATGATATTACAGGAAAAGAATGTCCAAAATATTTTGTTGATAATGAGTCGGCTTGGGAATCATTTTTAACTGATGTAAAAACAGAACTTAAAACTTACTAACAAGAGGGAAAATATGCTTGAAATTAAAAATCTGACAAAAATTTATAAACCTAAAAAAGGTGTGCCTGTTACGGCACTGAAAAATATAAATTTAAGACTGTCTGATACCGGTATGGTGTTTTTGCTTGGCAAATCGGGCAGTGGTAAATCTACGCTACTGAACCTGCTTGGCGGTCTTGACCGTTACGACGGTGGCGAAATTATTATAAACGGCGTATCTTCGAAGGATTTTAAACAAAGTCATTTTGACTCGTACCGCAACACCTATGTGGGTTTTATTTTTCAGGAATATAATATTCTTGATGAGTTTAACGTTGGCGAAAATATTGCTATCGCATTAAAACTTCAAGGTAAAAAGCCCACTGATAATGATATTAATTCTATTCTGAATCAGGTTGACCTTGACGGATATGGTGACCGAAAACCAAACGAGCTTTCGGGCGGTCAAAAGCAGCGTGTAGCCATTGCCCGTGCCCTTGTTAAAAACCCTGAAATTATTATGGCAGATGAACCCACAGGCGCGCTTGACTCTAACACGGGCAAACAGGTGTTGGATACGCTTAAAAAGCTATCCCGCGAAAAACTGATTATTGTTGTATCACACGACCGTGAGTTTGCGGAAAGTTATGCCGACCGTATTATTGAACTTGCCGACGGCGATATTATAAACGATATAACTCTTGATACTGACGCTACGAACGAAGCATTGCAGGATAATCTTATGTTCGATGAAAACACCGTCACTGTAAAGGGCGGATATCATCTTACCATAGAAGACCTTAAACACATTAATGAGTATATCGACAGTATAAAAGACAACGACTTAAAACTTACTGTTAAAGAGCATAAAAATCGTAGTTTCAAATCTACAGATGAAAGCAACATCGTTATTGATAAGGGCAAGACCTTTAACTTAATCAAATCGAAATTGCCTTTAAGAAATGCTTTTAAAATGGGAGCAGGCGGTTTAAAACACAAAAAATTCAGACTTGTTATAACGGTATTGCTTTCATGTATTGCGTTTGGACTTTTTGGACTTGCAGATACCTTTGCTGCATACAATCATATCAAGGTTTGTACCAACTCTATATATGATTCGGGTATTGATTATGCCGCAGTTGTAAAATCACGACAGTACGGTGACCGATGGTACGATTATAACAATTATCTTTCAGACGATGACCTGAGCACTATTAAAACAAATACCGGTGTGTTTTTTAACGGTGTATTTGTACCGCGAGGCGCCGATTTATCTTTTAACAGCAATATAAATCCTGAATCAATAACCAGCGAGACCGAATATGAAATTTACCAGTCGTATTTTTCGGGTTATACCGAAATCGACGCGCAAAAGCTCAATGAATTCGGCTATAGTCTTGTTGCAGGTGAATTGCCGGATGGCACAAAAAATGAAATCGTTGTAAGCGATTATATTTTCGAAGTGTTCAAAAAAACACAGTACACTGACGGCACTCTCGGAAAGGACTCCAAAGGCAACGAAACAATTATATATACTGATATTAAAGATTATAGTGATTTGCTAAATAAAACAATTACCGTAAACAACACGAAATATATAATTACCGGTGTTATTGATACAAATTTTGATATTACACGTTATGAAAGTCTT
>JAFTTE010000005.1 GCA_017466905.1 Clostridia bacterium | reverse complement strand
TAGTGCGTGATGTTGACGCTGGGGAGTATGAGTCATTGCTTGAAGAGTATAGTGACATAATCGCCCGTTGGGACTACGCGCCCGAAAAGGATATGGACAATGCTTTTCTTAAAGCATTGAATGAAAAAGGTATACTTGCCGCAACTGCGCACTCATCTGCCGAGTATGATGATGTTTTGCGCGCGTATTACGAAGGCAATCACCTTGTGACACATCTTTATTCCTGCACATCAACCATAACACGCCATCAGGGCTTCAGACATTTGGGCATAATCGAGAGCGCATATCTGCTTGACGATATGTATGTCGAGGCAATTGCCGACGGATGTCATCTGCCGTTGGAGCTTCTAAAGATGATAATAAAACTAACAGGTACCGACCGAGTTTGTCTTATCACAGACGCGCTTCGTCCGGGCGGTATTGGTGAAGAGGGCAAGGAATACACCGATTGTCCGGTGCCGTTTGTAATTGAAGACGGCGTTGCAAAGCTGCTCGACCGTAGCGCGTTTGCAGGTAGTATTGCCACAAGTGATATACTGCTTAAAACTGCAGTAAAAGCAGGTTGCAGTATTGCAGATGCCGTAAAAATGATGACACAGACCCCTGCAACCGTTATGGGACTTGACACCAAAGGCAAAATAGCCGCAGGCTTTGATGCGTGCTTTACGGTGTTTGATAGTAATTTAGATATAGTTGATATTGAGATTTAAAGCAAAAACCCCGATTGTATGATAAAGTGTCATACAATCGGGGTTTTTATGAGTATTACGTTCCGCAGAATTTCATTACTAATGAGTGCGGTAATATTTTTGCAAGTAAGCGGTAGAGTTTATAGAACAATAGGTTTGTATAAACGGCTTTGCCTTTGTGTGATGCCTTTAGTGATTTTACCGCCATTGTGCGCGCATTCACGCGCGGCATCATATCAAAGGTTGCGCTACTACCCTTTTCGATGTTGGCGATAGATAAAAACTCGGTGCTCATAGGACCTGGGCATACTGCCAGCACATTAATTTTTCGCGGCTTTAGTTCAAGACGTAGGGCGCGCGACAGGCTCATAACATAAGCCTTGGTTGATGAGTACACCGCCATACGTGTATTTGGCGCAAATGACGCTATTGAACAGCTGTTGATTATCTCGCTGTGCTCATCCATAAAGGGCAGTGTTACCGATGTCATAACAGTAAGCGCCTCGCAGTTAAGTCGCACCATACGTGCGTTTTCCCCAGTCGATATATCCTCAAAGTTATCAAGCTTGCCAAAGCCCGCATTGTTTATAAGCAATTTAACGGTGGCATTTTTGTCTTTGAGCAGTTGTACATATTCTTCTACAGCCTGCGGGTCGGTAATGTCGAAGGCAACGGGGATTATTGTGCTACCGAGTTCGTTTTGTAATTCTTGCAAACGTTCTTTGCGACGGGCGATTACCCAGATTTCGTCAAGATCGGCGCGTGTTTCGTACACAGCCTTGGCGTATTCCCATCCAAGTCCCGAAGAGGCGCCTGTTATTACTGCTATATTCATATTGTACTCCTTAGTTTTTACTAAAGTCTTCGAGGATAAGACCGTCATTTTTCTCAAGCGCCCAGTTTATATTCCATTCGCTTGTGAAAATCAACAGATTGTTACCCTTAAAGTCCTGCACCCATTTGGTGTCAGAGGTCAGGTTGAGCTTAGCAACATCGATACCTTCGTTGCCAATCCAACGGATAAACTGATATGGCATATTGGTACGGATAACATCAACGTTATATTCGTTTTTTAGACGATGCTCAAGCACTTCAAATTGCAGCACGCCAACAACACCCACGATAACGCGTTCCATACCCGTGTTAGGCTCGTGGAAAATCTGTATTGCACCCTCTTGCGCTATCTGCTCAACACCCTTTACAAACTGTTTACGCTTGAGGCTGTCTTTATGCTCGATAACCGCAAAATGTTCGGGAGCAAAGGTGGGGATACCCTCAAACTCTACCTTGTGCTTCGGTTCGCATACAGTGTCGCCTATAGAAAAGATACCCGGGTCAAAAACGCCTATGATGTCACCGGCATATGCTTCGTTGACAATCTGACGGCTGTCTGCCATAAGCTGTTGCGGCTGTGAAAGGCGAAGGCTCTTTTTGCCCTGAACGTGATAATACTCTTTATCACGTTCAAATTTACCTGAGCATATACGCATAAAGGTCATACGGTCACGGTGCGCCTTGTTCATATTGGCCTGAATTTTAAACACAAAGGCCGAGAAATTTTCGCTCTCGGGCACAACCTCGCCCTCGCGTGTTGTGCGCGCCAAGGGGGAGGTTGTCATCTTTAAAAAGTTTTCAAGAAACGGTTCTACACCAAAGTTGGTAAGTGCCGAGCCGAAGAAAACAGGGGTAAGATCTCCGCAACGGACTTTATCAAGGTCAAAGTCAAAGCTTGCGCCGTCAAGCAGCTCTATCTGGTCAACAAGGTCGCGGCGGGAGTATTCGCCGATAAGCTCGTCTAATTTTTCGGTGTCGGTTATATCACATTCAATTGCCTGTAATCTATCCTGACCTCTGTGGAACTCATTAAAGGTCATAATCTGTCGGCGGTCGCGGTCAAATACACCCTTAAAGTCGGCACCGCAGCCTATTGGCCAGTTGACAGGGTAGGTGCCTATGCCAAATTCTTTTTCAAGCTGGTCCAAAAGCTCAAACGGGTCGCGTGCCTCGCGATCAAGCTTGTTTATAAATGTAAATATCGGTATATGGCGCATAGCCGTTACCTTAAATAGTTTTCTGGTCTGCGGCTCGATACCCTTTGCAGCGTCGATTACCATAACAACGCTGTCCGCCGCCATAAGTGTACGATAGGTGTCTTCAGAGAAGTCCTGGTGACCGGGTGTGTCAAGTATATTGATGCAATAGCCCTCATATTCAAACTGCATTACAGATGATGTTATAGAAATACCACGTTGCTTTTCAAGCTCCATCCAGTCTGATACAGCGTGCTTGGCGGTAGCCTTGCCCTTTACAGAGCCCGCTGTCTGAATTGCACCTCCGTAAAGCAATAATTTTTCAGTTAAGGTTGTTTTACCGGCGTCAGGGTGAGATATGATGGCGAATGTTCGCCGTCTGTTTATTTCTTGCTTTAAATCCACAGTATTACTCCTTACATAATATATCCAATAAAGTTTACCACAAAAAGTGTGCAGTATCAAGAAAAATAAAAAAAATTAAAAAAACTCTTTACTTTTGAGAAACGATGGTTTATAATAATAGCCGTATAGTTGTAAACTACATATTTTACGGAGGTTTGTAAAATGAAAAAGATAATCGCATTAGTACTCAGCATTGTTATGGTTTGCTGTTTTTCTGTAACAGCCTTTGCGGCAGACAGCCCAACAGCTACTGAAAAGGTTACTGTTACTGTAAGAAAGGCAGATGTTGTTGATCCTGCAGGTAAGGTGGATACCGAGTATACACTTGACAAGGGTGCAACTCTTACTGTTAAAGCTAATTCCAAGTATGGTACATTTAACAGCTGGAGCGTTTATAAGGTAGAAGCTTCTGTTGAGGGTGTTTCTGCTCCTGTAAATTCAGGTATTATAACATTAAGCGCTGTTAAAAATCTTGCTGCTACAACCAAGACTGTTGACGCAGCCCAAGGTACCGATTACGAAATCGTAAAGGGTAGCCTTACATCAAGCGAAATGACAATCAAGCTCAATACAACCGTTATCGTTTGCGGTAACTATGACAACGTAAAGACCGATCCTAATGTTGCAAGCGGTGCAGACGGTTCTGATTCTGCTCCTCAGACCAGCGATATGACAGTAGCTTATATTGCGGTTGTTATGCTCGCAGTAGTAGCTTTTGGCTTTGGTGTAAAGAAAGTTTATTCAAAATAATTTATTAAGTTAATAAAACTGATTTAAGAAGATGCTTTTAAATAAAGCATCTTCTTTTTTTGTTGAAAAACGAAAGCTATGTATGTATAATATAATAACAAACAAATATATAAGGGAGATAAATATATGAAAAAACTGACAATGCGATATTTTTCACCAGCAGAAAGTACAAACGACGGTTGGGAAAAATATTCTTTGCCGATAGGCAACGGATATTTTGGTGCGAGCGTTTTTGGTGGATATGACCGCGAGAGGATACAGTTTACCACCAATACATTTTGCAATCCCTATGATAAGGGCGGTGTGACAAATTTTGGTGAGATATACATAAGTTTTAATTATAATGATGTGCAAAGCTACGAACGTGGCTTGTCGCTTGATACGGGTATTGTATATTCAAAATATGAGACAGACGGAATACAGGTTAATCGTGAGGCTTTTGCAAGCTATCCCGACAAGGTGTTTGCATATAAAATTACGGTGCAAAACGGAACGGTTGATTTCGATACCGAGCTTTTTATCCCCTATCTTAATGAGCGCCCGCTTGACGACGGCGGCAGAACGGGTGAAATAATGATAGATAACAATGTGCTTGTAATGCGTGGCACATTGCCTTCACGCGAGCTTATTTATGAAGCGAGGCTTGCTGTTGTCACAGACGGTAATATAAAGCAAAACGGCGACAGGCTATCGGTTGAAAAAGCCACTACTGCTACACTGTTTTACACACTTGATACATCATACAAGCTTTGCCCAGAGGTGTTTGAAAATGGTTGCTTTAAGGCACTGGGTGATGATCCACACGAAGCGGTTGTAGATTGTCTTAACAATGCGGTATCGCTTGGCTGGGACAGATTATATGACCGCCACGTAGCCGATTACTGCGAACTTATTGACAGGGTAGAATTTGACCTTGGCGGTGCTGACGACGGCAGAAGCACCGAAGAATTACTTACATCATATCAAAACGGCAATGCAGAACCTTATTTAGAAGAATTATATTACGCTTACGGCAGACATTTGCTTGTATCGTCTTCAAGAAAAGGCACACCGCCTGCATCGCTTCAGGGTGTATGGACGGTTCACGACAAATCACCTTGGAGTTGTGGCTTCTGGCACAATATAAATGTGCAAATGAATTACTGGCCTGCCTTTAATACCAATCTTGCAGAGACATTCGAGGCGTATGCAGAGTATTGGAAAAATTATTCAAAGCAAGCGGGTGTAAGTGCATCAAATTGGATAAGAGAAATAAATCCTGAAAATTATGTTGACGGCGACGGTGAATGTGGCTGGATAATTGGTACAGCCGCTTGGATGTATCAGATAGAGGGTATGAGCAGAAATACCCATTCGGGTCCAGGTACCGGTGGTATGACTTCTAAAATGTTCTGGGATTACTATGACTTTACGCGTGATAAAAACATACTTAAAGAATATTCATATCCCGCAATTCACGGTATGTCTAAGTTTTTAACCAAAACCGTCAGAGACTATGACGGAAGATATCTGTGCAGTTTTTCTGCATCACCCGAGCAGATACTGTCGGGGGATTGGATAACCGTGCACAAATATCAACAGTATTACCACACAGTAGGCTGCGCATTTGACCAGCAGTTTATTTATGAAAACGCCGTTGATGATTTAAAATGCGCAGAGCTTTTAGACGTCAATGACGAAACTACCAAAAAAGAAAATGAGCAGCTTAACGGCTACGGTCCTGTGCAGATAGGCTATAGCGGGCAGATAAAAGAATATGACGAAGAGCATTTTTACGGTGAGATAGGCGAGGCGAAGCATCGCCATATTTCACAGCTTGTGGCACTGACTCCCGGCAGCACTGTGACCCACAGTACACCTGCCTGGCTTGACGCGGCAAGACTGACGCTTGAGATGCGTGGCGACAAATCAACGGGTTGGGCGCTTGCTCATCGCCTCAACGCGTGGGCGCGTGTGGGTGACGGAAATCACGCATATCTGCTTTTGCAAAATCTTTTAAGAGAACGTACCTATCCAAACCTTTGGGATGTGCATCCGCCTTTCCAAATTGACGGGAATTTTGGCGCAACGGCAGGTATGACCGAGATGCTGCTACAAAGCCATGAGGGGTATGTGTCATTGTTACCCGCCTTGCCTGATAATTGGAAAAGTATATCGTTCAGGGGTTTAAAGGCGCGTGGCAACTTCACAATTGACTGTAACTACCGTGACGATAAAATACAAAGCTGTAAAATAAAGTCGGAGTCAGGCGGAGCGCTTAAACTACGTTATGAAGGCTTTGGCAACGTGAGCGTTACTTGCGATGGTAATGATATAGAAGCAGAGCACGACGGTTTCTTTATATCATTTAAAACACAAAAGGGTAAAACCTATACCTTAAGCGGCTTTAAGGCAGTACAAAAGCGAGAAATTGCAACCGATCTGGTATCGTGCTGGCAAGAAAACGGTGTAAGTCTTGGTTGGAAAGGTAATGCGTCGCAATACGCAATTTACAGGGCAGAGGGCAATGACTGCGATTATACATTAGTTGCCGTTACAAAATCCTGAGAATTTGTTGATAGCGCATACAACAAGCAAAACAAGGCAAGACTTACATACAAGGTAGTATACGCCGATACAGCTTACGATGCGGCAGTAGATGGCGCGCTTACCACACTGCATCCTGCAAGTGAATTAGAAGAAGAACGTTATAAGCTATTATTCAATACCATTAATAAGAAGAAACGATGAAAAAACGTCCCACACATCAAATATGTGTGGGAC
>JAFTTE010000004.1 GCA_017466905.1 Clostridia bacterium | reverse complement strand
TTCACTATCGTGAATTGTGAAATTTTCTGCTTAGGCAGACAAGTGAAATAAAATTCGCCTCTTCATATTTGCGAAGCAAATATTTCATAGCGAAGCTATTTCATATTACGAAGTAATATTTCACTCGCCGCAAGGCGAATTTCATTGAAAAAAGCACCGACAAAGTCGATGCTTTTTTCTGGCTGGGGAATAGGGATTCGAACCCCAACAAACAGAGTCAGAGTCTGTCGTGCTACCGTTACACAATTCCCCAATATTTAATTGAGCAATAACTATTATATAACTTTTTTGAAATAAGTCAAGAATTTTTTTGCCAAAATTAAAAAAACTTTCGTTCCGCCTTGCCGTAACGGCTTAATGATAACCTGAACTTAATTTCAGGTGGGTTTTCGCCAAGCGGTTTCGCGCTCCCTTCTTCCGAACTCGGCACCGCCGCGGGAGGTCTGCAAACCCGCCGCCTGAGCAGAAATCCCTTTTTATTATCTTGTAGGGTTATATAAGCCAGGATACACGCACAAGGCAGAACGTGGTATTAAATCAAGCGGAACGGCACACAGGCGCGTTCCCTACAGAAATAATGACGGTGTACCGTCATTATTTCTCGTCTATTTCAAAAAAGTCTTCAAGACGGTCTACGAATGCGTCAGCAACGGTTTCGTATTCGTCATCGTCTTCGATTTCGCAGAAATACTCTTCGCCGTCTTCTTCCTGAACCTTAACGATTACAAGCTCGCCCGAATCGTCAAGCATAGCCTTAGGGTCGTCGTACTGGGGAAGCAGCGCCAGATATCTTGCGGTATCGGTCTCAATTGCATCTAAAACCTCAAAATTATATTCTTTGCCGTCATCGTCGGTAAGGGTAATCAGGTCGGGATTATATTCTTCGTTTTTAATGTTTTCGCTCATTTTTAAATCCTCCGAAGCGTATATATTATATGTAACTATTTTAACCTAATTCTTACTTTCAGTCAATAGAATAGTTTTCCTTTTGTGCAAAAAAGCCAAAAACGCATAAAATTTTTAGATTTTTATACAAAATACATAAAAGTTATTAACTTTTTGTTGACAACTTGTGGATAATGACTTATAATAAAGGCGAAGAGAAAAGAAAGGAGCGGTAAAACGCTATGAGGGAAACTCCACCTGCACATTCAAAAAAATAAAATGAAAGGCGTGAGTCCAATGTACAGGTAAGCCTGTAAACCCGAAAACTATAAATTTATAAAGGACTGAGTCCAAAGGTTTAATTAACTTTTAACTTAAAACCAAAATTAAAGTAAAGGCGTGAGTCCGAAAACTTAGTTAGTTTTAAATCGAAAACTATAATTTTACAGACGGTGAGTCCGATGTACATTTAAAATTAAACTAAAACTCCGCGTGTTGCGCGCGGATCAGAGATAAACTTAATGATTGAACAAATAATATAAACCCCCACAGGTGAAAGATGTGGGGGTTTTCCGTTTTTTATATCTCTTTATCAACTTCAAACCAGAATGTTACGCCTGAATCGGTGTTGTATACGCCGCAACGGTTGTTGTGGATGTTCATAACGGCGTTAACGATAGAAAGCCCCAGACCAAAGCGGGTTTTATCGCGCTTATGCGAGTCATCGCCGCGGTAAAAGCTTTGCCAGATATACGGCATTTTGTCGCGCTCTATATGGCTGCCTGTATTATGAACGCATACGCGGATTTTACCGTCAATTTCTTCGCTGAAAACAGTGACCTCGCCGCCCTCATTTACATGCGATTTTGCATTTTCAAGATAAGCGCGAAGCGCCTGCTCTATCTGCATTTCGTCAGCAAAAACCGCAGTTTCGGGCGGTATTTTATTTTCGGATTTTATATCGCTGTTTGCAAAAATTCGGTTCAGCAGCATATCCGTCATACCGCCTATATCAAAGGCGGTTTTATTGGCGGGCACCTGACCTGACTCGTACTTTGAAAGCTCTAAAATGCTAAGCACAAGGCTGTTCATACGACCACTTTCGTCAATAATGGTGTCGCAGTATTCGTCGCGGTTTTTGGCATTAACATTAAGCTTTAAACCCTCGGCATAGCCGCTGATAATGGCAATAGGCGTTTTTAGTTCGTGCGATACATTAGCGACAAAGGTTTTGCGCATTTTATCAAGCTCGCGTTCAAGCTCAATCTCGTCGCGTAATTTTGCGTTTGTGCTTTTAAGGTCATCAAGCGTGCGGGAAAGGGAAGCCGACATTTCGTTGACAGACTGGGCAAGCTGACCGATTTCGTCGGTGCGGTCTACCGCAATTGTGCGGTCAAACTTTAAATTCGCCATATCGCGCGTGATTTCGTTCATTTGTGTTAAGGGTTTAGAAAAACGCCTTGCAAAAACCACAACCCAAACGAGCGAAAGCAGCAAGCACACAACCGCGATAACGGTTATAAATTCATTTGCGGTTTGAGCCGATGACAGTATGAGTTGTTTTTGGATTTTTACCTCAGCAAAAAGGTCTGCGCCTATTTGCTTGCGGCAAAGCAGAAATTCACTGTTATCAAAACGGCGGACTGCCTCTTCATAGACGGTTCCGTCTGAAAGAGCCTGGCTTTTTATAACGATAAGGTCTTCGTGTATCATACCAAAATCGTGTCTGCCGTCAATAAAAAAGTCCATCATCTGAGCGCCCTGGGTGGTGTATTTTATATTGCCGCGAGAATCATAAATTTCAACATCAAAATTATAGTTTTCGCTGATATCGGTAAGCGTTTCGGATACTGCCTGAGTATCTGAAATTACAATTTCGTCAAGACGTTTTATTTGAGATATTAAAGCGTTTTTTTGTCTTAACTCAAAAAATTGCGAAAGCATAGCCGAGTTGCACAGCATAAGTACCGTTACAAACACAATAAAAATTGCCGCAACCTGTAAAAATATGTTAAACCACAGTTTGCTTTTAAGACTTTTCAGTTTAGCCTTAAAGTTCAAGCTTATACCCCATTCCATAAACCGTTTTTAAGTGCGCTGCACCATATTCGCCAAGCTTTGTGCGAAGGCGAGCTATGTGTGAGTCGACCGTACGCTCGTCACCGTAATAGTCATAGCCCCACACGCTTGTGAGCAACTGGTCGCGCGACAGCACTCTGCCCGCGTTGTCGTAAAGCGTGCATAGCAGCTCAAACTCTTTGAGCGTGAGTTCGGGAGCCTCGCCGTCAACTCTTACGGTATAGGCGTCGCGGTCGATTTTAAGACCCTTTTCTTCAACTTCGGTATGATTTTTTTGAGCAGAACTGAGTTTAAGCAGAGCCTCGACCCGTTTTACAAGCACAGCGGGTGAAAAGGGTTTTGTTACATATTCGTCAATACCTGCGTCAAAGCCTTCGAGCATATCAAATTCTTCGCCGCGCGCCGACAGCATAATAATTGGCAGGTTGGAAAATTTGCGTATTTCGCGGGTAAGCGCCCAGCCGTCAAGACCCGGCATCATAATATCCACTATAGCGAGGTCAATACCGCCTTTTTGCACGAGGTCAAGCGCCGCTTCACCGTCGTAAACCCGCATGGTTTTATAACCTGCATTTTCTAAAAAATCGCCTATAAGCATTACAATGCGTTCTTCGTCATCTGCGATAAGTATTGTTTTATCTGTCATTTACAATCACCCATTTTAGAGTAAAATAAAAATTTCTCTTTTGTTTTAATAATCTGTAAACACAATTTAATTATATACTAAAAATCTTAAAAAGTAAATGCGGTATTTGCCTTGCAATCGCATAAGCATTGTGATATAATGCATTATGTATAATTATATAATTATAAGGAGAAATATACCTTGTCATTTCCACTTGAAAATATCAGAAATTTTTGTATTGTAGCTCACATAGACCACGGCAAGTCAACCCTTGCCGACCGCTTGCTCGAACTGACACAGTCGGTAGCGGAGCGTGATATGGAAGAGCAGATACTTGACAGTATGGACTTAGAGCGTGAACGCGGTATCACCATAAAAGCGCACGCAGTAACGCTTTATTACACCGCCGCTGACGGCAAAGAATATGAGCTAAATCTAATCGACACCCCGGGACACGTTGACTTTAACTATGAGGTTTCACGTTCCTTGGCGGCCTGCGAGGGCGCAATACTTGTAGTTGACGCATCACAGGGTATCGAGGCGCAGACACTCGCCAACACCTATTTGGCTGTTGACCACGGTCTTGAGATTTTGCCCGTTATAAATAAAATTGACCTGCCTTCTGCCGAGCCCGACAGAATAAAAGCCGAGATAGAGGATATTATCGGCATACCCGCAGACGAGGCACCGCTGATTTCTGCTAAAACAGGCATAAATGTTGAGCAGGTGTTAGAAGCTATTGTCGAGGGTGTACCCGCGCCAAAGGGAGACCGCACCGCACCGCTTAAAGCGCTTATATTTGACTCTTACTATGACCCCTACAAGGGTGTTATCGTTTATTTCCGCGTAGTATCAGGTAAAATTCAAAGCGGCGATAAAATAAAAATGATGGCAACAGGCGCCGAGTTTGATGTTGTAGAGCTTGGACGCAAGCGCGCCACAGCCTATGAGACCTGCGATACACTCGAAGCAGGCGAGGTAGGATACCTAGCGGCATCTATAAAAACAGTAAGCGAGGCTCGCGTTGGCGATACGATTACTTTAGTATCACGACCTGCCGATGAGGCGCTGCCGGGTTACCGCGCGGCAAAGCCGGTTGTGTTCTGCGGTATTTATCCTGCCGACGGCGCAAAATATCCCGACCTTCGCGAAGCGCTCGAAAAGCTACAGCTTAATGACGCATCACTGCTTTTTGAACCCGAAACCTCACAAGCGTTGGGCTTTGGTTTCCGTTGCGGATTTTTAGGACTTCTTCATATGGAAATACTCGAAGAGCGACTCGAACGCGAATACAACCTTGATATAATCACCACCGCGCCCAGCGTGCAGTATGAATTTGTCCTCACTAACGGGGAAAGAATATTTGTGGATAATCCTACCAACTACCCCGACCCTGCCGTTATTGCCGAGGCGCTTGAGCCTGTGGCTAACGTGCATATTTATTCACCGAGTGATTATGTCGGTACCATTATGCAGCTTTGCGAGGACCGCCGCGGTGATTACAAGAATATGAAATATATGGGTGACCGCGTTGATATTCACTACGTGCTGCCTATGGGTGAAATTGTCTACGACTTTTTTGATGCGTTAAAGAGCCGTACAAAAGGCTATGCAAGCTATGACTATGAGCCTGCGGGCTACCAAAAATCAAACCTTGTAAAGCTCGACGTTATGCTTGCGGGCGATACGGTAGACGCGCTGTCGTTTATTGTGCACACATCAAATTCTTATGCCCGTGCGCGACGAATTGCCGAAAAGCTAAAAGAATATATTCCAAGACAGCTTTTTGAGGTGCCCGTTCAGGTAGCGGTAGGCGGCAAAATCATTGCGCGTGAGACCGTTAAGGCTATGCGCAAAGACGTGCTTGCAAAATGCTACGGCGGTGACATAACACGTAAAAAGAAGCTTCTTGAAAAACAAAAGGAAGGTAAAAAGAAGATGCGAAAACTCGGTTCAGTCGAAGTGCCGAAGGACGCATTTATGGCAGTGCTCAAACTTGATGAATAACGGGGTTATTCATCAAAAGTGAAAAGATAAAAGAGAAGAGAGAAAAGAAAAAGTGTTCCCTTCGGAACGGATATATAAGAAGGATTGAAATGACCGAAAAAAGAAGAAAGGCGATAATTCGCCGCAGAATATTTATAGCGCTGGTAGCCGCTCTGCTTGCGGTGATTATAGTGCTTGTTGCTGTTATTGTCGCGATAATCAAAAACGGCTCAAATATAAACAATGATGACAATTCATCAGGCGCCGTTCTGGTATCAAGCGATGCTTCGTCAAACCAAAGCGACACATCTTCTGCCGAAAGCGAAGTTGACGATACGCCGTCTGTTTTTGTAACCCCTACGGGCGTGACCCTCGATACAAAGTTCAGCAGATTGTTGCTTATAAACGGCGAGCATCCCTTGCCCGACGATTATGACACCAATGTTCGAGAGTATCTTGTCGAGATTGACGACCAGTACCGCAACAACGATTATGTAACGCAGATACACAAGGAAGTGTATCCGTATATCACCGCAATGGTGGCTGCCGCACAAGCCGAAGGAGTTAACCTGCAGGTATGGTCGCCCTTCCGCAGTTATGCGATACAAAACGACCTTTTTCAAAGACAGGTTAACCGCGTAGGCGGCGATGAAGATTTAGCCGCCACGGTTGTAGCGCGACCGGGCACGAGCGAGCACAACACAGGTCTTTGCGCCGACTTTAATATGGCAAGCGACGCGTTTGAAAACACCGATATGTACACCTGGATGTGCGAAAACGCAGAGGACTATGGCTTTATACTTCGTTATCCAAAGGATAAAATCGATATAACAGGCGTTATTTATGAGTCGTGGCATTGGCGCTTTGTTGGTATAGATGTTGCAAAAGAAATAAATGAATTAGGTCTTACTTTGGAAGAATATATTGAACTTAAAAACATCGACCCTGCAATTGATATGTACGGTGATGATTCAGCCAACGGTACAGCAGAACAAATTATAGATTAACTTTTGGAGGAACGCTTTATGGATTTTAAGCAGTTTTTCAGTCAACTTAAAGGTAAAAAAATCGCTATGTGCGGTATAGGTGTCAGCAACACACCGCTCATTTTAAGCTTTTTAAAACAGGGCGCGCGTGTTATCGCCTGTGACCGCCGCGAGCGCGAACAGATAGGTGTAATTGCAGAACAACTTGAAAAGGCTGGCGCCGAGCTAAAGTTGGGCGAAGGTTACCTCGATAATCTTGAGGTGGATATAATCTTCCGTACCCCCGGTATGAACTTCCATCTGCCCGAGCTTGAAAGAGCTCGCAAGCGCGGTATTGCAGTTACAAGTGAAATGGAGGTCTTTTTTGACCTTTGCCCCGCAACAATATTTGCGGTGACGGGTTCTGACGGCAAGACCACAACCACAACTCTTATTGCCAAAATGCTTGAAGCCGAGGGTAAGCGCGTGTTTGTAGGCGGCAATATCGGCACACCGCTGCTGCCCGAAATAGAAAATATTACAGCAGACGATTTCGTCGTAGCAGAGCTTTCCTCTTTCCAGCTTATCTCTATGCGAAAAAGCCCCGATGTTGCGGTGGTTACAAATGTAGCGCCCAATCATCTTGATGTGCATAAGGATATGGACGAATATGTTGAGGCCAAGAAAAATATTCTGCTTCACCAAAATGCTTTTTCACGCACGGTGCTTAACCGTGATAACGATATTACCGAGGATTTCCGCAAGGCTGTCCGCGGTCAGAGTCTCGGATTTAGTATGAGCCGTCGACTTAATAACGGCGCTTGGCTTGCCGACGACGGTGTTCTTCACATGGCATACCGCGGTATTGATGTGCCCGTGGTTGACCGTAAGGATATCAGGGTATTAGGTGACCACAATGTAGAGAATTATCTTACTGCCATTGCTGCCGTTTGGGGCTATGTAGGTGTAGATAACATCTGCAAGGTAGCGCGTGAATTCGGCGGAGTAGAACACCGCATAGAGTTTGTTCGCGAGATAAACGGCGTAAAATATTATAACGATTCTATCGCATCAAGCCCGACAAGAACTATCGCGGGTCTTAAAGCCTTTGACGGCAAGGTAACCCTTATTGCAGGCGGCTATGACAAGCATATACCCTTTGAACCGATGATGCCTTATGTGGTAGAAAAGGTAAAAACACTTTACCTTTGCGGTGATACCGCCGACAAGATAGAAAAATGCCTTCGTGATTACGACGGCTATAACGGCGAACCGCAGGTTGTAAGGGTTAAGGATATTGCCGAGGCTGTAGCCGAGACGCACAAAAACGCTGTACCCGGTGATATAGTAACGCTTTCTCCTGCTTGCGCAAGCTTTGACGCATATCCCAACTTTGTAGCGCGTGGCAATCATTTTAAACAACTGGTGAACGAACTGTAATGGATATTAAAGAAATTCTTTTTAAATTATCAGATGCTGTAAGCATAGGCAATATAACCGAAGCGTCTAAGATTGCAGCCCAAGAACTTTCAAAATACGCCAAAACCTCACAAAACGGCATCAATGTTACAGGTAAAATGGAGGGTAGCACTGACTATACCCTTATGCTTGAAGCTCATATTGATGAGGTTGGCTTTGTGGTAACCGATGTTGATGACAGCGGTTTTGTAACAGTCAAAAACTGCGGCGGTATCGACCTTCGTATGTTGCCGTCAAGGACCGTAAGAATCCACGGCAAAGAGGATGTTGTTGGCGTATTTTGCGCAACCCCTCCACACCTTGGCGGACCAAAGGAATATGACGATATATCCGCTTTAAAAATAGACACCTTACTCGGCGAAAAGGCAAAAGAAATAATTTCTGTCGGCGACTTTGTTACCTTTAATCAAAAAGCCGCCACTTTGCAGGGCGACCGCATTACAGGCAAAAGTCTTGATAACCGCGCAGGTGTTGCCTGTCTGTTGGAACTTGCAAGTAGACTTTATGGTAAAACATTACCTTTTAATGTTGTTTTTGCATTTACCGATGCCGAGGAATTAGGCTGCCGCGGTGCTAAAACTGCCGCATTCAGCATATCTCCCGACGAGGCAATTGTGCTTGACGTTTCATTTGCTGACGCTCCCGATGTACCGAGTAATGATTGCGGCAAGCTGTCAGGCGGCGCAATGGTTGGTATGTCACCTATACTTGATAAAGCAATTTCTAAAAAGCTGGTATCTGTTGCAAAAGAAAACAATATGCCCTATCAGACCGAGGTTATGGGCGGCAGAACAGGTACTAACGGCGACGTTATTTCTATCTCAAAAAGCGGCGTAAAAACAGGACTTGTTTCAATTCCGCTACGCAATATGCACACAGATGTTGAAATTATTGATATAAAAGATATAGAAAACGTTTGCGACCTTCTCCTAAAATATATTTTAAAAGGAGGTAATGCATAATGACCGAACTTTTAAAAAATCTTTGTATGTGTGACGGCACCTCGGGTGACGAGGTCGCCGTGCGCGAATTTGTAATATCTCAAATTAAAGACCACTGCGAATACAGTGTTGATAATTTAGGCAATGTTATTGCTTTCAAAAAAGGTAAAAACACACCTGTAAAAAAGGTTTTGATTGACGCTCATCTTGACGAGGTAGGACTTATTATAACCCATATTGAGCAAGGCGGCTTTTTGCGCTTTAAGACGGTTGGAGGTATTGATACCGCGGCGCTGCTTTTCCGCCGCGTGCTTATAAACGGTAAAACACTTGGCGTTATAGGTGGTAAACCCGTGCATTTGTGCGAGGGTGACGAGCGCAAAAAACTACCCAGTGCCGACAGTCTTTATATCGATATCGGCGCGGGCTCTGATGAAGAGGCAAAAAAACTTGTAAGCGTGGGCGACTGCGCTGTTATGTGCAGTGATTTTGCCGTAACGGGTGATAAGGTGCTCGCAAAGGCGCTTGATGACCGTGTGGGATGTCTTGTTTTGATCGACCTTTTAAAACAGGACGCCGAATATGATTTTTATGCATCCTTTTCGGTGCAGGAAGAGGTTGGTCTTCGCGGCGCGGGCGTTGTAGCCTTTACAGTAGAGCCTGATGCGGCAATAGTAATCGACGGCACAACGGCGGCTGATGTTGCTGACGTTGCCCCCTCAAAACAGGTTTGCCGTCAGGGCGCGGGCGCTGTAGTTTCTTTTATGGACGGCGCTACAAGCTATGACCGCGAATATTATAACGCTGCTCTCGCCAGCGGCATACCCGCTCAAAGCAAGTGCGCTGTAGCGGGCGGCAACAATTCGGGCGCTATTCACCTAAGTCGCGGCGGCGTGCGCACGGTAGCACTTTCTGTGCCTTGCCGATATATTCACACATCAGGCTCTGCCTGTGATATGCGTGACATAATCGCTGTGCGCGACCTTACGAGATATATGATAAACCAAATCGCAGGCGGCAAACTATGATTTCTTTGGTGAGCGATATACCAAAAATCACTCTGCCGCTTGCCGAGGTTGTCAAAATCAACTGCACTTATAATTCCTATAAAGATATCGCTATGTTCTGGGTTCAAAACCAAAACAATGCAATAATCAGTATGCTTGACGGCAATATGACAGTTTATAATAACGGCGCCGATATAGAAGAACTGCGACAGTTTATAAATGTTATATTACCGCTGTCGGTTTTTTCTGATGCAGACACGCTGACTGCTCTTTTTATAAATGATTTTCATCGCGTTTATGTTATGAAAAGTGAACACCGCTTTGAGTGTGACTTGCAATCGCATAACCTTAACAGCAGCGAAATTTATAAGTTGCTTGATGTAGACGGCTTAGAACTGCCCCCTTATGAACATTTTGCGGTGGATTTTTGTTATCGCCTTAACCACGGGCAGTTAAAATATTTTGCGCTAAGAACCAAGTGCGCAGCAGTCGCGATATCCGACGGACAAGCCGCACTTTTAAACGGCATTGCCTCACACCAAAAGGGTATGGGAAGAGTGGCGCTTTGCGGCATTCTGTCACAGTATGACACACCGTACCTTGCCGTATGTGAAGAAAAAGTAATACCCTTTTATTTGAAAAACAATTTTAGCCGATATTATGATGCAGGCTATTGGAGGAAAAATCCTTGAACTATTTTAAATTCAACGAAACTTTAGAAAAATACAGCGCTCTTGCCGAACGCAAGGCTGCCGAGCGCTTTAAAATGATAGACAGTATAACCGAATATAATCAGACAAAGGTATTAAACGCTTTTATTAAAAACAGGGTTAGCGAAATGCATCTTGGCACTTCTACCGGTTACGGCTACGGTGATATAGGTCGTGATACATTAGACCAAGTCTTTGCTGACTGTATGGGTGCCGAGGATGCTATTGTGCGTCACAGCTTTGCTTCGGGGACACATACTTTAACGGTAGCACTTTTTGGCATATTGCGTCCGGGCGATAAGGTGCTGGTACTAACAGGCAGACCGTATGACACGATAATTGGTGTGTTCGGCTTTGAGGGTCACGTGAGCGGTTCGCTTGCCGATTTTGGTGTCGAATATCATCAGGTAGAGCTTCTTCCAGACAGCACACCCGACCTTAACGCCATCCGCTCTGAACTTTCTTGGGGCAATTATAAAATGGCGTACATACAGCGCTCTCGCGGATACAGTCTGCGTCCAAGCCTTACTATAGATAAAATAGAAGAGCTTTGCAACGCTGTGCGCGAAGTATCTCCCAATACAGTAATAATGGTGGATAACTGCTACGGCGAGTTTGTAGAAACTCGCGAGCCCACAGAGGTAGGAGCCGATATTATTGCAGGCTCGCTTATTAAAAATGCGGGCGGCGGTATTGCCCCCACGGGTGGATATATTGCCGGTAAAGCAGAATATGTAGAAATGTGCGCAGGGCGTATGACAGCGCCAGGTGTCGGTCGCGAGGTGGGTGCCTCTCTCGGTCACAACCGCGAGCTTTATATGGGACTTTTTGCAGCGCCCCATGTTACAGGTGAAGCGCTTAAAACCGCTGTTTTTGCTTCGGCTCTTTTAGAGTCAGTGGGTTACAAGGTGAGTCCTACCTGTGATGAAAAACGCGGCGACATTATACAAAGCGTAATTTTAAACACCCCTGAGGCTCTTATCGCATTTTGTCGGGGTATGCAATCGGGCGCTCCTGTTGACTCATTTGTTCGCCCCGAGCCGTCGCCAATGCCCGGATACGATGACGATGTTATTATGGCAGCTGGCGCGTTTACTTTAGGTTCTTCAATTGAGCTTTCTGCCGATGCGCCGCTCAGAGCTCCGTATGCCGCTTGGATGCAGGGCGGACTTAATTACCACAGCGCAAAAACTGGAGTACTGCTTGCAGTGCAAAGTATGATTGACCAAGGTGCATTAAAGATATAAAAAGGATTGAAATTAGTGAAAAAAATATTTGACGGTAAAATATACGAGATATTGCCTAAATCTGACGGAATAATTTTTCCGTATCAGAAGGCGGTAGTAGATGAGGGCGATATAGTTTGGTATAAAATGCTATCGCTTGAAAATTCAACACTTACCGACGTAAGCGAAACAATTTATTGGAATATGAAATTCGGAAGCAATTATAGCATAGCCGTAAAGGTGTGTAAAAATTTCGTTGCCGAAAAAGCGATTATAATGCCCGACGGGCGACTGCTTTTGTGTAATGATAACGGACAAACCTTTATAATCGATACTGACGGTATGATAAATATTTCGGGCGAAATAAAATACCGTGAGGCTCCGCCGTCTGATATTGCTTTTTATAAAAACAGCATCTGGGCAAGCTTTAAGGACAGTAATGTGTTAATCCGCTTTAATATAAACACTATGCGTGCAGAGCTTCGTATTGGCGGCAAAGCATCACCGTTTGACAGTCCGGAAGATATTTTTATAGACGGTGAATGGGCTTACGTGTGCAACAGAGGCTCAAACAAAATAATCAAGGTAAATCTTGAAAGCTATTCTGTAGAAGATTATTATAGCTTTGAAGAACCTATTCATTTCTATGTTAAATCGGGTAATTATGAGTTTGTTTTGCTTGATTCAGGTCTCTATGTAATTTAAGGAGCGTTAAAGATGTTAGAAAAAACTATCATTTTAAAGGATTTTGAAGCGGTTAAAAAATTTGTAGATATAGCAAATGAAAAGCCGTATGATATTGAGTTGCTTTCAGGTAAGTATGTAGTTAATGCAAAGTCAATTATGGGTGTGTTCAGCCTTGATCTTACCAAACCGCTTGTTATGGTAGCTCATACCAATTCTCACGCAGAGTTGCTTCGACAGACAGCCCCATTTGAATATGTGCACATTAAAAAATAGGAAATATTATGACAGAAAAATTTTTAGAACTACGCCAGAATCTTATAAAAAAAGATTTTGGCTATATGAACGACCGTCAGTTTGAGGCGGTAACCACAACCGAAGGCGCGCTGCTTGTGCTTGCGGGCGCCGGTAGTGGCAAAACCACCGTGCTGGTAAACCGTATTGCCAATCTTGTAAAATACGGCGACGCTTGGGACAGTGATTTTATACCTTACTTTACGCAAGAGGATTTAATCGCCGCCCGGAATTACATAGACGGAAAAACCGACGAATTGCCCCGTGGTGTGTTTTCGGTTAATGCGCCACGCCCTTGGGAGATACTTGCCATAACCTTTACAAACAAGGCAGCAAACGAGCTTAAAGAGCGCATCAACGCAAAGCTCGGCGAGGGCGGAGAAAGCCTTTGGGCAGGCACATTCCACAGTATCTGTGGCAAAATTCTGCGTATGAACGCCGAAAGAATAGGGTTTTCGTCACACTTTACCGTTTATGATACCGACGACCAGAAGCGTCTTATCAAAAATATTATGAAGGACAATAACGTTGACGAAAAAATGTTGCCCGTCCGAAGCGTTTTAGCAGCAATCTCCTCTGCCAAGGATTCTCTTATTTCTCCCGAAGAATACCAACAAACCGTTGGCAACGATTACCGTCAGCAAACAATTGCAAAGATATACGCATCATATCAAAAAAGGCTTGCATCCGCTGACGCTATGGACTTTGACGATATGATTAATTACACCGTAAAGCTATTTCAGGAAAATTCTGATGTTTTAGAACATTACGGCAACAAGTTTAAATACATAATGGTAGACGAATATCAGGATACAAACCACGCGCAGTATGAATTGGTGCGTCTTTTGGCTTCGGTTCACGGCAACATTTGCGTTGTGGGCGATGACGACCAGAGCATCTATCGTTTTCGCGGCGCTACCATTGAAAATATACTTAACTTTGAAGACGATTACGAATCAGCCCGCGTTATCCGCCTTGAACAAAACTATCGTTCGGTAGGCAATATTCTGAACGCCGCCAACGCAGTAATTGCAAACAATCGCGGCAGGAAGGGTAAAAACTTATGGACTGATAAGGGCGACGGCGAGCTTATAAATATTTATACTGCCGCAGATGAGCGCGACGAGGCGCGATATGTTACCGACCGCATACTTGAAAGTGTGCGCAGCGGTGCGCGTTTTTCTGATCACGCCGTGCTTTACCGAATGAACGCGCAATCTGCTTCCATAGAAAACGTATTTGCCCGAAGCGGTATATCCTACCGAGTAATTGGCGGTATGCGCTTCTATGAACGAAAAGAAATTCGTGATGTTTTGGCATATTTAAACCTTATAAACAACAACCACGACGACATCCGTCTTCGCCGTATTATAAACGAGCCCAAACGTGGCATAGGCGATACAACGCTTAACCACGCCGCAGAAATTGCCTCACAGCTGGGTCTCAGCCTTTTCGAAGTGCTTGACAGCGCAGATCAATTTGCGCCGCTTAATCGTGCGGCTACAAAGCTTAAGGACTTTTGCTCTATGATCAAATCGCTTTCCGCGGTTGTTGATGAACTGCCTATAAGCGAGTTGCTGACATCGGTTTTAGATAAAAGCGGCTACCGTGTAAGCCTTATGACCGATTCCGACCCTAAAAATTCAGATCGACTTCAGAACGTAGATGAGCTTGTAAACAATGTAAAGCAGTATGAGCTTGAAAACGATGAGCCTACGTTATCAGCATTCCTTGAAGAAATTGCACTCGTAAGCGACATTGACGCCATGAACGAAAGTGAAGATAAGGTAACACTTATGACCATTCATTCAGCAAAGGGACTTGAGTTTGAAAAAGTATTCCTTATCGGTCTTGAAGAGGGTATTTTCCCCGGCAATCAATCAATTTACGGCGGCGAATCTGAAATTGAAGAGGAACGACGTCTTATGTATGTTGCTATAACCCGCGCAAAGCGTCAGCTTACTATAAGTAATGCCGTAACGCGTATGGTTTTTGGCTCTACCAACCGAAATTTGCCGTCACGGTTTTTAAAAGAAATACCTGACGAGTATTGCAATGTGAAGGCGGTAGCACCTCAGATGTCATACAGCCGTTCCTACGGCTATGAGGAGAGCTATTACACCCCGCGCGCTAACCGTCCCACCCCCTCTTACAGCAATAAACCGACCTCGTTTGGCAGTTACTCTGCCGCCAAAAAGACAGTCAGCTCACCCGCTTGTGAGTATTCGGCAGGTCAGTGCGTAGAGCACAAAACCTTTGGTGTTGGCTTAGTTCTATCGGTATCCCCTATGGGCAATGATACTTTGCTTGAGATTGCGTTTGACGGTGTGGGAACAAAAAAACTTATGGCAGCCTACGCAAAATTAAAAGTTCTGTAATATTTTCGCATCACATTTTTGATAATATATATATCAAGAAGCATCAAAGGAGTGATTTATCATGTTAGCACCAAGTCCTATTATTAAACAAAAAGCAAAATCCGCTTTAAGCAACCGCTTTTTACACTCGGTAGCTATAAGCTGTGTATTTATTTTTGCCTTGTTTGCAGGTGAGCTTGTTGCCTCATTGGCTTCCATTTTTTCGGGCATAGTCGGATACGTTCTTGTGCTTATCGCGTTTACAGTCTTTGTGGCGATGCCTCTGCTTTTTGGTCTTCTTTACTATTTTCACAGGCTGCTGTGTGAGCAAAACGATAGCATTCTTGTGGTTTTTAAGTTTTTTTCAAGCGCTTATGAATATAAACGCGCGCTTCACTTTGCATTCTTATTGAGCATACGTCTCGTTTTTGCGATTTTGGTTTTGTATTCACCTTGCATAATAGTATGGTTGCTCTCAAGCGAACAGCTTTATTCGCTTTTTGATATTTCTATCCCCATATGGACATCAAATTTGTGGGCGCTTAATTCTTTTATTGTTGTTATAGCTTCGTTTGCTCTTGTGTTTGTTATGCTTAAATATTATCTTTCGCCCTTCATTTTTGTCGCCAATGATGATATTGATCCCGCCGAAGCGGTTAATATGTCTACAATAATTTCAAAACGTACGGGCGGCGACTTTTTTGGACTGGCACTCAGCTTTGCAGGCTGGATTTTACTGTCAATGTTGGTGGCCCCGCTGATATTTACACTGCCCTATTTTGCGACATCATACAGCGTTCATTGCAGATTCGCCATAACGGCATACAACCGTGATGTTGAGCGCTTCAACGCAAGTGTTGCTCCAAGCTACAGCACCGACGAAATTTAGGCTGCCAAGAGTCAAAGAAAAGGTGTTTTTATGAAAAATATTGGCTTTAAAATTTTATATGTTATTACCGCGATTGTTGTCATTATCGAACTTGGATTTGCGGTAAAGGGAAGCCTTTTTACAGATATTTCAGAGCTTCCGATAGGTACGCTTCAAAAATCAACCGTTTCTCCGTCGGGCGAAAAGGTTATGAATATATATGTTGTTGAAAATAATCTCGGCGTTGCGATAAGGGGCGAGATTGTAAGTGACGACACAAGTCATAACATTTTCTGGCAAACGGGAATTGATGATGTAGATGCGCTGTGGCTTAACGATGATACCGTTGTAATTAACGAAATTCCGCTTAATGCAGACGATACCTTTGGATATGACTGCCGACGCGGTTATTCACTTTTTGACGAAGGCTCGCTTGAACAAAACTTTATTAATTTTGAAAACTGATATGAAAAAGAATGATATAATCCATCTTTCCATAACCGATATTTCACACGACGGCAGCGGCATAGGCAAATATGAAGGCATGGCTGTTTTTGTGCCGCTCACCGCTGTAGGCGATGTGATTTCCGCTCGTGTCTTAAAGGTAAAAAAGCACTACGCTTTTGCAAAAACAGAAGAAATAATATCCCCATCAAAGCACCGCACCAATGCCGATTGCGGTGTTTTTACGCGTTGCGGCGGCTGCGCTTTTCGCCATATAGACTATAAAAGTGAAGCCGAATTGAAGCAAAACCGCGTTATGCAAACCATGCATCGCCTTGGTAAGACAGACCTTGATCCTCAACCGATAATTTGCGCCACTTCCCCTGACCGCTACCGAAATAAAGCGCTTTATCCTGTGTCCGTGGGAGGCGAGCTTGGCTTTTATTCGCGCCACTCCCACAGAAGTATTCCCTGTGGTGACTGTCTGCTACATCCTGAAGTGTTTTATAAAGCAGGAGACGTCTTTACCTCTTTTGTAAGAGAGTATAACATTTCTGTTTACAACGAAGAAACTCACACGGGGCTGCTACGTCACTTTTATCTGCGCTATGGCAAAAACACAGATGAATTGATGGTTGGTATTGTTATAAACGGAAACAGTCTACCGCAAAGTGACACGCTTGTTAAAAAATTAAAAGACGCTTTAGGTGACAGTTTAAAAAGTGTTATTTTAAATGTTAATACAAAAAAGACCAATGTTGTTCTGGGCGACAAAAACATTCTGCTTTCGGGGCGCGAATACATATATGATGTTTTATGCGGTGTAAAGGTGCGCATATCTCCCCACTCTTTTTATCAGGTAAATCATGATATGGCAGAGCGGCTTTATAAAAAAGCCGCAGAATATGCGCAGCCTCAGGGCAAAAATATTCTTGACCTTTACTGCGGCGCTGGCACAATAGGTCTTTCTATGGCGCGCGAAGCAAGAAGCGTTATAGGTGTCGAAATTGTGGAAGCCGCTGTGTGCGATGCCAATATTAATGCCCGTGAAAACGGTATCAACAATTCACGGTTTATATGCGGTGACGCCGCTCGCGCTGCAGAGCAATTAAAACACGAAAACATTTCAGCAGATGTTGTAATTCTCGACCCGCCACGAAAGGGCTGTGAAGAGGCGTTGCTAAAAACCGTAGCAAACGACTTCTCGCCTCAGACAATAGTTTATGTCTCCTGTGATGTCGCAACACTTTCGCGCGATACGGTAATTTTGGAAGGCTTGGGTTATAGCCTACAGGAATACACCCCCGTAGATCTGTTTCCCCGCACACCGCATTGCGAGGTTGTCTCAAAATTTGTTTATAAAAAATGACGAGGAAAACCCTCGTCATTTTAATTTTTACTTTTTGTATCCGCAATCACATTTGTTTTCGCTGTCGGGCAAAATTTTTCCGCAAGCCATACAGCGCCAGGAGCCGTCGGGTATTTCTGGCACGGGCGCGTTAAGTTTGGCTTCTTCCTGCTGTTTTGCCTCAAGCCTTGCCGCCTTTTTAGCCTCTTTTTTGGCTTTTCTTTCTTCAACATAAGGCGTTATATCGATATATTCACTCTTTTTATTTGAGGTCAGAAGCAAAATGCCCACAAAGAAAAACAGTGACAAAATCCATTTAACCACGGTCTGAAACATCGAGCCATATACATAAGTTCGGTAAGTTTCATCAATGTTTTCAAAATATTCCATTCCGCCCATAGCAATAAATTCCATTATCACCGCAATTACCGTAGTCAGAACCGTACCGACTATTTTTATAATAACGCCGATTTTTAAAAACACATCGTTTTTAAAATTTTTAATCGAGCCGATAAAGCAAAAAACATAGGCGATAATCGCAAACACATACGATGCGTAGCTTGTTATACTTTCATAATACATAAAATAATGATACTGCTGAGACGTTATATGATAAACAATGTTGGTGACCAATGAATAAATAGACATTGCCGTCAAAATGGCAAACGCCACTGGGAATAACCATTCCTTAAGCCGATATTGTCTTTTAAGAGTGAACATATACACCAGAATAAGCGCAAACGCCACAACACCTGAAATCTCGTAAAAAGATATTGGGATTTGACGTGTTATGCTATAATAAAATCCTGTAAAAAAATCCGAACTTATAATATAAAGAACCGTAAAAACAATCATCAGTATGTTTTTGGTTTTGTTTTTAAATATATAACTTATCATATTAATGCCTCCCTTTAAATTTATCTATAAAAAAACCACCATCAGCCGCCGGGAATTACCTCAAACGACATTTCTGTAACATTTCCGTCTTCATCAAATTCTACAACCAATTTATATGGATTGGCGGGGTCAGGCAATTCATAAAAATCATATTGCCATTTGGTTGTGCTTTCATCAAAAAGCTTTTCAGCTGCAGGATAATCTGGCTCTCCCGCTTGATTATACAGTTTTTCTTTTGTATATTGCTTACCGTCTTCGTAAGAAGCGTAAATGTTCTTAAACTTACGATAATCGTCAGTTTTGCCAATATCCGCGCATGCACACAATGAAAAAGCTAAACTCAGAACAACAATAAAACTTAATATCCTTTTCATAACCTGCCTCCCTTTATTTCAGTCTATAGCGGATAGTGCGTTTTGTCAAGCAACAAATTTGTAACAAAATTCAAGCACCCGCTATACCTCTATAGCAGGTGCTTTCGTGTTAGTTGATTGTGCATTGTCGATATATTTCGCTTGCGCTCAATTCGATATTTTTGCTTGGCAGCAAAATCGATATGTTTGTGATACAAACCCGATATGATATAAATCTCGTTTGGCTTGCCAAACATATCGAGCACTGAGTGCATATCGAATAGCAAAGCTATATATCAAAAATCTCGCAAGAGATTTATATCGATAACGCAAACGAAGTTTGCGTTAATTATGCATTGATTACAGCGTAAGGCTTGGCGCTGTGTAAACACGTGTTGCAAGTTCTTGGTCCAAAAGATACAGGCTCTTGGGGTCGTCGCCAAACATTTTATACTTATTTATAAGCTTATCGGCGTTTTCCTCTTCCTCAAGCTGTTCTTTTACAAACCAATCCAAAAACTGCATTGTGCGGAAATCCTTTACACTATAAGCCGCATCATAAATGGTATGAATTAAATTTGTTACATAACGCTCGTGCTCGGCGCCTGCAAGCAGTGGGTCAATGTGACTGCCAAACACCTTGTCGGGTTGGTCGATCGCCTTAAGTGTAACCTTTACGCCATTGCTTTGTAAATATTTCAAGAAAAGCAGAGCGTGGTCGCGCTCCTCCTGCGCCTGTATGGTATACCAGTTACCAAAGCCGTCAAGGTCGTTATCTATATAGTAGTTTGCAATATCAAGATAAAGATATGCGCTGTAAAATTCCTTATTTATCTGGTCGTTGAGTAATTCTATAACCTTATTATCTAACATAAATATCACCCTTTTTTTAAAAATAAGGGCGGCAGTATAGCCGCCCAGCGTGTTTAATTAACCAAAATATCTGGCGAGCAAGCCCTCAAATGCCTTACCGTGTCGAGCTTCGTCGCGAGCCATTTCGTGAACGGTGTCGTGGATAGCGTCAAGACCGAGCTCTTTTGCAAGCTTTGCGAGCTCAAACTTACCCTTTGTTGCGCCGTTTTCAGCGTCTACACGCATTTCAAGGTTTTTCTTTGTTGAGTCGGTAAGTACTTCGCCGAGAAGCTCTGCAAACTTTGCAGCGTGCTCTGCCTCTTCAAGCGCAGCCTTTTCCCAGTAAAGACCGATTTCGGGATAACCCTCACGGTGAGCCACACGTGACATTGCAAGGTACATACCAACCTCTGAACATTCGCCGTTAAAGTTTTCGCGAAGACCGTCGATAATTCTCTGATCTACACCCTTTGCAATACCTACACCGTGCTCGGCAGCCCAGGTCTTTTCGCCTGACTGCTCTTCAAACTTGCTTGCAGGAGCCTTACAGATAGGGCAAGCATCGGGAGCAGAGTCGCCTTCGTGAACATAACCGCAGATTAAACATACATACTTTTTCATAAAATTTTTCCTCCAAAATTTTAAATAATTTTTAATTTATTTTATTGCTTATTGCAATTTTTACATAATCCATATACCACGCATACGCTGTTTTCGGGGGTAAAGCCGTCAAATTCGGCAATGCCTTTAATTTTTTCATCGTTTACGCGTGAATCAATTATTGCGCCACAGCATTTGCAGTGTAGATGCAGGTGAAAGCTCTTGTCGCCGTCAAAGTGCTCTTTACCGTCGCCGACTGCGACGCTTAATATTTCACCGCTTTCGACGAGAGCAGCAAGGTTACGGTAAACCGTGCCAAGACTGATATTGGGTATCACCCGCCGTACACCCTCATAAACCTGTGCGGCTGTGGGGTGATCGCAGCGGTTTTGCAATTCGTGAAGTATTGCCTCGCGCTGTTTTGAATAGTTTGCCATAACTCACCTCTTTCTCAAAAGTAGTAATCGTTACTACTTTTTACAGTTTTATTATACACGACAATTTTTATTTGTCAAGTGTTTTTTCTTGACTTTTTTTAAAAAATTATTTACAATAGACTTGTTCAATTTTTTAACAATCTTTTTAACAGTAAGAAGGCATATAGTAATGAATCCAACAGGTATTTCAAATTCTGTAATCAATCGGCTTCCCCGCTATTACAGATTTTTGGGCGAACTAAAAAAAGAGGGACTGACCCGCATATCGTCCCGCGAGCTGTCAGAGCGTATGCACCTTACAGCCAGCCAGATACGGCAGGACCTTAACTGCTTTGGCGAATTCGGTCAGCAGGGCTACGGATATAATATAGAATTGCTTCAGGGCGAAATTGCAAGGATATTGGGTTTGGACCGTCCGCAAAATGCGGTATTGATAGGTGTGGGCAACTTAGGACGCGCCATTGCCCACTATATAAATTTTGAGTCAAAGGGTTTTCACCTTATAGGTATGTTTGACGCAAAGGAATCTCTTGTAGGTCAGATGGTGCGCAATGTACCGATAAGACACATATCTACATTAGATGAATTCTGCCGTGAAAATATGCCACGCGCAGCTATACTTTGCATACCAAAAGAGGCTTCAAAAGAAATTTGCGACCAGCTTATAAAGCTTGGCGTAAAGGGATTTTTGAATTTCAGCCACTATGATATTGCACTTGAACACCCAGAGGTAGAGGTTGAGAATATTCACTTTGGCGATAGCTTGATGACACTTTCTTATAAGCTTAGTAACTAAACAAATAACGGAGGACGTGCGGTCTCTCCTACAATTTAAACGCAAAAAGACACTGCTTTAAGCAGTGTCTTTTTGTCCCTGTA
>JAFTTE010000047.1 GCA_017466905.1 Clostridia bacterium | reverse complement strand
TCTATCTTATGGAAAATCCATTCCTACCATACAACCGTAACGGCTCATTATTCCCACGTAAGATAAACGGTTACTATACAATGCTTACTCGTCCAATGGCGCCAAATTTACCCACAGTTGGTAGCATTCATTGCAGTCAGAGTAAAGATCTGGAATTTTGGGGACACCATCGCTTTGTTATGGGACCCAAAGGCGGATGGCAGTCCTGCAAGGTGGGCAGTGGTCCTACCCCAATTGAGACCGATGAGGGTTGGTTGCTTATCTATCACGGTGTTAAAAAGACCTGTAACGGACTTTGTTATTATGCAGGTAGCGCACTGCTTGACCTTGAAAATCCCTCAAAGGTGCTTTACCGCTCTAAAAAGTACATATTAAGCCCGCGTGAGCTTTATGAGTGCGTTGGCGACGTGCCTAACGTTGTATTCCCCTGTGCCGCTCTTTGCGACAAAGACACAGGCAGAATCACAATCTACTACGGCGCGGCTGACACAGTTGTAGGTATGGCGCACACCACAGTTGACGACCTTGTAGAGTTCACAAAGAAAAATTCGTTTTAATTAACATAGCCCCGAAAGAACACTTTTTCGGGGTTGATTTTTTCTTGCTTTTATTGCCAAAATATAGTATATTAGATTTAGCCATTAAAAACATTTAAAGGAGCTGACATTATGGCAAAAGTAATTAACGGAAAATCATTACCCAATATGCCTTGGCAGGACAGACCCGAGGGTTGCGACGAGCCCGTTTGGAGATATAGTGAGAACCCTATACTTTCATACAAAGATATTAAGGGTGCTAACAGTTTGTTTAACAGCTCGGTAGTGCCTTACGGCGACGAGTACCGTGGTGTTTTCCGCTGTGACCGCAGAGACTTTTTACCACTGCTTCACACAGGTAAAAGTAAAGACGGTCTTCATTGGGAGATAAATGACGAGCCCATTAAATTTGAAAATACAATCGAGGGTGTGCCTTATGAATATGGCTATGACCCACGTGTTTGTGAAATTGATGGCAGATATTACATAATCTGGTGCACAGGTACAAAAAACTGGGATCCCACAATCGGTATGGCATATACCGATGATTTTGAAAAATTCTATCATATGGAAAATGCATTTTTACCATACAACCGTAACGGCGTGTTGTTCCCACGCAAGATAAACGATAAATACGTTATGTTCTCACGTCCTTCTGACCCCGGTCACGGAACACCAGGCAATGGTAGTATTTACTACAGTGAGAGTCCCGATATGACCTACTGGGGTAAGCATCGTCTTGTTATGGAGCCTGCAGGCGGTTGGCAGAGATATAAGGTTGGCGGCGGCCCAACACCTATTGAAACCGACGAAGGTTGGCTTATGATTTATCACGGCGTAAGAGGTACTTGCAATGGTCTTTGCTATTATGCAGGTGCTGCAATACTTGACCGTGATGACCCCACAAAAGTACTTTACCGCACAAAGTACTATATCTTAAATCCACGCGAAATATATGAGACTGCAGGTGACGTGCCAAACGTTGTATTCCCCGTATCTGCGCTTTGCGATGCCGATACAGGCAGAATTGCAATCTATTACGGCGCGGCAGATACCGTGGTTGGTCTTGCCTTCACTACAGTTGACGAGCTTATTAAATATACAAAAGAAAATTCACTCTAAAGAGCAAAACCCCGAGCTTTTCGGGGTTTTATTTTGTGTGCAATTTATAGTTGAAATTTTTATATCTACAATATATAATATATACGAAAAAGTCAAAGGAGAAAAAATATGAAAAAGATTATTTGCAAGGTAGAATATGATACCGAAACTGCAGCGCTTATCAAGAAGCATACATACGGCGCGTTTGGAGATACCGACGGTTATGAAGAAAGCCTTTACGTTACCGAAAGCGGTAAATATTTTCTGTATGTAAACGGTGGCGAGGATTCAATTTACCCCACCGAAAACATCAAAAGAATATCGGCAGAAAAGGCTGACGAATGGCGCAAGGCACACTAAGTTCTGAAAAACTCGGCGGGCAGATTTTCTGCTACGCCGAATTTATATATTTATTGTATTTGGTGATACTAAAAGCATCACTGAAAAAGAGGTTAAAAAATGCTTATAGATTTTCACACACATTGTTTTCCCGATAAAATAGCAGGTCGCGCGATAGAAAAGCTTGCCTTTGTTTCAGGCGGACTTCAGCCTTATACCGACGGCACGGTAGACGGACTTAAGCAGTCTATGCAAAAAGGTGGGGTGGACATATCGGTTGTGCTTAATATCGCAACAAACGCTCACCAGCAAAAAAGTGTAAACGATTTTGCCGCTTCTACTAACAATGGTAAAGATATCTTTGCCTTTGGCTCGGTTTTTCCATTTAGTGATGATGCACTAGACGAGCTTGAGCGTATAAAGGCTATGGGACTTGTAGGTGTAAAACTGCACCCTGATTATCAGGGCTTTAATGTAGATGATGAACGACTAAAACCGCTTTATAAAAAGATATCTGAGCTTGGTCTTATCACCGTTTTCCACGCGGGGTTTGACTACGGCTTTGCGCCGCCTTATGGCGCTACACCCGAAAAGATGGAAAAGGCGCTTTCGTGGTTTGACTCACCTGTTGTAGCGGCTCATTGGGGCGGTGTTAATTGCAACGAGGCGGTAATTTCGCATCTTTGCGGCAAGGATATATATTTTGATGTGTCGTTTGGTTATTCTATGATGCCTAAATACTATGCCGAAAAGATTATGGAGCTTCACACACCCGACAAGATGCTCTTTGGTACCGATACGCCGTGGCATACCGCCGATATGGAGATGCGTCTGCTGGGTTCATTGGGTATTAATGATAACGATATGGACAAAATCACACATAAAAATGCACAAAAACTTTTGGGGTTAGAATAATGAAAATAAACTACACCCGTCTTAAATGGGCGGCATATACTGCGAATGTTTCAATGTCGGTGGTGGCATGTCTGTCACCACTGCTGTTTGTAACATTCCGTACCCTTTACGGAATATCATACACGCAGTTAGGGCTGCTGGTACTTATTAATTTTGTAACACAGTTAACAGTCGATTTATTACTGTCATTCTTTCCTCACAAATTTAATATTGAAAAAACCGTAAGGCTGATACCGGTCCTTGTTACAATAGGACTTGGCGTTTATGCGATTTTTCCATTTGTGTTTCCAGATCACGTGTACATAGGTCTTGTTTTGGGTACGATAATTTTTTCGGCGTCAAGCGGATTTAATGAGGTTTTGGCAAATCCTGTGATCCTTTCTGTTCCGTCGGACGACCCCGACCGCGAGCTTAGCAAGCTTCACTCTACATACGCATGGGGAATCGTAGGTGTTATAATTGTAGGAACCTTATTTTTACTTGCGTTTGGCAGTGAAAATTGGCAGTATCTGGCATTGCTGTTTATGCTGGTGCCGATATCATCAATAGTTTTATTCACCTCCACGGGTATGCCGCAGATTGCCACACTCGAAAAGGTATCGGGCGCGGTAGCGTTTCTGAAAAATAAAATGCTGTGGCTGTGTGTAATCGCAATCTTTTTCGGCGGCGCGGCAGAGGTCACAATGACACAGTGGTGCTCGGCATATTTAGAGCAGTCACTCGGCATACCAAAGGTATGGGGCGACCTGCTTGGAATGTCGCTTTTTGCGGTAGCGTTAGGACTCGGTCGCTCACTTTATGCCGCAAGGGGTAAAAATATTGGCAGGGTTTTAGTGCTCGGTTCTGTCGGCGCGTTTTTATGCTACGTAATAGCCGCCTTTACAGACATAGCGGCAATAGGGCTTTTGGCTTGCGCATTTACAGGCTTTTGCGTGTCTATGCTCTGGCCGGGCAGCATACTTGTGTCGTCTGAAAGCTTCAAGTCGGGCGGTGTGTTTATATTTGCTATGATGGCTTCGGGCGGTGACTTTGGTGCGGCAATCGGACCGCAGCTTTTAGGTGTGGTTACCGATGCGGCAATAGCAAATCCTGCGCTCAGCAGTTTTGCTTCGCAGTTGTCGCTTAGCGTGGAACAGCTTGCTATGAAAATCGGTATACTGTCAGGCGCGGTTTTTCCGCTTCTTGCGATACCGTTTATGTGGGCTATTACAAGAAAGCCAAAAACTAATATTGGAGTGTTTTAATGGATATAAAACAGGAATCACTAAAAAAGCATTATGAATGGCAGGGTAAGATAGAGGTTGTGTCACGTACCCCCGTTACTGATAGCACCTCTCTGTCGCTTGCGTACACGCCTGGTGTTGCCGAGCCTTGTCTCGAGATACAAAAGGATATTGACAAATCCTACGAGCTTACCCGCCGCAGCAATCTGGTAGCTGTTATAACCGATGGCTCTGCAGTGCTTGGTCTTGGCAATATAGGACCCGAGGCAGGTATGCCCGTTATGGAGGGCAAATGCGTGCTGTTTAAAGAGTTTGCAGGGGTAGATGCCTTTCCGCTTTGTATAAAAACACAGGATATTGATGAAATTGTACGCACAATTTATCTGCTGTCGGGCTCTTTTGGCGGAATAAATCTTGAGGATATTGCCGCACCCCGTTGCTTTGAAATTGAACGCAAGCTTAAAGAAATTTGCGATATTCCTGTTTTCCACGATGATCAACACGGTACCGCCGTTGTGGTTGCTGCAGCACTAATTAACGCGTTAAAGGTTGTGGGCAAAAATATTGCAGATATTAAATGCGTTATTAACGGCGCAGGAGCCGCAGGCACTGCTATCGGTGAGCATCTATTGGATTTAGGACTTAAAAATCTTATAATGTGTGATAAGTGTGGCGCAATTTACGAGGGTATGCAGGATTTGAGTGATGCACACATCGCGCTTTCAAAAATCACAAACCCCAACCGCGAAAAAGGTTGTCTTGCTGATGTTATGTCAGGGGCAGACGTATTTATAGGCGTGTCTGCACCGAATATTGTAAGCCAAGAAATGATAGCCTCTATGGCAGAAAAATCCATAGTATTCCCAATGGCAAACCCCGTGCCCGAGATTATGCCAGACAAGGCTCTCGCTGGCGGTGCGGCAGTAGTTGGCACAGGCAGGTCTGATTTTGCTAACCAGATAAACAATGTGCTTGCTTTCCCGGGTATATTCCGTGGCGCGCTTGATGTGCGAGCCGCCGATATTAACAAGGAAATGCTTACTGCGGCAAGCCATGCTATCGCATCACTCGTAAGCGAAGACGAGCTAAGTGCTGAATATATTTTACCTAAGGCTTTTGACAAGCGAATTGCCACCACCGTAGCGTCGGCTGTAGCAGACGCCGCGCGCAAAAGCGGTGCTGCAAGAATTTAAAAAAGGAGAAAAAATATGCTTTTATATTATGTGCGACACGGAGATCCGATTTATAATCCTGACAGTCTAACACCACTGGGTGAGCGTCAGGCAGAAGCAGCTGCAAAAAGACTGTCGCAATACGGTATAGATGAAATTTATGCTTCTACGTCAGACCGTGCGATGCTCACGGCAAAGCCAACCTGTGAAATTGTTGGAAAAGAAGCAATACCGCTTGATTGGTGTCACGAGATGCATCCTGCCAGACATTTCTTTGTAGATAACGGTAACGGTGCAAAATCCTGGGTATTTCATCAGCAAAGATACATAGAAAAATTTGCCTCAAAGGAAATTGTTGATTTGGGTCAAAAATGGTATGATCATCCCGATTTTTCCAATATGACCTTTAAAGAGGGGATAGAGCAAACCAGCCGCAAAGCATTTGCATTTTTGTCAGAGCTTGGTTTTACATACGATGAAGAAAAGGGTATGTATAAGTCAAGCCTTCAGGGTAACAAAAGAATTGCTCTTTTTGCGCATCAGGGCTTTGGACTTTTGTTTTTGAGCATAATATCGTTGATACCATATCCTACGTTCTGCACGCGCTTTGATATGACACATACAGGTATCACGGTTATAGAGTTTCCCGAGCGTGACGGTTACGTGTTGCCAAAAATACTTACCCTTTCAAACGATTCCCATATCTATCGTGAGGGTTTGCCTACCAAATATAACAACGGAATATATATCTAAAACATAGTTTTAAAAAACAAATAACTATTTTATACGTAAAATCCCAAAAGCTTTTTGCTTTTGGGATTTTTGTGTAAAAAACCACAAATTCTTAAATGTAAAAATATAAACTATTAATAAAAGTAAATAAACTAAACGTCCAAATTGGTTTGACATACAGGTTGGTATTATTTATTATAAAGTAGTATATTTGTCGGGTTCGCCCGTATTGTATTTCATACAATACCCTCTCCTATCATAGGAGAGCAAATTCCGACACAGTTCCCGCTTCTGACATGGTAGTCAGAAAAATTATAATACTCTAATGTTTATAAAAGGAGATTGAGAGATTATGACAAAGAAATCACTCAGTAAATTGCTATCCGTAATTCTTACGTTAGCAATTTGCGCAACCACTGTTTTCGGTTGTCTTATGACCGTAAATGCAGCGGAAAATCCCTCGTATGTCATAACCGGCGCTCAGTGCAATAAAAATGATACCGCGGCTACTGCTACGGTTGAATTCACTGTGCCCGACGGTATGATATCAGGTGTCTTTACAATCGATAATACTGACAGTTGGTATTCATCGGTTGCAGTATCGCTTGACAGCACACTTAATGATGGCGATAACATCAGTATCGATGTGCTTGACGGTGTTGTTTTATTTAACTTAACCGATGCAAGCGATAACTCGGTGATTTATACCACACTTACGTTCAAGCTTGACTTTGTATTCACAACAGGCATTACCAGTAATATCGACATCACACTCAGTGACCTTGATTTCAGTAGTTTGTATGAAGTAAACTATACTGAATTTAATGGTACTAACGGTGTGTTCTCTGTCAGTTGTGAGCACGAATATCAGGCAAGCGGCACACCCGTTTATACCGACGATACTAACGGCTATGAGGTTTACAGCAGCGCAGTATGCTCTCTTTGCGGTGAAGCAAAAGAGGGTTATCAGGTACTGCCTGTAGTACAAACCAAGGAAATCAACGCAGTATCTTACAGCGGTAAGGTCACTACCGTTGAGCTTCTTGATTCTACACAGCCAAACTCAGAAAGCAACCCATACATAATTACTGACCCGGGTCAGATATTTGCTTTGAGCAGGGATGAACTCAAATGTGGTGATGTAGTTGTAGGTACAAATCACGAGTATTTTAAAGTAGCCGACGGCATAGACGCGTTTTACATTAACGGTGGCGAAACGGTTGCTAACCTT
>JAFTTE010000046.1 GCA_017466905.1 Clostridia bacterium | reverse complement strand
CGTATTTTAATGTGATTTTTAAATCACTGTCTTCATGGGCATATTGCGCCTTGTTAAAAAATCCGTTAAAGATTATATTTTTAGCGCGAATTTCTGCAACAATATCCTCTATAGCCTCTGTGCAAAAAGCATTGCTTGCAAACGCAATCTCAACAGCAGCATTTTCAAGCCTTAATGCGTGCTTAATCTCCTCACGAAAGGTATTTACCTTTGCGTGAGGTATGTATATATCACTGCATAATCTTAAATTAAGACTGCGGTTTTCACTATTTAATTTACACTCACCAATCTCTGCACTGCTGAATATTTCAAGCGTTTCTGCGCTCAAATATTTATCAAACAGTTCCCCAAAAGAGTACATTTATATTCCTCACATCTTGTTTATTTCTTCTTCTAACAAATCTAAAAGTTTATTTTCGGGCACCTTGTTGTAAAGAATTTTACCGTCCTTAAATATAACGCCGCAATCCTTACCGCCCGCAATACCTATATCGGCGACACTGGCTTCACCAGGGCCGTTTACAACACAGCCCATAATTGCAACAGTTATATCCTTATCTATATTTGCAAAACGCTCTTCCGCCTGCTTTGCAAGACCTATAAGATTAATTTCGGTTCTGCCGCAAGTAGGACAGGATACAAATTTTATACCGCCGTTTCTTATACCCAATGCTTTAAGCAGCTTTTGCGCGGCATACACTTCACGCACAGGCTCGTCCGTAAGGGATATGCGCAGTGTGTCACCTATACCGCGAAGCAGCAGTCCGCCAATACCCGCAGCGGATTTTATAACACCCATATTTTCGGTACCCGCCTCGGTAACACCCAGATGCAACGGATAGCGGCAAACCTCTGCCGCCTTTACATAAGCATCATACATACGCTTTGTGTCAGATGATTTAAGCGACAAAACAATATTATCAAAATCGTATTTTTCTAAAAGTGATATATGATACAGTCCGCTCTCTACCATAGCTTCGGACGTAACAGAACCGTACTTCGCTAATATTTCTTTTTCCAAAGAACCCGAGTTTACACCAATTCTTATCGGTATGTTTTTTTCTCGGCAAACGCGCGCTACTTCTTTAACGCGGGTTTCGTCCCCTATGTTGCCGGGGTTTATACGCACCTTATCCACACCTACAGCAACACTCTCGAGTGCTAACCGCCAATCAAAATGAATGTCAGCTACAAGCGGAATGGTTATATTTTGCTTTAAAGCCTCAACTGTTTTAATGGTTTCGATATCGGGCACCGATACGCGTACAATATCACAGCCTGCCTCTTGCAAAGCAACTGCCTGACGTACATTGCCCTCGATATCGTGAGCGTGCGCGCACAGCATTGACTGAATACTCACGGGCGCGCCGCCACCTATAGCAAGGTTTCCTGCGTATGTTCTTTTAGTTGTAGAGTTTGTATACATAAAATCACCCTGCAATCAAATTCCAGATATCTTTTATAGAAATCACTGCCATCAGAAGCAGCAACAGCGCCATACCTACCGCGTGAACAATTGATTCGTACTTTTGCGGTACGGGTTTTCTAAATATCATTTCAAAAAGTATAAACACAAGTCTGCCGCCGTCAAGCGCGGGTATCGGCAACAAATTAAAGAGTCCAAGATTTATGGTAATAAGTGCCATAACCTGCAGCAAATCGCCAAGGCTCTGTTTCGCTACTGTGCCGATAGCTACCGTAACACCAACAGGACCCGACATAGCGCTTATGCCGTATCTGCCTGTAATCAAATCTATAAGCGAGCGGTAAACCACTGCACAGTTTGAAATAGCAGTATCAAAGGTATGACCTATAAAACCGGTAATTGTTTTATCCTTACCCTTAACATAAAAATCAACCGTAAGATAGTTTATGCCATCAATCTCTTCACTTTTAAATTTAACACCATCAAGACTTACCTTTTTGCCGTCACGCTTTACGGTTATATCAATAGCGCCATCGTCTATATTGCTGAAAGCGTAACTTAAATCGTAGGTAGTAAAAATTTTTCTGCCGTCTACCTCTATAATCTCGTCGCCTTCTTGCAGACCGTACTGTGCGCTTACCGCATTTTCGTGAAAAGCATCTACTGTAGTAGTGAGAAAACTTTTTTCGGGTATAAGAGTAATTGCTATTAAAACAAGGCCTAAAATAAGATTAAAGGTAGCGCCCATAACGACAATCAGAAAGCGGCGCCAAGGCTTTTTGTTGCAAAAGGCGCGGTCGTCGGAACTGGTCTCGTCTTCGCCCTCCATAGCGCAGTAACCGCCAAGCGGCACTAAATTTATAGCGTATTTCGTTTCGCCCTTTCCCCATTTAAAAAGCTTGGGTCCAAAGCCTACTGCAAACTCATTTACACGAACGCCCAAAAGCTTTGCCGCTATAAAATGACCAAATTCGTGTATAACAATAAGTATTAGAAACAAAAGTATTGCCACCGCATAAGGCCATATACTGTTAAGAACATTTAAAACTGCAGAAATTGTAATCACTACCTAAACAAAAATTATATACTTTCACGCACAACCGCGCGCGCTGCGGCATCTGCCGCAAAAATATCCTCGACTGTAAAATCAGATTTATTCTCGCACATATTCATAGCTTTTTCATTAAGCTCCGCAATCTGCAAAAACTTGATTTTACCCTCCAAGAAAAGCTTTACCGATTCTTCATTAGCACCGTTTATCGCTGTGGGGTAAAGTCCGCCGCGATTTATCGCCTCTATACACAATGGTAACAAACGGAATGTATCCATATCGGGACGTTCAAAGGTTAACATACCCACTTTAAATAAATCAAGACTTTCAAAGCACATATCACGCTCGGGATATGTCAGCGCATACTGAATAGGCAGCTTCATATCGGGTGTGCCAAGCTGAGCTATTACCGCGCCGTCAGAAAGCTCTACCGCAGAGTGCAAAATACTCTGTCTGTGAACAGTAACCTCAATTCGTGAAGCCGGCACGCCGAACAGATGCACCGCCTCAATAACCTCAAGTCCCTTATTCATAAGTGTAGCACTGTCGATGGTAATTTTTGCGCCCATCGACCAGTTGGGGTGATTAAGCGCCTCTTTTACAGTAACATTCTGAAGTTCGTTACGGGTTTTTCCAAAAAACGGACCGCCTGACGCTGTAAGAATTATCTTTTTAAGCGAGCCGCAGGGCGCACCCTGTAAGGACTGAAAAATTGCAGAATGCTCGCTGTCAACGGGAAGCAGCTTTACACCTTTTTCTTTGAGTTTTCGGTTTACAATTTCGCCGCCTGTTACAAGGGTTTCCTTGTTAGCAAGAGCAATTGTTTTGCCTGCCTCAATCGCAGCAAGCGTAGGACGCAGTCCCGCAATACCTACTATCGCGTTCAGCACCATATCGCCCTCAGAAGTCGCAAGCGCGCATACACCATCCGCGCCCGATAAAACCTTTATATCAGTATCGGCAAGTTTTATTTTAAGGTCATCTGCCGCCTTTTCATCAAAAAGCGCTACAACAACAGGCTTAAACTCTCTTGCCTGCGCTTCAAGCAATGCCGCATTACTACCCGCCGCCAAAGCAGTCACGGTATATTTATCGGGGTTTGCGCGTACTATATCAAGTGCCTGTGTGCCTATAGAACCAGTAGAACCTAATATTATTAGTTTTTTCATTAAATAACACCCAAAGTCATAAGGCCGTAAACAAGTGGAGCTATAAAGAGCACACTGTCAACACGGTCAAGAATGCCACCATGACCTGGAATAAGATCGCCGTAATCCTTAATTCCGACCTTTCGCTTTATAATTGATGCAAATAAATCACCAATCATACCAACAACACAAAGCGGAATTGTTATAAGCATAGCGGGTAAAATTTTGCTAAAATATCCAAAGCAAAGTGTAATGATAAGCGTTGCTATAACACTTGAAATAATACCGCCCAAAGCACCCTCTACCGTTTTGTTAGGACTGATTTCGGGACAAAGTTTGGTCTTACCCATACTAACGCCCACAAAGTAAGCACCCATATCGCAAACACAGGCAAAGTTTAATACCAGCAATAAATAGTATATTCCGCCTGTAGCAATTATAACACTCGCAAGTGTAGAAAATGCATACGCATATATAAGCGGCATACCGCAAACAACCGCAATTTTAGCAAGGTCGAATTCTTCCTGCCGTACAAGTATTAAAACAGCGCAAATAATTACATAAATAATTGACGCTACAATTGCCGCAATTAATGAATCAATATCCAGATACTGATAATCGGTAAGATTAAGCCTGTAAATATTTTCATTTATATTGCTAAATAAAAATACCATAACAACAGTATAAACAGCCGAAAGAATTTTAATGACTGCATTTTCTATTTTTGCCGCGTTTCCCACAAGCTCGTTTACACCTAATGCCGCTACTACAGCGACAAAGGTTGTTAAAATCAAATTGTTAAGACTCAATCCAAATACTAACACAAGCGCTACAATAGCGCCCATTACAACGCCCGAAATTATACGTTTTTTCATAAAGTTCCTCCTTATACGCCGCCGAAACGACGGTTTCTTTTATTAAAATCGTCAATAGCGCGGTCTAAATCCTTCGGTTTAAAATCAGGCCACAAAATGTCTGAAAACCAATATTCAGCATACGCCGACTGCCAGATAAGATAGTTAGAAAGTCGGTATTCGCCGCTAGGCCTGATAATAAAATCGGGGTCGGGCTGACCCGCTGTATAAAGACTGTCGGTAATTGTCTGCTCGGTTATATCATTCGCATCAACACCGCTGTCTACTATATTTTTTACGGCATGAACAATCTCATCACGACCGCCGTAGTTTATAGCAATATTAAGGTGAAGTCCCGTAGCATCAGCGGATGCATCCTCAGACTCTTTCATAAGACGCTGTATGTCAGCATCCAGCACACTGCGGTCACCGATAAACTGCACCTGAATATTTTCGTCTTTAAAGTTCTTGGCATCCTCAAGATACTCTTTAAAGATTTTCATTATGTTGTCAACCTCTTCTTTGGGACGTTTCCAATTTTCTGTAGAAAAGGCATAAACGGTTAAATATTTAAGACCTATTTTATTGCAGTAGCGCGCAATGTCTTTAAAGTTTTTGCTGCCTGCCGCGTGACCTGCCGTGCGGGGCAACGAGCGTTTTTTTGCCCAGCGACCGTTACCGTCCATAATAATGGCAATGTGTGTGGGTAGCACTCGCTCGGTGATTTTCTTTTTAAAGATAGCCATATAAAACCTCTTTCAAAAGCGACAATTAGAGCGGATTAAAAAATCCGCTCCGCATATCTTTAGATTTCCATTATTTCTTTTTCTTTAATGCTTGCAAGCTCGTCAATTTCTTTGCAGAACTTGTCGGTAAGATTCTGAATTTTTTTCTCTCCGTTTGATTCGTCATCTTCTGTAATAGCATTGTTCTTTTTAAGCGCCTTTAATTTATCAAGCGCGTCACGGCGCTGATTGCGGACTGCAACCTTTGCGTCCTCGCCTTTTTTGCGGATATCCTTAACGATATCCTTACGTCTTTCCTCTGTAAGAGGAGGGAAGTTAAGGCGAATACTTGTGCCGTCGTTTTGTGGGTTGATGCCGATTTCTGAAGTAAGGATAGCCTTTTCAATATCCTTGAGGGTAGACTTATCCCAAGGAGCGATAAGCAATGTGCGAGCCTCGGGTACAGATACTGCCGCCATCTGCTGAACAGGTGTTGGCACACCGTAATAGTCAACCATAACTCTGTCAAGAACAGCGGCATTAGCGCGGCCTGCTCTTATAGACTTATATTCACGCTCTAAAGCGTCAATAGATTTTCTCATTTTTTCTTCGGTATTTTTAATCAGTTCGTTCATAAGTTTCTCCTTAAAAGATTATTTTACTAATGTGCCGATAGACTTTCCGCATACGGCATCAACAATATTGTGGGGATTATTAAGATTAAATACAAGTATATCTATACCGTTATCCATACAAAGTGAAGCAGCGGTAGAGTCCATAACGTGAAGCTCCTGAGCTAAAACATCGTGATGAGTAAGGGTATCATACTTTTTAGCATTTGGATTGGTCTTGGGGTCTGAGTCATAAACACCGTCAACATTGGTCGCCTTAAAGATTACATCGGCACAGATTTCGGCTCCGCGTAAAGCCGCCGCAGTATCGGTCGAAAAGAACGGATTGCCCGTGCCGCAACCAAAGATTACTACCCTGCCTTTTTCAAGATGGCGGACTGCTTTATTGCGGATATAGGGCTCTGCAACCTGACGCATCTCAATAGCGGTCTGCACGCGCGTTGTAACGCCCAACTGCTCGAGAGTATCGCAAAGAGCGAGTGAATTGATTGTAGTAGCAAGCATACCCATATGGTCGGCTCTTGTGCGGTCCATTTTTCCACTACTACGTCCGCGCCAGAAATTGCCGCCGCCTACAACAATGGCAATCTCGACTCCCAAATCAACACATTCTTTGATACTCTGGCAAACCTCGGTGACCTTGTCAAAGTCAATGCCTGTGCCCTTTTCACCTGCCAAAACCTCGCCGCTAAGCTTAAGCAAAATGCGTTTGTAAACGGGTTTCATACACAACTCCCCCAATAATATATATATTATATTTATTATTATTTTACAATAACAGGGTATTAAAGTCAATTGAAAAATAAAAAGTTTACAAAAAGCTAAATTCGCTGTTGCGAGCTAAATGTGTCTGCGACACGCTAAATTTGAGTATCTCAAGCTAAATTGACCTTTGGCGTAGGGTCGGTGCCTGTGTGCCCGACCGCAACGGAACGACACATAGGTCGTTCCCTACAATGCGAATTTAATTTAGCTACACAAAGTGTAATTTAGCTGTGAGCGCAGCTCGCAATTTCGCTGCCGCAAGCGCGGCAATTTAGCTTAATAAACACATAGTAGGGACCAACTCCCTACTATCCGCATAGTCAAAATAAGAAAGAATAAATAATAAAGAATAAATTCGGTGTTCGCCATAGGCGAACGGTTATATATCGTTTTGCATAGCAAAACTCATTTTTTATTATTTATTATTTTTTCTTTAATCTTTCAATCTCAAACGGACAGTCGATACCGGTCCCTACAAAATAAATTTAAAGTTTCTTCTCATAACAAGCAAGCACCAAACCGGGCTCTGCTTCCATTCTTTTGCCCGTATCGCAAAAGCCTGCCGCCTCATAGCATTTTTGATTTTTCACCAAATCTTCAGGAAAATCAACATAAAAGGCTGTGGCATCGCTAAATTCTTTTTCGCACAACAAAATTGCCTTTTGTGCTATTTTGTTACACTGTCTTTCGGGTTTGATATAAATGCGTTGCAGATAATATTCACCGTCTTTAAGTCCCGCTATAAACGGTGTTTTGCTATTGCATTTATAAAGCACTCCACCGACAATTTTATCATCTTCAAAAATTGTAAAATAACGAAAGAATGGCGAATTTAACCTGTTTGCGACATCCTCTACACCGCGAAGACAGGGATTGCCTTCATCGTGATATTTTTCGTACAAAGGCAAAAACGCAAGGCGTTGAATTTCGGCTAAAATAGGTGCTTCTTTATCTGTTGTCACACTAATTTTTATCATAAATATTTTCCTTTCAAAGCATAAACATAGTTTGAAAGAAAATTGTTCACAGTGCCGTTTTGCCGTGAGTGGTGCTGTATGCGATACCGCCCCGAACAAAAAACGGTGCTGTGGGCGATTTTATTCAAACTTATCTTATTTTTTATATATCGTCTTATACACAAAAAGTCCTATCGCAGTAATCGGTACACCTACTGCAAAGCCGCAAAGCAAGAGGCTTATGTGCCATACAAATTTAAGCACAACAAGACCTATACCCAAGCCGTATGACAAAAACTTTGCACCAAAAAACAGCAATATCTTTTTGCTATCTCTTTTATTAAACGCATAAATCAACTGCTCGGTAAGTAATACCTGCACTGTACCAAACAGCAGTGCTATTATAAACGCTAACATTTAATCACTCCAGAGTGTCTGCGATTTTGTAAATAAGACTTTCGGTCTTTTCCCAACCAAGACAAGGGTCGGTAATAGACTTGCCGTAGATATGCTCGCCTATCTTCTGAGCACCGTCTTCGATATAGCTTTCAATCATAATACCCTTTACTAGCTGCTTTATATTGTCGTTATGATTGCGACTGTAAACAACGTCTTTTGCAATACGGATTTGCTCTAAATACTTTTTAGAAGAATTTGCGTGGTTGGCATCAATAATAACCGACGGATTTTTAAGTCCGTATTCCTCATAAAGTTCGCAAAGATGAGCAATATCTTCATAATGATAATTGGATATATTTCTTCCCGCAAAGTCCATATAACCGCGCAGTATTGCGTGCGCCGCATCATTACCCGAGCTTGTAACCTCCCAGCCGCGATAAAGATAGGTATGAGAAGTCTGCGCCGCTTTTATTGAGTTCATCATAACGGTGAGGTCACCGCTTGTGGGGTTTTTCATACCAACGGGTATTGATATACCGCTTGAAACCAGACGGTGCTGCTGATTTTCTACCGAGCGCGCGCCAATGGCAACATAACCCAAAACATCCGAAAGATAACGGTAGTTTTCGGGGTAAAGCATTTCATCAGCGCAGGTAAAGCCGTAGTCGGCAAGCGCCCTCATATGCAACTCACGAATAGCGATTATGCCTTTTAGCATATCGGGCTCTTCGTCGGGGTTTGGCTGATGCAGCATACCCTTGTAGCCCTCGCCTGTAGTGCGGGGCTTGTTGGTATAAACGCGTGGGATTATCAATATTTTGTCAGCTACCTCGTCTGCCACCCTTTTGAGTCTGCCCATATAGTCCATAACGGCTTCGGGATTATCGGCAGAGCAAGGTCCGATTATAAGCAAAAACTTATCAGACTCGCCCGTAAATACCGCCTTTATATCGGCGTCGCGCTGCGCTTTTACGGCGGCTAATTTTTCGGTTACGGGGTACTGCTTTTTTATCTCCTGCGGAATGGGTAATTTCCGTTTAAAATCCATACTCATATCAGTTTTTCACCTTCGTTAAATGTTTTTCTGCGAGCGCTTGATAGCCTCATCATATCACGCATAGCCTCGCGGTCACCGTTTTTAATTGTATCATAAAGCCTGTCAAAAGCCTCGCGATAGCCGTCCATCTCCCCAAGCAGCGCCTCGCGGTTAGCCCAAAACAGTTCGCTCCACATTTCGTCATTGATATTTGCAATTCGTGTAAGGTCGCGGAACGAGTCACCTGTATAACGCACAAGATTCGGGTCGCCGTTCGCGCACATAAGCGATACCGCAATCGCGTGGGTAAGCTGTGACAAAAAGGCTATCATCTGGTCGTGCTGAGCGGCGGTAAGGCTCGATATATCTTTAAAGCCGAGCGCCCTGCCCAAATCACAGCACAGCCTTATGCCGTCGGGTGTGTTGCGGTTGGTGGGCACAACGATGTAGTTGGCGGTTTTAAAAATCGCATCGTCAGCATTACGCACGCCGCAGGTTTCTTTACCTGCCATAGGGTGAGCCGCAATAAACTCGACACCACTGGGCAGCATATCCTGTATTTTATCTACTATACAACTCTTGACGCCCGTAACATCGGTTACAACGGTGCCCGATTTTATAAGGTTGCCGTGACTTTCTATCCACTCTATAAAGGTATGCGGATAAAGCGCAAATATTATAAGCTGTGAGTTTGCAATTAAATCAGGGTCAATTTCTGTAGTACCTCCCGATATAAAGCCCTCACTCACGGCATAATCAATATCGTCCTGATTTAAGGTTATTACCTTTACGTCAAAGCCTTTTTTGGTAAGTGCTTTTGCATAGCTACCACCTAAAAGACCAAGACCTACAAATAGAAT